>JADFJS010000034.1 GCA_022566155.1 Chloroflexota bacterium
AACCTGCGGCCGAATGTTTAATATTCCGTGCTATCGAGGTTGGGCCATCAGGCAATGTCAGTACGGTTATCTTACCTGCGGAGTCCTTCGACAGGCTCAGGGCGAACGGAACCGAAGAACTCCACACCTGGTTAGTGACCCGGATTTACCCTTTGTGACCCTGCATATTGATATTTAATGGCCCGGCTATCAACTTTAGTGGCCGAGCTTTTCACCTTGGTGGCCCGTCATATAACCGTTCGTGGTGAGCCTGTCGAACCACATCTTCGGCATATTTCCTCAGTAGTGGATCGCCCGGCCCGACCCACCGGCGACGGCGACGGCGTCCCCATTGATCGCCACAGACTTGGGCGAAGCCAGGAATGTGACGACGTAGGCGATCTCCCGAGCGTCTATCATGCGCCGCAGAGAGATGCCCTGGGCCATGCGCTCCTCGGCCTCTTCGGTCGAGATACCCTCCCGGCTGGCTAGTTCCTCAACAATATCCGCCGTTCTCTCCGTTCTCGTGAGGCCGGGATGGACCACGGTTACGTTGATCCCGTGAGGTCCCAGCTCGTCGGCCAGGTTCTTGCTCATGGCCGCCACCGATACGTTGCGTATGCTGCCCACCACCGACCCGGATTGACGGGCGGCCAATCCGCTGATGTTGATGATCCTCCCCCATCCTTGCTGGATCATGTGGGGCGCGGCCTCCTTGGCGCAGCGCAGGTAACCCAGCACCTTGACGTTCATATCCTCCCAGAAGTACTCCGCCGTGATCTCCGCAAGCTTCGGCGCGGCCCCACCGCCAACCCTGGCGGCGCCGTTCACCAGAATGTCCAGATGGCCCAGCTCGGCCACGGCCTGCTGGACCATGGCCTGTATCGACTCCTCGTTTCCCGTGTCGGCCTGGATGGGTATGAACCTCCTGCCCGTTTCCTGCGCCAGCTCCCGTGCTGTGGATTCCAGCGCCTCACGGCCCCTGGAAACAAGAGCCACATCCACTCCCTCCCGGCCCAGCTCCCGGGCGACGGCCTTCCCGATGCCGCGGCTGCCGCCGGTGACTATCGCAGTCTTTCCACTCAGCTCAAGGTCCATGGTTCATCTCCTGTTTGTGTGATTTTCGCTATTCTAACAATCGAATCATCGCCTGTCGCTACCGAGGTGGGCTAGCGCGCCGTGTCTTGCCTGCCGGCAGCGTAACGGCTAGAGTATCTGCGAATGGTGCGCCGGCTATCGAGTCTGCGTCCGCATATACGGTTATGGTCAAGTGAGGTGAGCATGGAAGTCTATGATTGCATAAGGTCGCGGCGGACCGTCAGGAACTTCAAGCCGGACCCGGTGCCGGACAGGGTATTGAACCGGATCCTCCGAGCCGGACGTTGGGCGCCCAGCTCCAGCAATGTCCAGCCCTGGCATTTCATCGTCATCAAGAACCCGGCCACGATCCAAACCATGGGCGGCATCGCGACCCAGGGGACCTTTCTTGGTCAGGCGCCCCTGGCCATCGCCATCGTGATGGAGGATGCGGCGCGGCCCCAGCTAGACGCCGGTCGGGTTATACAACAGATGGAGCTGGTGGCCTGGTCGGAGGGCTTGGGTACCTGCTTTGTGGGATTGCGGGCCGAAGAGCAACAGGTCGCGCTGAAGGAACTACTGGGAATCCCTTCCGAGATGGAGCTGATCACGATTTTGCCCTTTGGGTACAGGGAGGAGGGGTTTGCCGGCCGCGGAGTGGCCCGAAAGTCCATGGCGGAGATAGCCCACAGCGAAAAGTTTGGCCAGAGCTACACAACCGCCTGAGCCATGGCGGTGATCGGGGCTACGGATTGCGGCCCGTGAGACCCAGCAGCTTGTCCTGAAAATTGCTGCCGCTTGGCACGGTCACCGCCGCACCAAAGATGCCCCGCGGGCGCAATCCATCGGCCATCGGCTCGAATATATTAAAGCAAACCTCGGCCAAACCGCTGTCCATGGTGTTTGTCTGGGTTGTCCCACTGGTTAGGTCCCACCGGTGGAGCAGCAGGTCCATGAATGGGAACATCAAGAGCTGGCCCGCGGGCATTCGTCCAAAGGGTGTGTCGAGCTCCTCTTCCAGCTTGCCGGGGGATTTGGCCGCTTCCAGCACCCTGGCGGCGCCGGCTTCAAACGCGGCCAACGGCCCTTCCGGCGGCAGAGGCCCGCTCAACTCCAAGGCTTCGACCTGGGGACCTGCTGTCAGTAGTCTGTGGAACGTCCCGGCCACGTTGATGTTATGGTTCAGCAACGCCTGCACGTTCCACTCGGTGCAAGGCGTCGCGTTGCTCATCTGGCCGGCATCGACGCCCCGTATGGCTTGTGCGAATCCCTGAGAGACCGCCTCGTAAAGCTCGATCGGGTTGGGTATCTGTTGCTGGGTCATCGTTTACAGGCTCCTCACCAGATTCAGGATAGGCGCGATTATAACACGACTTCGGGGGTCCAACCTCAGTTGCCGGAATCGGTAGACTAACCCCTGCTATGGCAGTACAATTTCTCGTTGGAGAGCATTGCATTCCAACAGATGCCAGAGGAGATACAAGATGGCCACCTATACCAAGGAAGAGGCTCAGGAATGGGCTTGGGAGAACCTAAAGGGCCAGTGGACAACGCTGATCACGCCCTTCACCCCAGATGACCAGATTGACGAAAGCGGACTGCGGCGCAATATTCAGCACATCCGCAAGCTGGGTACGGCGGGCGCGGGATGCACCTGGGGAATGGGGGAATTCTGGAGCCTGACCCACCCAGAGCGATTGCAGGTGATGGAGATCGTGGCCGACGAATCCAGGGGCCAATGGACCATCGGCGCCCACATCACCCATACCTCGGCCGGGGCCATGTTGGACCTGGCCCGCAACGCCGAGTCCATGGGCTACGACCTACTCATCGTGGCGCCCCCTTACATGGTGACCAAGACGGAAGAGCAGGTCGTCGAGTGGGTGCGGTACCTGGCCAAGAACACGTCAATGGCCATCATGTTCTACAACTCGCCCCAGTTCGGCATCGTGTTGAACCCCTACAGTCTCAAGCAACTATGCCAGATCCCCAACGTGGTGGGTGTTAAAGAGGCCAGCTTCAATCAGCAGCTGTCCATCGAAACCCACCTATCTCTGGGCAAAGATGCCATCATCAGCACACCTGACGAGTGGATATTCTGGCGCGGGAAAGAGCTGGGCTTCCAACAGCAGGTGATGTTCTCCAATACATCGGATTGGCGGTTCGACATCCCCGGCAGCAATAACTACGTTCAGTTCATCGACCGGGCAACCAAGGGCGACCTGGACGAGGCATTCTACGAGACCCACCTGCGGCGGATCAAGGAGCTATCCGACACCTGGTGGACCCGGACCGTGACCAAGCTCAACGGCGCCCTGCCCATCCCCATGGTCAAGTATTGGGCCGAGCTGATGGGGATGGCCGCCGGCCACACCAGATTCCCTCTGGCGGACATGACCGAGGCCGAAAAAAGTGAGCTCAAGCGCGAGCTGGAGCCATTGAAGCCTCGCCCCACGGTACCTGCCCAGCCGGTGAATAACCGGGTCTCCTGGCTGACCAACAACAACGCATTTTTCTCCGGGATGCTGTTGATGGTAAGCGTTCAAAACGTGGAAGAAGCCCTGGAGGCCGACCGCGGCGGGGCAGACGTGGTCGACGTTAAAAACCTGCAGGAAGCACTTGTGGGCTCGGGGCACCCGTCGGTGGTGCAGCAGGTGCGCAGCCAGATACCGGTGGAGAAGCACGTAAGTGTAACCCTCGGTGTCGTTCCCAGCCAGCCTGGAACGGTGGCCATGGCGGCCTACGCCGCCGCCGTATTGAACGCCACATCGGTGAAGGTGGGTTTCTGCAACACCGACTACGATACCGCGGTGGAGATCCTGATCCAGGCCCGGCGAGCGATGGAAGGCTTCAATACCAAGCTTATCGGGTCCCTCTTCGCCGACAACGGCCTCTACGATGGCCTGGACCCATACCTGATGTTGAAGCTGGCCAAGGAAGGGCAGTGCGACGGGTTCCTCATCGACACGCTGACCAAGGATGGCAGAAACCTGTTCGATTTCATTCCAGAGACCAAGCTGAAGGAGATGGTGTTGGAGGGCAAGGAGCTTGGGTTGAGCACCTCCCTTTCGGGCCACCTCCGCATTGAAGACCTGGACGAACTGGCGCGGATCAACCCCGACATCGTGGGAGTCCGGGGCGCCGTTTGCGCCGATGGAGACCGGGGCCGCTCCGTGGCCTGGGAGTCGGTGGCGGAGTTCAAGCGCCAGCTTGACATGCGCAAGAGCGGCGAGGTGAACGTCTTCCCCGAGACGGTGGCCGTGACGGGCAACGGCTCCAGCGGTGGATGGGTGATCATCGACGGCCGGGGTAAGAGCTGCGCCGGAGTGATAGCCGCGCTTTCCAGGCAGATGGAGTCGGACCACCAGTCATTCGTTGAGGTGATCCTGGCCGACGCGCTGAACATTTACGACGTGACGCTGTGGACCGAGCAGGGGAACCACCACTTGATCACCCAACGAAAAGATACCGATGGAACGGTCCGAGTTCTGATACAACCCTAAGTACCTGTTCGCCGGCACATCCATGGATCCTCAGGCGCGGTGGACCCTCTATGCCCCTGGGCAAAAGATGGGTGATGCTATCTGCTGGCGTAGAGGCCCATATTCGATGCGTCCCAACGGATCGGTGCCGATGATACCGTGGTTTTGGCTTCCCGGCTGCCCGGCAGAATGACCCTGAGACGCGCCGAAAATGAGCCCGCATCGGTTGACATTGGGCGGTGCCTAGAATAAAGTGATAATGATTCTGTGGACGGCGGCTTACTCGATATTAGACGCCGAAAACGGAGCATTAAAAGCACAACCCGGTACGAAAGACAGCTCGACGAGAGGTGTTAAATGGTGGCCAGCCAGAAAAGCCCCAACCTGGTAGTTATCCAGCTTATTGGCGCAAATGATCCCCTGAACACGATCATACCCTACGGCAACCCCCTCTACTACGACTTCCGGCCCAACGTCCACATGAAGCCGGAGGAAGTGCTGCCCATTGACGATGACTTTGGCTTTACCCCCCATGCCGGCGCGATCAAGTCCCTCTGGGACCAGGGCAAAGTGGCCTTGATAAATGGCATCGGCTACACCAACCCCAACCGGTCCCATTTCCGCTCAATGGACGTCTGGCACACCGCCCAACCCGACAAGATCGCTACGGAAGGTTGGCTGGGCCGGGCCATGAGAGAGCTGGACCCCAACGCGGAAAACGTTCTGACCGGCGTTAACTTTGGCCGTGGCCTGCCCAGGTCATTGAGTTGCCGGGGAGTGCCGGTGGCCTCGGTGGGGAACCTGGAGACCTACGGCTTGTTTCCCGACCTGAAGGATGAGCAAGAGAAGCACTACGCCCTGGAGGCTTTCGCCCAGATGTACGGCGGCGCCGAAGCCCATGATGCCGTGATCGACTTCCTGGGACAGACCGGCCGGGATGCCTTGAAGGGAGCCGACATACTCAGGACGGCTCCGGCCAAGTACACATCAAGCGTAGAGTACGCCCCTAACGGCATAGCTCAGAGTCTCAAGAACGCCGCACAGGTTATGTTCGCCGATCTGGGCACCAGGATCTACTACACCTCCTACGGCAGCTTCGATACCCACGGCGGGGAATTGGCCCAACACGCCAGCCTGTGGGACGACGTCTCCGGGGCGGTAAGCGATTTCTACGCCGACCTGGAAGAGCATGGCCGGGAGGATGACACCCTCATCTACATATGGACCGAGTTCGGCCGGCGCATCCGGGATAACGGCTCGGGCACCGACCATGGAGCCGGAGGCACTGCCTTCATCATCGGAAACAAGGTGAAGGGCGGCATGTACGGCGAATACCCGTCCCTGAAGGAAGAGGACCAGTTGGACGGGGACCTCAAGGCCAACAACGACTTTCGACAAACCTACACCACCATTCTGGAGCGCTGGCTGGGACTCGACGCCGGCCCCATCGTCAACGGCCGCTTCGAGCCCCACGACTTCTTGGACAAATAGACATTCCGGCCGGCCTGGTGGTAGACGTACAGGTATAGACGTATAGATCGGATAAGGGCCCTTAAAGGAGTGGATATGAGCAGCCAAGAGATTGGGCAGATGGCGCACCTGCTGCGCCGGGCCGGTTTCGGCGCCACCCGGGACGAGCTAGAAGAATATGTCGAAAAGGGGTATGAGGCCGTGGTGGAGGAATTGCTCCATCCCGGGGACCCTCAGAACCTCCCCGACGACATCATCCGCCGCTATCACACAGAACAGTCGGAACTGCGCCTGGCGGACGGCGCGGCAGCCTACTGGATGTACCGGATGATCACCACAAAGTGCCCCCTGGAGGATAAGCTGGCCTTGTTCTGGCACGGCCTATTCGCCACCGCTTACGTGAAGCTCAACCAGGCCAGGGTGCTGCTGAACCAGATCGATATGTTCCGCCGCGATGGCCTGGGAAATCTTTCCACGCTGATGGTCGAGATGTCCAAGGACCCGGCAATGATCATCTGGCTGGACAATAACGACAATCACAAGGACGCCCCCAACGAGAACTTCGGCCGGGAGCTCCTGGAGCTCTTCTCCCTGGGCATCGGTAACTACACCGAGCAGGACGTCAAGGAGTGCGCCCGCGCCTTCACCGGTTGGACCTTGGGCAACGCGGAATACATGGCTAGCCGGGCCAGCCGTGACTCCATCTGGCCTTACAGTCGTATCGCCTGGCATTTCGAGTACCGGGACTACGACCACGACGATGGGGAAAAGACCTTTCTGGGCGAGACCGGGAATTTCAGCGGTGACGACATCATAGAGATCATCGTCCGGCAGGAAGCCACCGCCCGCTTTATCTGCACCCGCCTGTTCCAGTTCTTCGCCGCCGACGAAGTGGATGAGGCAGGTGAGCAGCTCATAAACAGCATGGTGCAGTCCTACTGGGACTCGAATCACGAGATTCGCTCGGTCCTGCGGACCCTGTTCAACTCCGAGTATTTCAAGTCGGATCAAGCACGCTTCGCACGGGTCAAAGGGCCCGTGGAGCTGGTTGTCGGCGCGGTGCGTCTGGCGGGAAGCTATCGCACCCCCACTCAGGGCATAGAGCAGGTTGCCCGGCAGGCCGTGTACATGGGTCAGGGCCTCCTACAGCCACCTTCGGTAGAGGGTTGGCACGAGGGCATAGAGTGGGTCGACAGCGGCGCCCTGGTCGAACGGGTTAACTTCGTTGCCCACGAGATGTCAAACGTCAACAATCCCGGTGTGCGGCGGATCATTGAGCGCCTTGCTACGGAAAATGGCGGCGTTCTCTCACCCGAGAAATTGGTGGACCAGTGCCTGGACCTATTGGGTCCCGTTATGGTCTCCGACAGTACCCGCAAATCTCTGGTGAATTTCGCGGCGCGTCAGGGAGACCTGAACCTGACAGACCACCAGACGGGCGACGATGCCGAACAGCGGGTGGCCACCATGCTTGGCCTGGCCACCTCCACCCGGGAGTTCCAACTGGCCTAGGTTTCGAACCATCGCAAATCCCCCCAAGCCCCATCGAAACCGGGGCACGGGGGGATTTCCCATATAAAAGGGGGTCTCCAAAGTGAGCACGCACGCCGCTACCAAGACGTTTACCCTGGAATACGTGAAGACGATAGGCTTGACCACCAACCAGAATGGGCGTGGTTTCGTCAACCCTTACGACGTAGCCTTCAGCAAAGACGGCCGCATCTTCGTCTTGAACCATTGCGATTCGGCCCGCCGGAACCTGATGCGGGTGGGCATCTGCAGCTACGATGAGGAGTACCTGGGAGAGTTTGGGAAAGGCGGCGGCCCCGCGGATGACCAGTTCTCTTCTCCCGTGGCCATGGCCTTCGACAGTAGGGATCGGATTTACATAACCGATGAGTTGCACCACCGGGTCACGATATTTGACTCGGCCGGGAATTTTATCAATAAATGGGACGCTTCCGGCAGCGGCGACGGGGAGTTCAACGGTCCCGCCGGGATAGCGATCGATGGTCAGGACAACGTCTATATCGTGGACCAGCACAACAGCCGGGTCCAGAAGTTCGATTCCAATGGGTCATACGTCACCCAGTGGGGTGAAGCGGGTAGCGGCCCATCCCAATTCAACCTTCCCTGGGGTATCGCTGTGGACGATTCGGGGCAGGTGTACGTGGCCGATTGGCGCAACGACCGGATCCAGAAGTTCACATCAGACGGGAAGCACCTGGCCAGCTTCGGAGAGTCCGGGGAGGGCGACGGCCAATTTTACCGGCCTTCGGGAGTAGCCGTGGACTCGGACGGCTACATCTACGTCGCCGACTGGGGCAATGAGCGGGTGCAGGTCCTGGGTCCCGACGGCAGCTTTCAGCAGATGCTCAGGGGGGAGGCCACCCTCTCCAAGTGGGCCCATGACTACCTGAACGTCAACCTTGAAGAGAAAGAGACCAGGGCGATCTCCAATCTGACGCCGGACCTTCCACCTCAGTACAACACCCCCCACCACATCTCCTCACAGACGGAGCCATACTTCTGGGGGCCGGTGTCCGTGAGACTGGACGGCGAGGGCAAGCTGTACGTAACCGAATCGAACCGCCACCGCCTACAGATCTATCAGCGGGCCTAGTCTCCCATTCATCGTCAAAAGCCTGATGATGTCCCGGTTGATGGTTGGATGGTGTTCCGCTCAACCGTCTTCAATTGCGGGCAGGGGAGCCGCTGGACCACTCATTTGAACGAAATGTGGCCCATCCTTGCTGTGGCAGTTCCGTGGTGCCCCTCAACCTCGAGCAGGACCAGATGGGGATTCCCACGGGCATTCTCAGCGCTTCCCGGACCTACTCCGTGGCTACGGGGCATCGAAGGTAGACAGGAGCGGAGGACATAGATGCTGCTGTGGGCATTGAGCGGTCGCGGCGCCGGGACACTACGTTCGGCGACCAAACTTAACGCGCCATGAGCCTGGGAACATCTCCTAACAGGGATCGAAGCGCGCTATCCGACCTAAGGGTGATTGACTGCTCCGGCGATGTGGCGGGCGCCTACTGCGCGAAGCTGCTGGCCGATTTCGGCGCGGGTGTGATCAAGGTGGAGCCGCCGGGGGCCGGAGATCAGGTACGCAGCCTGGGCCCGTTTCCCGATGGTACTTCGGACCCCGACTCCGGCGGGATCTTCATCTACCTCAACACCAATAAGCGCGGCATCACCCTCAATCTAGAAACCGCCGCGGGCAGGGACCTGTTACTGGAGCTAGTTTCCAGCGCCGATGTGGTGGTCGAGTCCTTCGCGCCCGGCACCCTGGACCGGCTGGGCCTCTCGTTTGAGGAGTTGGAACGCGTCCGGCCGGGCGTCATTCTCACCTCTATCACCCCCTTCGGCCAGACCGGGCCGTGGCGCGATTACCAGGCCACGGACATCGTGGAAAGCGCCGTCTCCGGTCTCAGCTACGTGAACGGCCTGCCGGAACGCGAGCCGCTCAAGGCACCCGGATTGCAGTCCTACTACCACGGCGGGACCTGCGGATTTATGGGCACGATGACCGCCGTTTGCTACCGCGACGTCAGCGGAGTAGGCCAGCACGTGGATGTGTCCCTGATGGAGGCGTCCGCTTCCGTTTTTGGCGTCCAGATATTGGCCGCCCAGCATTCCGGACAATCGCAGGGCCGCCGGCGCGCTGGCAATCCCGCCGGTCTGTTGCCCTGCAAGGACGGATACGTGGCGCTGAACATCCGCAATGAGCTGACTTGGCGCCATATGTGGCTGTTCTTCGGTGAGCCGGAGATGGCCGACGATCCTCGATTTTCCTCTGTTGTGGAACGCCGCAAACACGGCGAAGAGCTGGAAGCTCTGCTGGCCCCAACGTTAGCCCGCTACACCATGGAAGAGCTGTTGCATGGCCTGGGTCCCTTGCGCATCCTGGTGGGGATGAACCTGGAGATGGACCGGCTGTTGTCCGACCCCCACCTGCAGGACCGAGGCGCATTCGTGGAGCAGCAGCACCCCGTGGCCGGCACGGTGGTCATTCCGGGGGCACCCTTCCGGATGAGCGAGACACCATGGAGCCTGCGGGCGGCGGCGCCACTGTTGGGCCAGCACAACGAGGAAGTCTACACCCAGATGCTGGGATACAGTGCTCAGGACTTGGCCGGCTGGCAAGCAGAGGGCGTCGTCTAACCCAGTGAGTATGGATAAGAGAGTGCTGCCTCTACAGCACGTGCGGGCGGTTGTGTTGACGCAGGCTTGGGCCGGCGCCCTCACGACGCAGCTCCTGGCCGACATGGGCGCCGAGGTTATACAGATCGAGGCCCTGGAACGGCCAGACGTCTGGCGGGGCGGCTACCCACCCAGGAACGGTGGTACTTACCCAGAAAACAACCCTGGAGAGCGCCCCTACAACCGCAACGCGAACTACAACACGGTTAACCGCAACAAACTGGGGATCACCCTGGACCTGACCACCGAAGAAGGCAAGGGACTCTTCCTGGAGCTGGTTTCCATTTCAGATATAGTGGCGGAGAACTTCGCCACACGAGTCATGGCCAACTTTGGGCTGGAGTACGCCGAGCTGAAGCGGGTAAATCCCAGCATAATCATGATTCGCATGCCCGCCTTCGGATTGCAGGGGCCCTACGCCCACTATCCCGGTAACGGAGGGACCACGGAACCCATGACCGGGATGACCTCTTTGCTGGGGTACAAAGACGGAGTGCCGCTGAGCTCCGGCATCATGCATACCGACGCCATCGGCGGGGAGATGGGGTTCGCCGCGCTGCTCATCGCGCTCCATCACCGTCATCGCACCGGGCAAGGACAGGAGATAGAGCTTTCCCAACAGGAGGCGGCCATCTCCTTCATCGGCGACCACGTGGTGGATTACACCATGACGGGCCGGGTACCGCAGCGGCAGGGGAACCGTGACCGCTGGATGGCGCCCCACGGTAACTACCGCTGTAAGGGTGAGGACTCGTGGGTGGCCATCTCGGTACGCTCGGATGCGGAGTGGCAGCGGCTTTGCATCCTGATGGGCCGTCAGGAACTAGCGGAAGACGCCCGTTTTCTTAAAACCGAAGAAAGGCTCGCGAATGCCGATGCCCTGGACCGGCTGGTGGAAGATTGGACGCTGGACAAGGAAGCTTATCCAATCATGGAGCTATTGCAGGGCCAGGGGATCCCCTGCGCCCCGGTGCTCAAGGCGTCGGAGGTGCTGGACAGTCCTCAGCTACAAGCAAGGGGCTTCTTTGAGACGGTGCACCATCCCGAGGCCGGCACTCACCAGATGCCCGGCATGCCCTGGCGGCTTTCCCGCACACCCGGCAGCATCCGGCTTCCGGCGCCCTGCCTCGGAGAACACAGCCGCCGCGTGCTGATGGAACACCTGGGTCTAAACGAGACAGACTTGGCCGACCTGGAGCAACGGGGGATCACGGGCCAGGACCCACCGATAGACTGATTCTTAATCTCTACTGGGCCGCCCGCCAGGATATATAGTCGGCCCGGCCACGGGCGCGAAACTGATCGCCGCTGAACCGTTCCAGGTAGTAAGACAGCGGCCTCAAATGTTCTTGCATAGCTGGATCGAACCGGGCCCAGTTGCGTGCGTGCTCTTCCGACCGGAAGAGGTTCATGCCGGCTCAACGCCACGGCCTGGTTTCCGGGGAACCCCCAATTTCGCTGTAGGCATACCCTACCATCGTGTCGGGCTGGACCGATAGCACTTCTTCATCACGCATCTCTACGGAGACGGGCTCCCCGCAGTCCAGGCACAGGGCATCCACCCGTACTGTCTTCCCCGGAAACAGCCAGCGTACCGCCAGCGCTTCGAACCCTCATTGAGCGAACCACTTTTGCTCCCCATCCACCGTGATGCGATACTGGGTGGGCATGTTATTAAATGGAGGGAAGGAGACGATGTAATCCGTGTCCGGATGGAGCCATGCCGGGATGCCGGTGTCGATCAGGTCGTGCAGCACCTGGCGTCCATCTTCCACAGAAAGCCCCAGTTGCTTGGCCAACTCCGTGTAGTGGGGCGCCTGCCCCGTTTCAACCATCTGCCGCATGATCGCTTCGAAAGCCCGGTCTAGCATCTCCCGGTCAGCCATCTTCCGATCCTCCTCGCATCCACTACGAAACTGTAAAAGGTAGATGCACCAGATCTGTCGCCCTAGTATATCAATGCAGTGGCGGGATGCCCATGGTCTTCCTTTGTCCCGGCTACCCGATTAAGTCTCACCTGGGGTACAATGGGCGGCGTACCAGAGATACGGGTCCAAGTGAGCGAAAGCAACCAAAGGAGCGGCCGTATGGAAAACGAGGTGGTTATATCCTCGGACTCGCACGTATTCGAGCCACCGGACCTCTGGACTACCAGGATCGAATCGAGATTTCGGGAGCGGGCCCCACACATGAAACGGGTGGGCGATGTGGACCAATTGATCGTGGAGGGAGGTCAGATGATCGCCGGCATCGGCCTCATATCGGGGGCAGGCACCCGGTTTGAGGCCCCGGAAACGATCTCCCATGAGGGAAGGTTTGAAGACGTACACGTCGGCGGCTACGACCCTGAAGAGCACATCAGGGACATGAAGCTGGACGGGGTGTCCGGCGAGTTGCTCTATCCATCCCAGGGATTGTTCTTTTTCAAAGTGGCCGACCCGGAGCTGCTTTCGGCGATATTCAGGGCCTACAACGATTGGTTGTCCGAATTCTGCCAGACCCATCCCGACCAGCTCAAGGGCATCGCCATGATCAATCTGGACCACGTTGAAGATGGAATCAAGGAGTTGGAGCGTACCGCCAAGATTGGCCTGGTGGGCGCCATGATTACCGAATACCCGGCGGAAGACCGCCGCTACGACAATGCCGAATACGAGCCGTTCTGGGCGGCGGCCCAGGACTTGAACATGCCCCTCAGCTTGCACACCGCAACCAGGAGAGAGGGTAGGAGCCGCGGCGCCGGCCCCAGGTCTGTCAGGGACGCCAGCGACCGCGCCAACAAGGTCTTTTGGCCCGCCACCTCCCTATGCGACATGATCTTCTCCGGGGTGTTCGACCGGTATCCCAGCCTCAAGGTAGCCATCGTGGAGTTTGAGCTTGCCTGGGTGCCCCACCTGCTGGGCACCATGGACTACACCTACGTGGAACGACAAAAAGAGGCATCCTACCGCTTCAAGGGGGATACCCTGCCCAGCGACGTTTTCCACAGCAACGTCTACCTCAGCTTTCAGGAAGACGCGGTGGGCATACGCTTGCGGGACATCATAGGAGTGGACAACATCATGTGGGGCTCTGACTACCCCCATGCCGAGTCTACCTTCCCCAGATCGCGGGAGATTATCGACACGATCATGGAGGGGGTACCTCAGGCGGAACGGTCCAGGATGGTGGGAGGAAACGCGGCGAGGCTCTACGGCTTTGACCTGGAACGTGTTAGGCAGGCTTAGACGAGGAAAGCATAGTTCTCTGTCGATCTGGTTTTCTATCCAAGCGGACACCCCCATCCTAACCTTCCCCCGTCAAGGGGGAAGGGACTTGGCTTTCCACCGTCGCGGGGGAAAGGACTTGTGTTCTTCCCGCATCGTACGGAGTTCTAGAGTGGGGGTGGACCTCGGACGATAAACTATCGAACTTGCGTTGGCCGGCCGCTAAGTCACCATGAGCCGGGCCATGCGTGCCTTGTGGAAGATGGCATCGCCCAGATAGTGTTGGAGGTTGCGGGCCCGCTTGGTGAACTGGGTTAGTCCGTACTCCAGATCGGTGCCGATGCCGGCGTGTACATGGTGAGAGGCGTCGCAAGCCAGGGCAAAGCCGTCGCTGGCCACCGCTTTGGCCAGGGAGACGGCTACAGCGGCGCCGGGGCTGCCGTCGTCAAGCTGGGTCAGTGCCTCGTAGGCACTCCACTTGGCGGAATCTGCCTGGTTGAGCGCCTCGATAACGTGATCCTGTACGCGCTGGAATGTGCCGATGGGCACACCAAAGGCGATGCGGGTCTGGCTATAGTCGCGGGCCATCTCGAACACACGCTGGGTGCCTCCCGCCATGTAGAGGCTGAGCACCGCGGTGGCCCTGTCGAATGCCTTCTCCACGGCAGGCCACGCGCCGCCCGGCGCTCCCACTACCTCTGAGTCCGCTACCTGCACCCCGTCGAAATTGACCTCGCACACCTTGGGGCCTAGCCATCCCGACTGCACGCGGACCGATACTCCAGAGGCCTCTCTGGGTACCACGAAGAGGGTCAGCCCGTCCTCGGGATTTGACCCCGAAGCCGTGCGCGCTACCACCAATATCTGATCCGCGATGTTAGCGTCGGGAATAAACAATTTGGTGCCGTTGAGGGTGAATCCGCCGTTCTGACGGGTGGCTTGCAGCTGGACCGACCCCGGCCCCCAGGCGTATTCGGGCTCGGTATAGGCAAAGGCGAATATCTGCTGCCCAGAAGCGATGCCCGGCAATAGGGCTTGCTTTTGCGAGTCGTTTCCAGCCTCAAGGATTGCTTGAGAAGCCAGCACTGCCGAAGACAGGTGGGGACTGGAACAAGCATAGTAGCCCATGACCTCGTAGACCACGCCCAGGTCGGTGAAGGAGCTGCCCAACCCGCCATACTGCTCCGGAATCACCATGCCCGGCCAGCCGATCTCGCTCATCTTCTCCCACACTTCCACGGCGAACCCCGATGGACTGTCGTCTATCTCCAGTACACGGGCTGTGGGCATCTCGGTCTCCATGAACTCTCGGGCCAGGTTCTGGAGCATCGTCTGTATCTCGTTGAGGCCTAGGTCCATCAGAATCTCCTTGCGTGTGCTTCTCTCTCGCCTTTATCGCCCGCGCCGCAGCTACTTTTTCAGCAGCGGTCCAGCGGATGACACATCGGATGATACATCAGCTTGCTCCGGCTTTCCAGTGGCGCCGCCAGGATGATTCGGCGCCGGTGATGTTTCCATAGATATGTCTTGGGATAGGTCTTGGGGCATTCCCATGCCAAGGTGTTGGGCAATGGCCGCCGCGTATCCCTCCACGCCGGAATCCTGGCTCTGGTGGACAAGGCTCATCCTCTGCTGAAGCTCCAGAGTCCCCGAAGAGGGCGCCCGTGGGTCCCGGCGGTCGAGCAGCGCATAAGCGCCCATAACGTCCCTGGAGATTTCAGACAAGCGCCGCGCCGCGCGGGATTCCAGCAAGGCCGTTTGGGCGGCTTGGTAGGTCATATCCTGTCCGGTGGACCGCATCCAGGCGTCCCGCATCCGAAAAAGTTGGTTGATCCGGCTCTCGATGTGGGCTTCCATGAGTAGTTGCTGGAGCACCGGATGGTCCAGCAGAGGCACTCCTTCCCGGAAATTCTCCTTGGCAAACAGGAGGAGCGCTTCCAGATCGTGCTCTTGCAGCCGAGGGAGTCTGCTAGCCGGCTCTTCAAGAAAAGCAGCCCGTGTTAGCAGCCAACCGTCACCGTCGTTTCCCAGGAGACAGTAAGCCGGTACGCGAGTCTGCTCAAAGCTGACCGCCATCGCTTCCCCTGGGGCCAGGGTCCGGTTGGTTTGGACCGCGATGCCATCCAGTTCACCCGGCACCAGGAACGCCGCAGTGGCTTCCTCGGGAGCAGATTCCGGACCGGCCAGGGCCAAGATCCAAAGGTAATCGGGCCGCCGGCCGTGACCCGTAAACAGACCTTTCCCGCTCAATATATAGTCGTCGCCGTCGCGTAGTGCCCGGATCCCTATCGAACCCAGCTCCAGCTCCTTGACCTGCTCGAGCCACGGGTACCAGAGCAGGACCGAGCCCGTGTTGATGGCTGTGAGCAGTTCGCCGGTGTGGGGTTGGTTGATCCATGGCAGGAGGGCCTGTTTCAGAGACTGAGAAGGCGTATCAAGGAACCACCGCAACCGGCGATCCTCCAGCTCCTCCAACAGGACAATCTCGTGTGCATCCGTGAGCCCGCCGCCACCTTGCGCAGCCGGTTCGGCGGGCGCCAGCCAGCCTTTTTCTCCCAACAGCCTGCGAAAGGCCAGGCACGACTCCCACACGGCCGGGTCCTGGTCTTGGGGGAACCAGCCATCCCGCAATTCCCCAGGGATGTTGTCATCCAACCAGGTCTTCACCTCCTGGCGGAAGTGCTGCTGCTCGTCGGTGTATTGAAGGGCAAAGTCCACGGGATACTCTCGATCGGCGATTTATGTGGATGGATATGGAATCTTCTTGAGTTCCCCGACCAACACG
>JADFJS010000151.1 GCA_022566155.1 Chloroflexota bacterium
TCTTCCGTTCCTCGCCGAACATCCCCCGGGCGAACTCGTAGAGGGTGCCCTTGAGGTCGGCGAACGTGATGCCCTCGCCGACTGCCAGTCCCTCGACCTGGTGGAAATGCCACTCGTGGGTGGCGTCGGTGGCCTCGTACCGGTAACACTTGCCCGGCACCACCACTCTTATGGGCGGCTCCCGGCTCTCCATCACCCTGGCCTGCATCGGCGATGTGTGGGTCCGAAGCAGCATGGCGTTTTCGCCGGCCGGGTCTTCGTAGTCCACCCAAAGGGTGTTCCACATGTCCCGGGCTGGATGGCCCTGGGGGATATTGAGCATCTCGAAGTTGTAGTGGTCCCATTCCACCTCTGGGCCCTCCACAACGCTGAACCCCATGCCCACAAAGGCATCGCAGATCTCGCGCACGATCTGAGTGGTGGGATGCAACCTGCCCGGAACCGGAGACCGGCCCGGTAAGGTGACGTCGATGCTGTCCTGAGCCGCCGCACGGTCCAGGAGGGTCTGGTTGATCTCCAACGTACGCTGGGCGAGGCGCTCTTCCAGTTGGAGTTTGGCCCGGTTCCCCAGGGCCCCGGCAGCCCGGCGCTGCTCCAGGTCCATCTGGGACAGGCCCCGGAGGATCAGGGTCAATCGGCCCCGGCGCCCCAGGTAGGCTACGCGCCACTGCTCCAGGCGCTCCAGGTCGTCGATCCCGCCAAGCTCTTCGACCGCATCGGCGGTCAGTTTCTCGATGGAATCGTCCGGGGGAAGGTCCGTTGCTTCGGTCAAGTGGGGCCCTCGCTGGTAGGCTCGTTTGTGACGGTAAACCGTCATCATTCGAGTTGCCATTATAGGATTCGTAGATGGCCCGGTCAAGCCGCCACCACCCAATACGAGACGGGCCCCAGGCTGACGTTCTGAATGTTGATGGGTGACATACGATCATTGTAGTAGAACGTATGTTCTGATACTATGTCGGTGGTTCGATCAGAGTAAGACACGATGTGGTCGGCGGGGGAGCCGGAAGGACGCGGCCAACTAGGACTAGGGTAAAGGCAGGGGTGGAGGGGCAAAGTCGGAACGGAACGAGGTTTGAATTGACTTGGTTCAGGTTTAAGGCCTGTGTCAGATGCCTGGGAGACCTGGTGTGGGATGATGGAGACTGGTTGTGCCTTCAGTGCGGCCGCTATTACTACACCCGTCTCCACCAACCCGAGGCGATCCCGGACTGGCAATGGGACCAGGGCTCCGAACCGCGGAAGGAAAAGGCCAATGCCCTGAGCCCGGTGTCGCTCCACAGCTACCAGTTGGTTCAATCCAAACCCGTGGCCTTCAACCCGCTTGGCTCGCGGACTTTGTCTACCCAAGTGGAAGGCCGCACGCTTGGCATCGACGTTAGCCGCTCTCCCGCAACGCAACGAAAGGAATCACCGATATGAATGTCCTACTGGCTCTGGACGCGGGTCTGTCAGAGACGGGTTGGGCAGTCATGCACCGCCAGGAAGGGATCCATTCGGGCCTGATTCAAGTGCCCGGGAGAAGGCGCTTGGATGCAGCATCCCGGATATCCAGATTGCTCTTGGAATTGGACCGATTGGTGGAACAATGGCGGCCCGAGGCGGTGGCCCATAGCCGCCCTTCCGGCATCCACTGGCACGTGCCGGCCCTTGAGCTATTGGAGTCGTCGCTGCTCGTGTGGTGCGGGGACAGGGACCTCCCACTGCATGCCTATACCGCCCAGAAAGTGCGGGGGGCCGCAACGGGCCATCCCAACGCCTCCCGTGACCAGCTGGCCTATGCCGTGATGTCCCGGTTGGGTCTCATCGGCCAGGCCAAGAGCACCCACGAGTGGGAGGCCATCGCCGTGGGCCAATACCATCTGGCTCGCGGCGGCAATAACGTGTCTCCGGATGCCGGCAAGGGGCCGGGACCTCTCTAGGCTATGACCCCAGGCCAAATTACCGGGAGTTGTATCCCCCACTAGCCTTAGTTTCAATGGGTACCTCAATAACGGTTGGGCAGAGCGGCGTGTATAATAAGCCTGGGCCGGGCCTATATGTCCAGTCTGTGCCCTTCAGCGGCTGCCAGCGGCCCCCATGCTCTATCGTGGGGTTCAATTGCTGCCGCCAGCCCCATGTAGCGGAGGTCCCATGCCAATCATTCAGCGACCCTACGTGCCCCCCGAGGACCAGGTCCCTCAGGAGGATAGCTACGTTAACCCAGGTGATACGCAGGCTGCCGATCCCCAGGGTGGGGAGCCGATCACCTTCTACTGCGACTCCATGCACATCTTCAGCAGCCTTTATTCGGCGGTGCTGTTTTTCGGCGAGCAGATGGAAGAGCGGGAGCCGATCCTGCGGGCGCGCATCAAGGTAAGCCCTCAGATGCTGAAGGCCATCGCTCTCCTGACCACTAAGCACGTCAAGGAGTACGAGGAGGCGGTGGGGCCGATAATGTTGCCCGACCAGGTCTATACTGCTTGGGAGCTGGAACCGGAGGCGGGCAAATGAAAGAGCCGGAGGACCGGACCCTGGCCGAGGACCTGGCCTGCCCCGTGGAGATCGAACCCGGGGTTGACCATGCTACACCGGACGATTGGACCTGGCGTAGTGTTAGTGCCAGCCTGCCCAGCGCGGCGACCTTTCATATGAGCCATAGCGATGTCGGCCGTGTGATGGTGGATGTGTTGCGGCCTTCCGACTCGCCTCCAGACGGCCAGTTCGTGGTGGCCAAGGACATTCCCATCATTATCATGGACAGCCTGGACAAGTACTGGGCGGGAGAGTCCCGGACCCGGCTACCTCTTCATGGCGTCCGCGTCCCGGTGGAAGGCGATACGGTGGAGAGTTCTAAACGAGCGCTGGCGGCGGACCTGGGCGCTCAATTGCGGTTGCTTCTGCTGCTTTCCAGCTCCCGCGACGGAAACATCGCTCCCGAGCTAAAGGAGAACTTTAGCTACCTGGCGTCGGTATTGGTTCCCGCCAAAGGCCGGGATCAGCAGCAAGGCTAAAGGGTTCCCAAAAGCCGGTCACGCGGTTGGACGGGGTGTCTCCCGGCCACGAAATCTGTCAACCGGCGTGGGTGCTGTCTACCACGAAAGAGAAAACGAGGCCTTGGAGCACGCCGGGGCATGGCGGCTCAACCCTGAGATCGGTTGGGACAGGTCCTAAGAGGCGTTGGTGGAAGAGTCCAGTACCTCACCCACAGCCTGCACGATCTGGTCTCGGGGAATCAGCCTGGCCTCTGCCCCGCCGCGTTCCTTCAGCTCGACCATCCCATCCCGCAGGTTGCGCGGGCTGACCACCAGGCGCACGGGCAGGCCCAGCAGGTCCGCGTCGTTCAGCTTCACGCCGGCGGATTGATCCGGCCGGTCGTCGTAGAGTACCTCGATGCCACGGTCCCATAGCTCCTGATATAGGCCCTCGGCAGCCTCCGCCACCTTCTCGTCCGCCAGGTTCAACCCCACTATGTGGACCTGATAGGGAGCGATGGGCGCGGGGAAGATGATCCCTTGATCGTCGTGGTGCTGCTCGATGGCCGCCGCCAGGAGCCGGCCTATGCCGATCCCATAACATCCCATTATGATGGGCTGCTGTTGACCTTCATCGTCAAGGTATGACGCTCCCAGCGCCTCGCTGTAGAATGTCCCCAATTTGAAGATGTGGCCTACCTCTATGCCGCGAGTGGATTCCAATGTATGGCCGCACCGGGTACACAGGTGGCCCGGCTGCGCCAGGGCGATATCGGTTAGCAGGTCCAGTTGGAAGTCTCGCGGGTAGTTGGCGCCTTGCAGATGGGTGTCGGGCTTGTTGGCCCCCGCCACGAAGTTTCTGCCTTGAGTTATCGACGGATCGCCCACCCGCTTGATCTCGGTGATACCTATGGCCGATGCCGATCCCGCCACCAGGCCCGCATCTTTCACTTCTTCGTCGCTGGCCATGCGCAGGTCGTTGGAGTGTAAGGCGTTCTTCAGCTTGACCTCGTTCACCTCCAGGTCGCCCCGAATGGTAACGAAGACCAGCTCGCCGTCGGACATATAGAACACGGCTTTCAAGGTTTTAGCGATGGGTACGTTTAGGAAACTGGCCAGGTCCGCGATTGTTTTGATGCCGGGGGTGCTGACCTCTTCCAAGGGCTGCTCGGGCTTCAT
>JADFJS010000152.1 GCA_022566155.1 Chloroflexota bacterium
CCAAGTGGAGGTGTTACCAAGTGACTGATGAGAATTTCCCAGAGGACATGCCCGCCACCAATCTGTTTCCCCAGTTTGAGACCGATATCTACCGCATGATTACCACCGAGGTGGAAGGCTTGACCGAAAGCCAGCTGGATTTTCAGTCGGAACGGTGGGAATGGAGCAAGTGGAGCATCCGGCGCAACTTGAGCCACATGGCCTCGGGAGACTTCCGTTGGTTCCTGATACGTTGGGGCCGGCAGCTTTTCCCCGATGGACTGCCGGAGGTTGGGGACCCAGAGATCCTCTCGTCTCCCAAGTATGACCGCCGGCTGGATGAGGACCATTACTGGGACGTGGACGATATCAAAGGCAAACTTCGTGATGGGCTGGCGATGTGTTGGTCAATCCTATCCCGTGAAACGGTGGGATCGTTGCGCTCAAAGGAGTTGGAGCTCGAAGGCGGTGGTCCCTGGGCGAATTATCCGTTGCTCTATCCGAGTGCGCTCCGCAGGGACCCCAACGATGCGTCGCGGTTCTACGTGACCCTGGAAGCCACCTTTCAGCACAGGTATTACGAGCACATCACCCATCTGTACAACATCCAAAGGCTGAAACGGGCCCAAGGGTTGGCGGCAAGGGTTGAGGTGCCTTTCGAGGGGTATTGGGCCTTGCCCGACTGGGACAGGAGCGAACCTTAGAGCAACTTGGGGAAGCCTCTTTTGTAAAAGAGGTTTCCCCAAACCCCTTCCAGAAAACTTTCATCTATATAGAGTTCTTTAGGGAGGGCATGGTCCGCCGAAGGCGGATCACAAGAAAGAGGTTCCCATGGTTGCTTAAATGCAACGGTCCCGACCTTAGGCCGAGGCGCAAGCCACGCTGATCACGTTGGTGGCGGTGTCAGGGACAGCGTGCTCCTTCCAGCTAGCGCCGCCGTCGTGGGTCCCGAAGACCTGGCCCCGGCGGCTGCAGAAATAGACCTGCTCCGGCGCCTGCGCGTTGATGGCCACCCCAAAGGTGGTGCTGCGCGGAGTCACTCCCTTGTCGAACCGGTGCCAGGTATCTCCCTGGTCGGTGGACTGGAGGATACCCCCTTCCTCGCTGCCGAAATTCATGCCCACGCAGGCATAGACCGTGTTGGGGTTATCGGGGGCCACCTGAACACCCCTGGAGTAACGTATACCCGAGAAGTTCTCGAACTGCAGGTTCTGCCAGTTTTCTCCACGGTCTCGGGACCGCCAAACGCCGGTCCGGTTGGAGATGAAAACCGACCCTGAGTCCGCAGCCCCCACGGCCACACCGTGAAGGTCCAACAGGTCCACATCGCCGGCGAAGTTCTTGTTCATGATCTTCCAGCTCTTGCCTCCGTCGCCACTGTGCGCGGCGCCGCCCACTTCCAGGGCAGCGTAGATGTTTTCGGGGTTGGCCGATTCGATGCCGATACCCAGGATGCGGGTGGCGAAGGCCATCTGGACGGAGTCGGGGTTTGAGATGGTGGCCAGGTACTGCCAGTTCTCGCCCCCGTCCTCGCTCTTGTAGAATTCGCTGCCCTCGGTACCCAGGAACATGGTCTGGGGATCACTGGGATGAAACTTTAGCGACCAGACGATGCGGCCCTCGGTCATGTTCACTCGCCGCCAGTGGTCGCCGCGGTCCTGGCTCTTGTAGACTCCCCGCTGGGTGCCGACGAAGACCACGCTGGGGTCCTGAGGATGAACGGCGATGGTGCGTGCCTGGGGAGATGGTGGCATGCCATCGGTCAGCATCTCCCAATTGGCGTCTCCGGCTTCCTTGCGATAGAGTCCATGAGCTTCGGCGCCCAGATATATCAACGTCTTGCCCGCCATGTTGTGTTCCTCCATTCTGTAGATGTTGTGAACGAGGATGGATGGAAACCACCATATAACCCGGTGGTTTCTCGCTGAACTTGGCCATTTGACCAGACAACGGCCGCATTGTCAATCGATGGAATACGTAAACAGGGAATGGAATCGGCGCACTGGTCAGGTCGAGGCCGTTTTCACACTTCCCGAGCCACTGTGAGTCCCCAAACCGAGGCGGCCCCGGCGTCCTTCAGCGCGGCGGCACAGGCCGACAGGGTGCTGCCGGTGGTGGCCACGTCGTCCACCAGGATTAGCTCCATGCCGCTGACATCGGCGGTGCATCGGAAGCCGTTCTCCACGTTGCTGCGGCGCTGCTCTTGGCTGGCAGCGTTCACCTGCGGTGGCGCGTTCCTGGTGCGGGACACCAGCCCTTCGTCTACTGGCAACCCCGTCAGCTTGCCCAACTCCCGAGCCAGCAGGGCCGACT
Organism: Chloroflexota bacterium; assembly: GCA_022566155.1. Taxonomy (GTDB): domain Bacteria; phylum Chloroflexota; class Dehalococcoidia; order Lucifugimonadales; family UBA3495; genus JADFJS01. The sequence continues at coordinate 2,293 of JADFJS010000152.1, forward strand.
GATTGTAGCCCCGGCTGCGGAGCCGCCGAGGATGAAGGGGTACCGGCACCAGCAAGCCGCCAGCGATGGGGCGGCGCGTCATAAATTGGGCCAATAGTTCGGCTAGCTCGGGCGCGATCGCTCTGACGCTACGATACTTGAGGCTGTAGATTGCCTGCTGCACCGGCCCCTGCATAAGATAAGGCGCACGGATTCCATCTATCGCCAGGGGAGTACGGCGGCAAAAGTTGCAAAGAGACCTGGGGCTGGGCCGGGCGCAGACGTTGCACCAGGGGGGATTCAACTTCTCCAATCCATCCCTGCATTGAGCACAAAGAAGGTTCCCCTCCCGCTGGCAGCCCAGGCATTGAAGGGGGAATAGCAATTCCAGGGCGGAGGATGTTAGCCTGGAGAATAGTTTATGCATCCGCTGTCGCCTAGCCAGCGTCAGGCGAACCTTGCAACGCTTGCATTTCCTGCCAGCGGGCCAGCATCTGGCCGTCCCGGGGAAAGGCCAAGTCCGGCAATCCATCCGGAGAGAAAAAACCCAGGTCCAGGGTTTCCACCCCGGCTTTGAGGTCGCCGCCAACCTCCCGGGCGGCGAATACAGCCACCACAACCGGGTGCCCGTGCTCGGAAAATAACCCGACCATGTGCTGAATCTCCACCTTGAGGCCGGTCTCTTCCCAAACCTCGCGCACCGCCGCTTCCTCCACCACCTCACCCCGGTCCACGTATCCGCCCGGTATGCTCCAGAGGCCATAGCCGGGCTCAATTGCCCGTTTGACCATCAAGACCTTGCCCTCTCTCTCGATGATGCTCGCGGCGGCTACTTTGGGATCGTAATAGACCACACGGCCGCACTTTGGGCAAACGGGACGCTGCCGCCCGGCCACCTCCTTGGGCTCCAGGGGGGCGGCGCAAGAGGGACAGAATTTATCCTCTGGAAGCATGTCTTCCCCAGCATATCATGATGGGCTATGATGTCCCATTGGGAGCTGTCAGCGGTCAGGATTCAGCGGTCTGCTACAAGCCGCCGGATGCCTGCGATAAAGGGACGGTCTGGCTCTAGCGCAGCCGATAATGGGAATTCCAGCGGCCGGCAACAGCTTGCCGACACGTTCCACGACTGCGCCCATGGCGTAATCTCTTCAGATGCGGAACAGCAGGCACAGGAGCTGATCTACGGACTGGAAGGGCTGAACGACTTGAAAGACCCCATGCTATTGATGAAGTGGTAATGCTATCGTCGTCGGGCTTTGTCCGTTACTAGGCGCAGGTGGATCACGCCCAGATTGCCGGCGTACGGCATCGTGGGCGGGCTGGTGGCCACCGTGCTGGTGGTCGTGGCCATGGTCCTCCTGGGCGAATACACGAAAACCCGGGGCCGTTGGCTGGGCACGGCGCTGGCGCTGTCCGGATACTGCATCGCCGCCCTGGGGCCGGTGGCGCTCCACGGCCGTGGCAGGTACCGGCCGGTAGCCACATCGGGCATGCTGTTCTCCCTGCTGGCCTTTGCTCTGTTCACGGTTGGCCTATGGGCCACTCCCGACTCCGACGCCTACTGGAAGGCCACTGCTGTTTGTACCCTGCTGTCCCTGGCATCGGCCCACGTGTGCTGGATGCTATTCCTGGAGCGGCCGGTCGCGTTCGTCTACGGCATGGCGAGAGTATCGGCGCTAGCGGCATCCGTGCTGGCTATACTGGCCGGCCTGGGCATAATCTTCGAGGTGAAAGTGAGCCCCTTCTGGTGGGCAGTTACCCTTCTAGGCATCGGGCAGGTGATCACCGGCATAGCCGCCCCAATCATCCACAAGCTGTCCAAATGAAAGCGGAATGGGGAGT
>JADFJS010000153.1 GCA_022566155.1 Chloroflexota bacterium
CTTCCCAGCTGCTGGATATGGTGGACACTATCATTACCACCAAGGCGGAAAATGGGACCGAATTGGTGACCAAGGACGGCGTACTCCAGATCCCGGCCATACCCACCGCGGAATTGGTGGACCCCACCGGAGCCGGGGATGCATTTCGGGGTGGGATGATCAAGGGTTTGGTTCTGAAGCGTTCCATGGAACGCGCCGTTCAGATGGGAACGGTGTGCGGACATTACGCGATCCAGAAATCGGGCACCCAGGAATACAGCTTCACCATGGAGGAGTTCACCGCGAAGCTGGAAGAGCACTTTGGACCGTGAGTAGAACGGGCGCCAACTGAGCCCGATGAATTTGACCGATAAGTTCTATCGGCGAGATTTCTTTTTCTTACTGGGAGGTCCCGGGTAGCAGGATAAACACCTCGTTGAGGCTGCTTACGGAGCCGCCAACCCGTGGGCCGCCGGCCAGCACGTAGACCCGGTTATTCAGGGCCACGGCAGCCAAACCGTGCCTGGCGGTGGGCATGGGTGGCATGGCGGTCCAGGTATTGTTGCCGGGATCGTATGCCTCGTTGGCGTCAAAGGTGCCGTCCGTAGATTCTCCTCCGAGCACAAATATACGGCCCGCCGCGGCCGCCGCGGTGTTGCCACTCCTGGGAGTGGGAAGGGGCGCCAGTTCTGCCCAGGTATCCGTCCTTGGGTCGTAAGCCTGATTCCCATCCAAATTTCTGGCGAAGCTGCCGAACCGGCCCCCGGCCACGTAGATCATCCCCTGCGACTCTGCGACCGCGATGTGGTCCCGAACACTGGGCATCGGGGAACGGGCGCTCCAGGAATCGGTAGCCGGGTCGTACACCTCGGTGGTCCCCACGTCACCCGTGGCGCTCACCCCTCCGATCGCATAGATCTTCCCGTCCACCACGGCTGCTCCCAGCGCGCCCCGGGGCGTGGGCAGGCCGGCCTTCTGGGTCCAGGTATCCCCCTCTGGTTCGTAGGCCCAGACGCCGGCCAGCGGCGCCCACCTGCCGTTGAATCCCCCGATCAGGTAGATTTTGCCTCCCACCGCCACCGCCGCCGGATGATCCACTCCTCTTGGGATCGGGGCCCGCGTCCGCCAGGTGCCGGCCGCTATGTCGTACTCTTCGTTGGCGGTGGCCCCAGCGCCGAAGCCGCCGAGAACGTAGATCTTCCCATTCAGTTCCGCCGCCGCTACCTCGCCGCGGGGTGTCGGCAGGCCGGCCAGCCGAGTCCAGATACCAGGCACCGGCTGCCGCTCCAGGGGCTCGGATGTGTCTCCTTGGACGCACCGCACCGCCCGTTCTCCCACCACCCGATAGTCATACTCCTGACCTTGATGGGCCAGCACCAGCCATAACCCGGCGGTCAGGACCTGGGCGTAAAACATCTCCGGCTGCGAGCAGCCAAGGCTCGAGTCCCGCCAGGTAACCGCCTCCAGCCGTAGGATCTCAACCGGTCCCAGGTTTCCGGCCACCAGCCCACGCAGGTCCTCGATGGCCGCCCGTAGGCCGGGATCGGCCAATCCTCGCGATTCCGCCACGGATAGCACCAAGCCGCCAAGACTGGAGGAAGGAGGTGGCGAAGCCGGACTAACTCTGGGGGAGGGGGACGCGGTGGATACTGAAGTATTGGTGGACACCGGTGCAATGACTGAAGGACTTGGGAAGGTGGGCCGGGAGGAATCTTGAGGTATCGCCGTGGAGCTTGATCCGGTGGCCGGTGGGAATGGAGGCGTAGATGTTGATGGTAGTCCGGGTTCCGAAGCGCAGGCCAACGCCACGCCCAGAACCAGACCGGCAGCTATGAGGCCACGTATCATCCGGGCATGCCCTCGCCGAAAACACCCTGGTTTTCAAAGACCGCGCATCGGTTCAACACACGGTCTTCGCGGTGCGGCGGAGTGTAGCAGGGCCGGCCAGGCGAGTCAACGCAACGTAAAATGGCGTGGCTCTTCGTTGATGACACATCAGCATTTGATCCGGCCCCTAGTCCGGTTCATCAACAGGAAAACGGGGTTGACCGTGGTATGGCCCCGGCGCCGGGCATACCGGAAACTCGGCCGCTCCCCGGCATTTGCCTTGGCCCGCTGCTTCCGATAAGATTCTGTTCGCTCAAGGGAGACCGAGGCCAGGTTCATCCCATCCGGCCACAAGGAGCCGTGTAACGCCTGTGACTAACCCCCAAGATGGTCCTGCCCCTTTACCCGAAGGTGTTTTGACCGGTGTTAGGGTGCTGGACCTGAGCGAGGACATCGCCGGCTCATTCTGCGCCCGTCTTCTTGGCGACTACGGCGCCGACGTTCTAAAACTGGAGCCGCCCGGAGGCGCCGCCCTGCGCCGGATGGGCCCCTTCTTCCACGACGACCCTCACCCGGAGAAGAGCCTGTTTTTCCTGCTGCTGAACCTGAACAAAAAAGGGGCAACACTCAACCTGGAGACCAGCACCGGCCAGTCCATCTTCCGGCAGTTGGCCCAGCGGGCGGACGTGGTGGTGGAGAGCTTCCGGCCCGGCTATCTTGACTCCCTGGGGCTGGGCTATACCGATCTGGAGCAGATCAACCCTTCCCTGGTCATGACCTCCATCACCCCCTTCGGCCAGCATGGCCCTTATAGCCAGTATCTGGGCGAAGAGATAGTTAACTACGCCATGGGCATGATAATGAGCATCAGTGGGAGCCAGGACCGCGAGCCTCTAAAACACGGGGGCTTCCAGGCCCAGTACGATGGAGGGTTGAACGGCGCGGCCGCCACCGGCATGGCCCTGCTGTACTCCGACAACACCGGCTTGGGTCAGCACGTCGATCTCTCGGTTACCGAGTGCGTGGCCTCGACTATGATGGCTACCCAATCGATGTACCCGTTCATGGGAGGCACGCAGGCCCGCCGCCGGACCGTGGGCAACAATTTCGGCCATCCCATGCCCTGCGCCGACGGTTGGATAATCGCACAGCCGGGCGGGGGAGCGACCTGGGACGTGATCGCCGATTTTTTCGGGTCCCCGGAACTGCATGAAGAGCGGTTCTCCAACGGCGCCCAACGAACCCTGAACGGCGAGGAGTTGGACCGGATCGTGGTCGATTCCATCAAAGACCGGGGCAAGTGGGAGATGTTCTCCAAAGCAGCCCAGTCCAGGATGCTGTTCGGGCTGGTGCAGACTCCCCTGGAGCTGGCCGACTGCCCCCAGCTGGAATCCCGCGGCTTTTACCGGGAGGTGGACCACCCGGTCATGGGCAAGATAAAGGTCCCGGCGGTGCTGTTCAATTTCAGCCTCACGCCCTACAAACTGCGATATGCCGCACCGACCCTGGGCCAGCACAACTCGGAGGTCTATGTGGACGATTTGGGTTATACCGCGCAGGAGCTGACCCAGCTACGCCAGCTCAATGCGATCTAAACCGGTAGCCCCGATCGGAAACGCTACGAGAAGAGCCGCATCACGAAAACGAGGTCATAGATAGTGTCACAGCTTCCCCTGGACGGTATACGAGTATTGGACTCCACCTATGTGTTTGCCCTGCCCTACGCCGGTGGCCTGCTGGCGGACTTCGGCGCCGAAGTTATCAAGCTGGAAGGCCCGGGCCACCCGGACACCACCCGCACGGCGGGTTTGGCCGGGGCCTATCCCGAGAACGAGCTGGGCGAGGACTGGTGGAACCGTCCCTCCACCTACAACCTGATTCACCGGGGCAAGAGCTCGCTGACTCTGGACATGACCAATGAGCGGGGCCGGGACCTTTTCCGCCAATTGGTGGCGGTCAGCGACGTGGTTATGGAGAATTTCACGCCACGGGTGATGCGCCGCTGGGAGCTGGATTACCCCAACCTGCGCAAGATCAAGCCGGACATCATTCTGGTGTCCAACACCGGTTACGGTCACGGCGACGGGCCATATTCCAACTACCCGGCCCAGGCGACCACCCAGGAGGCGACCCACGGCCATTGTTGGATCACCGGCTACCAGGGCGAAGGCCCCTCCAAGGCGGGCGCATCTTTCGTCGACTTCCTGTCTACCTGGACCGCCCTGTTTGCCATCGGCACCGCCCTGCGCTACCGCAACCGTACCGGCCAGGGCCAGTG
>JADFJS010000035.1 GCA_022566155.1 Chloroflexota bacterium
AGCCCTTCCGCGGCGAGCTGAAGGGGGTGCTGACTAGAGGGGCATTCATCTCCGGCATCGGTAATGCCTATGCCGACGAGATCCTGTTTGCCTCCCAACTTTCTCCGTTTATCAAAACAAGGACCCTTAGCCAGGCCGACCTGAAGCGACTGTACGACCAGTGCCCCCTGGTGGTGGAAGAGGCGATGAATGTGCTGCGCCGGCGCATGGGAGAGGCGATCCACGTCAAGATTCGAGACTTCCTCAAGGTTCACAACAAGGGCGGCCAGCCCTGTCCCCGTTGCGGCGGAAACATCAGCCAGCTCAACGCCAACCAACGTATCACCAGCTACTGCCGCAGATGTCAGCCGGGTATGCTCATCAAAAACTGAGCTGAATGCCGCCCAGACCTGTTATTCTGAGGGGCGCTGCGACCGTTGGCGCAATGTGCCCTGAGCCGCCTCCTCAGGTGATCGGATTATCCCAACGGTCGTAGGAGCAGACCTCTGGCAGAGGCTTTCGCGTGGTGGACCCGAAGCTGCCGCGTGGATAGCCCAGGGGTATGCAATAAACCACCTGAGCTGTTTCGGGGATGCCCAGCAGGCGATGCACCCGCTCCTCTACCTGCCGGTGGAGGGTCGTGATGGTGCCTCCGATGCCCAGGGCACGGGCCGCCAGCAGTATATTTTGCACCGACGGGATAACCGAGCCCATGGCTCCCTGGCCTTTGGAGGTGGCGCACACCAGTATTATTACAGGGGCCTTCCCAAACTCGTTGGCCAGCCGCATCGCCGACCGCCTGGGGCTCTTGCCGGGGGGTATGTCCTCGGGACCGTCAATGCCCTCATCCTTCCGCTTGGCCCACCAGGCTTCGTGATACAGAGCGCCGAGCTCTTCCCTTATCTCCGGGTCCCGGATCGCCAGAAAGTGCCACGGCTGCGCATTCCCACCGTTGGGGGCCCTGATGCCGGCCTCCAGGATGTCGCGCAGGTCCGAATCCGGTATCGGGTCGGGCTTGAACCTCCGGATGGCTCGGAGGGAATAGATCGTTTCACCCAAGGGCATCGACAGGCGGGACTCCGTAGTCATCTCCAGACCTCCTGTTTGACAATGGCTTAAGGATACCCCTTAGCGGAGGAGCCTACAATCACCGAGTGGTGTGGTATCGGCCGGGCTCCCCGCGAAAATTGACCTGGGGCATGGTGGTTACTATAATGGTGCCTGTCCCAAGGAGCATGGCAGGGTAGTATGACCGGCTCCACCCCGCGAATCTGTGGTGGGGGACGGTCTGGAATCATAATCCGAGGAGGCACGATAGATGACCCAAGAGCAAGCGGCGATTCTGGAACCCCAGACTTTGCTGGATGAGTTCAAGAAAAACGGTGTCACCCACGTAGTGACCATACCCGACAGCGAAACCAACTACCTGTACGAGCTGATGAAGACCCAATCCTGGCTGACGATCGTTCCCGCCTCCCGGGAAGGCGAGACATTCGCCATCTCTCTGGGTCTCATCGTAGGGGGCAAGGTACCGGTGTGCCTGATCCAGAACACCGGGATGATGGAGTCTGGAGACTCGATCCGGGGCATGGCCCTCGACTCGGGATTTCCCCTGGTCATGGTGGTCGGGTACCGGGGTTGGAACCGCCACGGAGTGATAACCGACTCGGCGGCCCGCTACACCGAGCCATTCCTGAACGCCATGGGTATCAATTACTACCTGGTGGAGCAGGACTCGGACGGACCTCGTATCTCCGTTGCGTTCGAGGAAGCCAAGGCCAACAAACGCCCCGTGGCCATCCTGGTCGGCGATGAGTACCACGGCTTCAATCGTGTATAAACCGCGCGTATAAACCGGCGTGTATAAACCGGATCGTCTCTTGGCGTGACCACGTGCGCCCTGACTAATGGCGCAGAAGCTGCAAGCCAAGGGAAATTCACCTTCAAATCTAGACTGAGGAGTTATCAATGTTCGCTGCTGAAGATATGTTCAGAAGTTTTGCGCCTCACCGGAAAAACTCGATCGTCATCGTCACCGGCACCTGCGGACGCCATTGGAGGGACATCAGCGACAACGAGAAACGCGACGCTCCCCTTGCCGGCGCCATGGGCCAGACCACATCGGCCTCCCTCGGGCTAGCCTTGGCGCAGCCCGACGAAAAAGTGGTGCTGTTTGATTCAGAAGGCTCACTACTCATGAATATGGGGATCCTGGCGACCATCGCCGGACAAAAACCCAATAACTTCGTTCACTTCTTGATGGACAACGAATGTTACGCCACCACGGGAGGTCAGCCCGTTCCCAATTCTCAGGACATAGACTACGCCGGTATGGCGAGAGAGGCCGGCTATACCGCGGCTTATAGCTTCGACAATCTCGAGGAGTTCACCAACAACGTTGAAAAGATCATGAGCGAGCCGGGCCCCGTCTTCGTGGCAATGAAGATGATCCCCGAGGTGGAGAACGAGCCTATCGGACGCCGGCAGCGCCGTGCGGTTCGCCCCCGTGTGCAGGCGATCCGGGACCTCCAGGAGTCCCTGGGAGTCACCGTCTCCATCTGATTACTCGCGGAAGCGGCCTCAACCGGTATCGTGGCTGAGGCGGGACATTCAAAACTTGGAGCTTTAGTGTAATTGCATCCCCCGGCCCATCGCGTCATGAAGGGCTGGGGGATGTTTGGTCCAGAGTTTAACCGGGCCAAGGCGATGACTTATTTTCCCCGGGAGTAGGTGTAATCGGGTTGGAGATTCAGGCCTTTGCCAAGCTGAACCTGACCCTAGAAGTCCTTGGACGCCGCGAGGACGGTTATCACCAGGTCCGGACGATCCTGCAAACCATCGACATGGCCGACCTGCTGGAGATTTCCCCCGCATCATCTTTGCGTGTAGAATGCGACGATCACTCCCTGGACGGCGACGCTAATCTGGTTTGGCAGGCCGCCCATGCCCTTGCCAAGGCTGCCAATCATCAACCAGACGTCCAGATCTACATCCGAAAGCGTATACCCGTAAGCATGGGTCTCGGTGGTGGCAGCAGCGACGCGGCGGCGGCATTGCTTTCCATCAATCAGCTTTGGGGCCTGGGCCTATCCATCCTGGAGCTGTCGCAGATCGCGGCGGGTCTGGGCTCGGACGTGGCCTTTTTTCTGAGGGGTGGCACTGCGTTGGGAGAAGGCCGGGGCGAGATCATCGAACATTTGACCCCTCTTCCTACTCTGCCGGTCACGCTGATATGTCCCGCGTCCACCATCCCCAACAAGACCTCCAAGATGTACTCCATGATTACCCAGGCAAACTATAGCGATGGCGGCGTAACCAGCCGCATGATAGAGGCGCTGGCCGGCGGAAGCTTTACGCCGGACCACATCCATAATGTGTTTGAATCGGTCGTCTGGCAGGCTTTCCCGGACCTCAGATGGTTGCACCAGGAGAGCGTGGAAGCCTCCAGCGGCAGGCTGCACCTGTGCGGCGCCGGGCCGGCCTGGTTTATCCTTCCATCCAGTGAAGATGAATTCCAAAGGCTATCCCACGCCTTGCAACCCCATGGCGTTGGGGTATACCTTGTAAATACGGTCACGCCTGCCCACTGGCCGGGTACCGGCGCTCCGGACGGGCAAAATTGACCAGAAAATCAGATACGGGAATTAGATAGTGGAAGTACTGGCCGCCATCAACATCGGAATCAATCCAAACATCCTGGACTTCGGTAGCGTCCTGCTATCGTGGCACGGCTTCTTCACATTTGTAGCGGTGGCTGTATCTGTATACCTGGTGCACCGATGGGGCACGCGGGAAGGAATACTGGGCGACGCGATCCTGTCTGTGGCCGTGTGGGCGATCATCGGTGGCATCATGGGCGCCCGGGTAGTGCACATCATAGACTTCTGGGGAGCATCCTACGCCGACGACCCGATCCAGGTGCTTTACGTCTGGCGGGGAGGGATCGCGATCTACGGCGCTATCCTGGGAGGATTCGCCGGCGGCGCATCTTACATCCTCATCCGCAACTCCGCCTGGTTCCTGGCGATGTGGGCCCGTTTCTTCCGGTTTGCCGGCGAGCCACACCGGGCGGCGCTACCCGGCGTGGGCGTCCTGGCTGATATTTCCGCACCGGCAGTGCTTCTTTCCATGGCGATTGGCCGTATTGGCGACGTCATCAATGGAGAACACTGCGCCAAGTTCACCGACCTGCCCTGGGCAGTCAGATATACCTATGAGGTCAGGCCTGGGATTACCTTGGGCGAATTGCAGTGTGGCCCGGGGGTCTCCCACCCGGCAGTTGCCTATGAGTTGCTGTTCGACCTGGCTTTGCTGGCGGTCATATGGCCGCTGCGCCACCGGTTGCGCCCGCATGGCATGTTTTTCGTGTTATATGGAGCACTTTACTCCACAGGAAGGTTCTTCCTCAACTTCCTGCGGGTCGAGCCCAACGAGTATTTTCTGGACTTGAACCAGGCCCAGATCCTTGCCTTGCTAGTGATCCTGGTTGCCGTGCCGTTGTTGGTGTTCAAGGCCCAGTTAGTTCGCGCCGAACCGGTCTCACCGGCCTCAACGGACCGGCGCGGGCGTCGCGGGCGGCGAGCCCGGTAACCCACCAACTTCCGGTTCAGCCCTGGGCCGGGCGGAAGTCCAGGACTCGTAGGGCGTGCGCACCGCGTCCTCGCCAGGTGTCGTCGGTGATGGAATAAACTAGATCCAAGCGTTTCGTGTTTTCAACCCACTTATCCGCCTGGTTAAAGGCCAAAGCCGTCCACCGGCCGCCGCCATCACCGTCGCCCACCACCAGTCTCAAGTGCTGCCTGGATTGGCCCATGTAATGGACCTCCGAAACCGGTACACCGAGGGTAAGGAACACCGGAAGCGGGTTGGCCGGGCCGTAGGGCTCCAATTCCTGCAACCATTGGATCAGGCCGTCGGTCAGCTCATCCAGCGCCACCGTTGCGTCGATGGCTAACGTGGGACTCAGGTCCAGGGAGCCCAGTTTGCTCTGGGCGTAGGCGGTGAGGTCCTCCGTTAGCCGCGGCAGATTTTCCCGGGCAATGGTGAATCCTGCCGCCTGGGCGTGGCCGCCGTAACGGACCAAATAACCGTCGCAGGCAGAGAAAGCCTCCACCAGGTTGAACTCTGGTATGCCGCGGGCGCTGGCCACGAGATGGTCCCCGTCGGCGGACATGGCCACGGCAGGCCGGTGATACAGGTCCACCAGCCGGCCAGCAACCAGCCCGGCCACACCGGGAGTGATGCAGTCATCCCACACCAGAAGAATAGGTGGCAGATCGCCGGCTTCAGACCTACGCTGGACCTGGTCCAAGGCGGCGGAGATCGCCCTTTCCGATAGGGTACGGCGCTCCTGGTTGAGTAGCTCCAGCCTATCGGCCAAAGAGTCGGCTTCCTCCAGGGATTTTGTGGTCAATAAACGAAAGGCTTCCATGGCATGGCTCATGCGTCCCGCGGAGTTAAGACGAGGCGAGATCTGAAAGGCGACGGTTTGGGCATTCAGTGATTGTTGATCGACACGGGCACGGCGGAAAAGGGCCTGGAGGCCGGGGCGCTCAGTGTGGGCCATGACCTTCAGACCTTCCGTCACCAGGTACCGGTTCTCGTCCACCATGGGGACCAGGTCGGCGATGGTGGCCAGAGCGGCCAGCTCAAGCAGGCTGGGGTCCCAGGGCTGGCCATAATACTCGTAGAGCCCCTGGATCAGTTTGAACGCCAGACCGGCGCCGCACAGCTCGGGGAAGGGGTAGCTGCTCCCCGGTAGTTTGGGGTTGATCACAGCCTCTGCATCGGGCAGGACAGCCGGGGGAAGATGGTGGTCGGTAATGATCACGTCGGCCCCCAACCGGTGGGCCTCAGATACTTCGGCCACGGCGTCCACGCCGCAGTCTACGGTGACCACCAGGGTAACTCCCTGCTGGACCATATGTTGAATGGCGGCGTTGGAGAGACCATGTCCCTCGCCCATACGTTTGGGCAGGTAGGGCACGACCGGAACATCAAGGGAGGCCAGTCCCTCGGCAATGATGGCGGTTCCCGTTAACCCGTCCACGTCGAAGTCGCCGAAAATCCCCACGGTTTCCTTGCGGCTGACCGCTTGGTACAACCGCCGTATGCCTCGGTCCATATCGGGCAAACGCAGAGGGTCATGGGGCAGCCGGTGTGGGGGTTCTAGGAAAAACTGAAGCTTCTCCCGGTTGTCGATGCCTCGGCTGAGCAATACCTGTATCGCCGCTGCCGGAAGGTCAACGGGCAACCCGTGGCTCTTTACCGGGGGCGGGAGCTGCCACTTTTTGGAGGGTACTGCCATCTCGGTTGGCTCAGTCTAAATGGTCCGGTTTCGTGAAGACCAGCACCGAGTTATGGCCGCCGAAGCCGAAGGAGTTGCTCATTGCCACATCTACCCGTTGGGTCCGAGGGCTGCTTGGCGTGTAGTCCAGATCGCAATCGGGGTCCGCATCCGTCAAGTTGATCGTTGGAGGTATGATGCCGTTCTTTATAGCCAGCACACAGAATGCCGCCTCCAGCGCCCCACCAGCGCCCAATAGATGGCCCGTCATGGACTTGGTTGAGCTGATGGGCACCCTGTAGGCATCCTCCCCCAAGGCCAGCTTGATCGCCTTGGTTTCCTGGCGGTCGTTTAAGGGAGTCGACGTACCGTGGGCGTTCAGGTAGTCCAACTCTGTTGGGTCGATGCCAGCCTCCTGCAAGGCCAGCTTCATGGCTTTGGCCGCACTTTCCCCAGTGGGACCAGGTTCGGTCAGGTGATGGGCGTCTGATGTGGCCCCGTAGCCACGCAATTCGGCCAGGGGCGCCACGTTTCTGCGTTGCAGGCTTTCCAGGCTTTCCAAGACGAGAACGGCGGCTCCTTCTCCCATGACAAAGCCGTCCCGGTTGACGTCAAAGGGGCGGCTCGCCCTCTGGGGGTCCTCGTTAAACCGCGAAAGCGCGCGAAGGGCGTTGAACCCGGCCACGGCGATGGGATAGATGGGCGCCTCGCTGCCTCCGGCCAGCACCACGTCTTCCTGGCCTCGGCGGATCATCGACCATCCCTGTCCCAGGGCATCGGCGCCGCTGGAACAGGAGGACACCAGGCAGTAATTTGCACCCATGGAGCCGGTAACCATGGAAACTTGAGCCGAAGCCATGTCCGCCAGCATCATGGGGATCAAAAACGGGCTGACACGTTTGGGACCCCGCTCGCTGAGCACCTCAAACTGCTGGGATAGGGTGATAATTCCGCCTATGCCGCTGCCGATGATCACACCCACCCGGTATGGGTCGATGGTCTCCGGACCCAGCTGGGCCTCGCGGCAAGCCTCTTGTGCGGCTGCGGCGGCGAGCTGAGCGAACCGGTCCATGCGGCGGGCTTGCTTGCGGTCCAGGTAATTTTCCGCGTCGAAACCCTTCACCTCGGCGGCGAACGTAGTGTCGAATCCCTCGGTATCGAATGCGGTGATGTAGTCTATACCGGACGCGCCCTGAGTTATCCCTGCCCAGGTGGTTTGGGAATCTAGACCCAAGGGACTTATTAAACCGATGCCGGTGACGAAAACCCGATGATCGCTGCGCATATTACATCCAGCTGTTTAGCTAACCCGGTGCACGAGGTTTCAGCGAAGATTTAATCTATTTCTGTATCGGTCGCGGGCAAGCAGGTTTCAAGTGCCTGAATCGCGATCTTGCTGGAGCCGCTTCAGCTCCGGGTGGGAAGGCTGAATCTGTGGTGGGTCTTCGAGTGTGGGCCGTCCGGCAAGAGGTGAGCTTGGCTCCAAGACTGCGGCGTGAACCTTCATGAGCTTTAGCAGACTCGTAAACAACCGGCAGACCCTTGCCCTCTACCCAATCCCTCCGTCTTTGCCGCGAGTTTTTGCCGCTGTAATCGCATGAAAGGCCGGTTTATCGTGATGCCAAGCCTGTCAGGGGTCAGTCGCGCCAATAATTGAGTAATCGCCAGAATAGGTTGGGATGCCCATGCCGGCCTTCCCACTGGCCGATTGCTCTCACATGTTACGGTTTTGAGGTTTTTGACGAGTCGTTCACCACATCGTCGAGCATGTCGTTAATCTCAGTGATCCGGCCCGATATGCTCAGGGCCAACTCCGGCTTACCGGCGGTAAGTGGATCTGCCAGCGACTTCAGAGACTCGCTAAGTTCCGCGATGCCGGTCCCGATGTTGTCCACTACTTCCCGCCGCGCATTAGCCAGCGGTTGGGAAACCGCCCGAAGGGTGTCCACCAACTCGCCGACACGCTGGGAGGTAGCCTCCCCGATCTCCTTGCCGGCGACAGACACCGGGTCGGACCAGCCTTTCAAGGTTTCTATGGCCTCGGACACCCGGGCGCTGATAGAGTCTCCCAAGTCGCGGCTGGTGGTAGCTAGACGCAGCCGGTAGGTACGAAGGATGCGGAATATCCGGCGGTACAGATCGTCAACCGGGGTCAATTTTTCAGAATAACGGTCGAAGAGGTCCCGGCTCTCCTGTAGGGTCCAGCGCTCATCGTGATGTACCAACTGGCGGCCGGTATACAGGTGGTAGGGCCGCATCTGACCTTCTTGCAAGATGCTGCCATCTTCGGCCAGGGGAGTCAGGCTGTCCCAATTGGATGTCGCCGGAAGCGGCGTTAGGAAGTTGACCGTCTGATACTTGCTGATCTGTGTCACCCAGTCGGCAAGCTGCATGATGCTCTCTTCGGTGTCGAAGGGCAGGCCGATGATGGTCATTGCGACGATGGAGAAGCCCATCTCGTTCAAGCTTACGAGGTCGGTGTGCATCTGCCCCGGTTCCTGGCGTTTGCGCACAATCTTCAGGTTTTCGGCGTTGTCCGACTCTACCCCAACGTAAACCATCTTGATGTTGACATCAGCCATGGCCGTGGCTAGCTCCGGGTCTTGGCCGAACTCTGCCCGTGCCTGGCAGATCATGAACATGTCGTCGGTTCGGCCCTTCCATTGCTTCAGCCTTGCCAACCGCTCATCCCGGTATTTGACCGCTCTCAAAGGCGGCGGGTGAAGGTCGTCGGATATGAACACCTGAAACTTTCCGCTGCGCGAACTGTGAATCAGACCATCTTCGGCCATCTTCCGCAACTGATCCAGGCGCTTGAATTCGGTTTCCCGCTTGATCAAGCGATAGCCGAGGAACTGTTGAATCACCTGGCAGTAAGTGCATTTTTCGGTGCAGCCCCGGACGGTCTCGATAACGCCACCCGCCATGGGATTAGCGACGGTCAGGTCCTTGATCGAGTGAAAATCGGGCAATTCTACGAAATCGGGGTCAACCAACCCCACTCGGCGGGTCTGAATCAGGTGCCCTTCGCGCATGTAGGAGATACCGGACACCTTGTCCAGGTATTCCTCACGTTGGGAGCCCTGGTAGGTCAGCAAAACGTCGGAGAGCTGACCGATGATATCTTCCCCTTCCCGTTGGACGATAACGTCGAAGTGTCCTTTTTCAAAGGCCTCTTCCGGCAGTGGGCCCATCTGTGGGCCGCCGCCGATAGTCACGATGTCTGGATGATATTCCTTGGCCATACGTGCGATCTGATACCCGCGGGGGCATTCATTGATCAAGGCGGTGACCATCAGGATGTCGACCCCGTCCAGGTCTTTATCGGGGTCAATCAGGCCGCAGCGGTCTTCAAACCATATCTCCCTCTCGTAGAGATAAGGTCCTTCCCACTGGGCCAACGCGCCGGAGAGGAATAGCATCCCTTGTCGTGGAATCGCGATATATTCAAAGTTTCCACCGGCAGATGCTGGTTGAAGCAGCACCACCCGTTTAATCCTGGCCATTGTGACTCCTATCCCTCGCCCTATCTGGTTCTCGATATGGGGCCGGGCTATCTCCGTGGCCTTTTAAGACAAGGGTTAATTCGAATTACCGGATATGTCCAGATTAACCGAATCAATGGAAGGTCCCGGCCAACCATGCGAATATTATACTCCAACACTTTACGTAATAATATGGCAATCCGCCACGGGCACCAGCGAAAAGACTGCGCCGATCCGCCTGTGATTAACGGCTACGGCGGTATGCTGAGCGTTTTAGCCTCATGGTCCCAGCGGTTTACAGTTTTACCGGACTAAAATGGGGAATAAGCTCCTTGGCGATGGTCTCGATGTGCCGGGCGCGGTCTTCCTTGGGGCAGCAGACGCTAAAGATGATGTGGCGGGCGCCCGCGTCGATGTATTCCTGAAGCCGTTGAATACACGCATCTACAGGACCCAGTAGACAGTAGCTGTGCACGATGTCCATGAAATCACCGCTATGGAGATATTGGCCGCCCAAAGACTCTGCGGCCACTTTGGCCGCCTCCTCCACGGTTGGATAGATGGATATATAAGGGAAATAGGCCCACTGAAATTCGGAAAGGTCACGGCCGTCCTGGGCAGCGAAGCCGTTGATCTTATCCACGCTATCGCGGTAACGCTCTGGGCTGTAGAAATAAGGCATCCAGCCGTCGCCCAGGCGGGCCGCCCTTAACATTGCCGCATCGCGGCGGCCGGATACCCAGACCGGCGGATGTGGCAGCTGAGTTGGAGTAGGGTTGATGGCCACATCTTCGAGCTGAAAGTGGCGGCCTTGGTACGTCACACTCTCCCCTGCCCATAGACGGCGGAGCACCTCCAGGCACTCGTTGGTCTGCCGGCCGCGGTGTC
Organism: Chloroflexota bacterium; assembly: GCA_022566155.1. Taxonomy (GTDB): domain Bacteria; phylum Chloroflexota; class Dehalococcoidia; order Lucifugimonadales; family UBA3495; genus JADFJS01. The sequence continues at coordinate 10,639 of JADFJS010000035.1, forward strand.
TAACATTGAGTCCGGCCGCCTCAAACTCCACGGGATACTCGCCGCCCACGCCAACGCCCAGGGTCAGCCTCCCGCCCGACGCGATGTCCAGTGTCGCGGTAAGCTTGGCCAGAACGGTGGGATGGTAGAAGGGGATCAGCACGATGGCGGACAGGAGGCGGATCCTTTCGGTGGCGCCCGCAGCCACCGCCAGCAGCGGCAGAGAGGCGTGGGTCGGGCTGGGTGGGGATCCCCGCATGAAGTGCTCGCCGGCGGAGAAGTACTCGTAGCCCAGCTCCTCCATCCATCTTGCCTGACGGGCGGTCTCCTCGGCCGCCCCGGTCATTCCTGCGCCGAAGTGCAGGTCTGGTGTGATACTCAATAGTTCCTCCGGGGCCAAGGATTTTGCTCCGGGGCCAGCATTAATTTATCCGGCGGCTCGACCGCCAGCGTCTATCTTACAGGAGCGGGGTGGCCGGTCAATCTCCCTACTCAATCTCGGTACTCAAGTCGATTCGTTTGACATTCCACACAGCGTTTGGTATTTGTTGCATACCCTGAGGCTGGAGAATATGTAATTTGCTGGTCCTGGTTACCGGAGCCACCGGCTTTTTGGGCCGCCGGGTGGTACGACAGTTGCAAGAGCACGGCCACGACGTACGCTGTCTTGTCCACACTCCCGGCCGGGAGCGGATGTTCCCGGATAGGACTGTGGACATACACTACGGCAGTGTCCTGGACGCGGATGTGCTTTCGGAGTTGTTCTATGATGTTGGGGCCGTGGTTCATCTGGTATCCACCATCGGCCAGTTCAGAGGCGTCACCTTCGACCAGGTAAACCGGCAGGGGGTGGCCAACATGGTGGCATCCGCGGTGGCCAACCGCGTCAAACATTTTATCCACGTTAGCGTCATAGGAGCGACGAACGACCCCGCGTACGCTTATTTTTACAGCAAGTGGCGTGGAGAGCGGGAGGTGGCCGATGGCGGCGTGCCGTATACGATCATCAGGTCCTCGCTGATGTTCGGGGAGGGAGATATGTTCATCAACCCTCTAGCCGCATTGACCAGGGTTTTCCCATTGGTGCCGGTAGTGGGGTCGGGCCGGAACCGGTTCCAGCCCATCGCGGTTGACGATGTGGCCCGGTGCATCGTTTCGGCGGTGGACCGGGAAGACCTGAGAGGGAAGACCATCGAGATCGGCGGACCGCAACAGCTAAGCTATAACGAGATCATGGCCATCGTCGCCCGCACGATGGGTAAGCGGCGGCTGCGCATCCACCTGCCGATGTGGCTGGTCTACCTGGCCGCCGCAACGCTTGGCCGGCTCAAGAAGCGGCCTCTGGCAACCGCCGGCCAGCTTCGAATGTTGGCGACCCGTAACGTGGCCGAACCAGGAACGGTGGAGCAGATATTTGGCTTTACCCCACGGACCCTAGAAGGTAACATAGAGTATGTCAAAACCATCGGATTCGGTGAAGGGCTAAGGGTGGCCATGGGTTCCATGCCTTCGCGTATCCGTGACCACTGACCGGCGCAGGCGTTTTTCGATTCACTCATTATGCATGGTGCTGAATGGACTATAACCAGTCCATAAACCTCCTGCTTTCCATGGTAGACCACGAGCGCACCGGGCCCGGCGGTCCCCGCCAGCGGGTCATACCCGACTTGGGCCGCATGACTTCGCTGCTTGGCCGCTTGGGCAATCCCCAAAACGCCGCATTGGCCACCGTCCACATCACGGGCACCAAAGGCAAAGGCAGCACCGCCGCCCTATGCGACGCCGCATTGCGGGCCGCGAGTTACCGTACCGGCTTTTACTCTTCGCCTCACCTCCATAATTTCCGGGAGCGTATCCGCCTCAACAGCCAACCCATCGATGAAGATAAATTCGCTGCATTGGTGGAACAGATCTGGCCGGCGGCCCGGTGGGTGTCCCAGGACACCAGTCACGGGTCTGTTACCCTGTTCGAGTTCATGACCGCCATGGCCTTCCAATGCTATGCCCAGGAACAGGTGGAGTATCAGACCATCGAGGTTGGACTGGGCGGCCGCCTGGACGCCACCAATGTGGTGCGCCCAGACGTTTGCGTAATAACCTCCATCAGCCTGGACCACACCGCCATCCTGGGAGATACAATCGCCGAGATCGCCGCGGATAAGGCTGGAATCATAAAGCCGGGCGCCTCGGTGGTCATCGGGCCGCAGCGCCCCGAAGCCCTTTCGGTCATATTGGATGTCTGCCGGGATCTGGGGATCGAACCGATACAGGTCGGTAAAGACGTTACGTGGGAAGGCGGTGCGTCTACAATCGACGGCCAACGCCTGACCGTGAGTGGCCGTCTGGACCAGTATCATCTGGAGATACCGCTGCTGGGGCGTCACCAGTTGGAAAATGCGGCCACCGCGGTAGCCACCTTGGAGGCATTGCGGGAGCGAGGCCATACGGTACTCAGCGGCGCGATGCGCCGTGGATTTGACCTGGTGTCCTGGCCTTGCCGTATGGAGGTGCTCTCCCGCGATCCACTGGTGGTGGCCGACGGGGCACATAACGTTTATGCCATGGAAACCCTGCTTGCGTCGATGCCTCAGTATTTTGATTATCACCGATTACTGCTGGTGGTGGGCTTTTCCCGAGACAAGAACGTGAGCGAGATGGTCCAGCGCCTCGCCCAGGTTGGAGACCTGGTGTTTGCCACGCGCTCCCGCCACCCTCGGTCCCTGGCGCCGGAAGCGTTGGCGGGCCACTTCCGGGAGCAAGGAGTCGAAGTTGCCGAAATCGCGACGGCGGCGGAAGCGCTGTCCACAGCTCTGACGATGGCAGATCCGGGAGACCTGGTGTTGGGCACCGGGTCCCTGTTCCTGGCTGCCGAGTTGCGAGAGGCGGTTTTGGGCATCGAGCCGGAGCTCTATCCCGACCTCTTGCCGGCAGACCTGAGGCCACCTTAATTTGGGCCTGATACCCGTGTGTGGAATAGGAGTGTGATGGTGGATATCAACCGGGCCAGAGTGGTGGTAACGGGTCTCGGGGCTATTACTCCCCTGGGGCAGACCGCCGACACCTTCTGGCAGAACCTGGTTGCCGGGAAGTCTGGCATCGGTCCTATGACCCTTTGCGATCCCACCGATTACCCCTGCCGGATCTCCGGCGAGGTATCGGACTTCGATCCCGTGCAGTACATCAACGCCCGGGAAGCCAGGCGCATGGCCCGGTTCTCCCAGCTGGCCGTGGCCGCCGGCCTGTCGGCAGTGGAGTCGGCCGGGCTGGATATGTCCCGGGAAGACCCCTACAGGGTGGGAGTGACTCTGGGCAACGGCAATGGCGGCTTTCCTACCCTGGAAGAGAACTGCCGCATATTGGCCGATCGGGGCGGTATGCGAATGTCGCCATTCTTCTTCCCCATGATCCTGCCCAATATGGCCGCGGCCAACGTGAGCCGATTTGTCGGCACCAAGGGCTACAACTCCACCGCGACGACGGCCTGCGCCGCCTCAAATCAAGCCATGGGCGAGGCCCTGGAAGTCATACGCCGGGGTGTGGCCGACGTGATGCTGGCCGGGGGCGCGGAGGCCGGGATCAGCCAGCTTGGCCTGGCCGGGTTCGCCGTCATGCGGGCCCTGACCACGCGCAACGATGAGCCGGAAAAAGCCAGCCGCCCCTTCGATGCCCATCGGGACGGGTTCGTCCCCGCCGAGGGCGCGGTGGTACTGGTCCTGGAGAGCCTGGAGCACGCTACCCGGCGCGGCGCAAACATATTGGTGGAACTGGCCGGGTTTGGCTGCACCTCCGACGCCGCCCATATGGCGCAACCGGAGGAGAGCGGCGCCAGCGCCGCCGAGGCCATGCGGCTGGCCCTGGCCGACGCAGGAGAGCCCCTGGACCAGGTGAGCTACATCAACGCCCACGGTACCTCGACGCCCCTGAACGACACGCTGGAAACGGTGGCCATCAAGCGCCTCTTTGGCGACCGGGCTTACCAGATCCCCATAAGCTCCACCAAGTCCATGATTGGCCACGCTCTGGGCGCCTCAGGGTCCCTGGAAGCGGCTGTCTGCATCAAGACCATCACCGATGGAGTGATTCATCCGACGATTAATTACGAGTCGCCGGACCCCGATTGCGACCTGGACTACGTGCCCAACGAGGCCCGAAAGAGCGATGTGCGGGTCGTGCTGTCCAACGCATTCGGCTTCGGTGGGCAGAATGCCTGCCTGGTGTTTCGCAGGTTCGAAGAAACGTAGGTTGGCGCCCAAACAGCTCCAAGCGGTGACGCCAGTTCCTTGACCCTTTCCCTTTACCCAGCCTAGAATTGAATCATATTCCCAATCAAGACCTTGTGCATTGAAGAGGTCCCATGGCCCAACGGATAGTCTCCGGAGAAGCCCAAAGCGAGGACCTGGACACCTCACTACGGCCTAAAAGCCTGGGCGATTTTGTTGGTCAGGCCCATGCCAAGGAGAACCTGAGCATCGGCATCCAGGCCGCCAAGATCCGCGGCGAGCCCCTGGACCACGTGATCATCTACGGACCGCCGGGACTGGGCAAGACTACCCTGGCCCACATCATCGCCAACGAGATGGGAGTGGAAATCAGGGTTACCTCAGGGCCGGCCATCGAACGGGCCGGAGACATGGCGGCCATCCTCACCGGCCTGCAGCCCGGCACAGTTCTCTTCATCGACGAGGTACACCGGCTCAA
>JADFJS010000036.1 GCA_022566155.1 Chloroflexota bacterium
GGGTTTGGGCGCCGTTGGTGCTTCGATGGTTCGTGAACGGATACGAGGGTGATCTAGTCCAGGTATCGAATCCCGGGGATGGTAAGAAACTCGATGAATTTTGGCGCCAGCACCAGATAATCCAACAGCTCCACCGCCTTATCCAATGCCCCCGGATTGTCCTGTCCGTGGGCTTCCATGAGCTTGGATGCTTCTTCCGCCCGTATGTCCAGGTAGATGCTCTCGGTTACCTTGCGCCCGTCGGTGAGGGTGACACCGTGGTGGACCCATTGCCATAGCTGGGAGCGGGAGATCTCGGCGGTGGCGGTGTCCTCCATCAGTCCGTAGATGGCCACGGCGCCGCTGCCTTGGATCCAGGCGTCCACGTATTGGAGAGTCACGCTGATGTTGCTGCGCAAACCCTCCTCGGTGGTGTCGCCCTGGGGCACCTGCAGCAGGTCTTGGGCGGTAACCTGCACCTCTGGCAAGTGGGTGAGCTGGTTGTCCCCCTGGAAAGCGCTCTGGAAAACCTCCAACACCGGCGGGATCAGGCCGGGATGGGCAACCCAGGCGCCGTCGAACCCCTGGGCCGCCTCACGTTCCTTGTCCTGCTTTACCTGGGCCATTGCTTTTTCGTTGGCCTCCTGGTCGTCCCTGCGCGGGATGTAAGCGGACATGCCTCCCAGGGCATGGGCGCCCCTCTTGTGGCAAACGTAAACCAGCGCCTGTGCCGCCGCGGTAAGAAAGTGAGTGGCCATGGTGACCTGGGCCCGGTCGGGGAAGGTCATGTCTGGGCGCTCGGAGAAGGTCTTGATGAAGCTGAATATGTAGTCCCAGCGGCCCAGGTTCAAGCCCGTTGGGTGGTCCCGCAGCTCGTAGAGGATCTCCTCCATCTCAAAGGCAGCAAGGATATGCTCGATCAGTACGGTGCAGCAGATGGTGCCCCGGGGAATGTCCAGCCTGTCCTGGGCAAAGTTGAACACGTCGTTCCAGAGGCGGGCCTCCAGGTAGCTTTGCAGCTTTGGCAGGTAGTAGTAGGGGCCCGTTCCCTGCTCCATCAGGGCACGGGCGTTGTGGAAAAAGGACAGCCCAAAGTCGAAGAAGCTTCCCGCCACCGGTTGACCGTCCACCATCAGCTTCCGCTCCATAAGGTGGAAACCACGGGGGCGGACGCACAGGGTCGCGGTCTCGTCGTTGAGCTTGTAATGTCTGCCGTCCGGGCTAACGTCGGTGATGGTGCGCCGTGCGGCATCGTGGACGTTGAGCTGGCCCATCAATGTCTGGGTCCAGGAAGGGGAGTGGGCGTCCTCAAAATCGGTCATGTAAACCTGGGCGCCCGAGTTAAGGGCATTGATCACCATGCGGCGGTTGGAAGAAGGACCGGTCAGCTCCACCCTGCGGTTCAGCAGGTCTTTGGGAGCCGGCGCCACGCGCCAGTCCTGCTGGCGGATGTTGCTGGTCTCGGTGAGGAAGCCGGGCATCTGGCCTGAGTCTATCTCCGATTGCCGCCGGACTCGGGCGGCCATGAGTTCTCTGCGCCTTGGTTCAAACTCACGGGCCAGACCGGCCACGAATGACAGAGCTTCTTGACTCAGGATTCCATCGAACTCGGGGGCGGCTTTGCCTAAAAGCTCTATTCCAGCCGACATATTCCTTTCTCCTTGGTGGACCGGCGCCCCGCGGGCTTTTTTGAAGCTAACTACGCCCTAGTTTATAATCTCTTGTGTCGGCCGGTTCTGCGTTGGTCTGCGTGAGACCAAAATAGTGGGAAAGATGGGAGTCTCCGGTTCAGGCGCAGTATATTATCTGCCAGACATTGTGACAAGTATCACATGACGGACATTAACGTGCTGTTTGGTCCTATTAACCAACTCTTTAAGCCAGTAGTCTGAAAATACTGGTATAACGATGCGTTTTACACGGAATTGGCGACGTATCCAGCGCAATAATCAATTAGTAACCAATTGATTGAATTCTCTCAAGCATATAGAAAACAACGGGGATGTCTCATTAACCGCCGGGGCAACTTGGGACATATCGTGGGGAGCAATCAAGGAACGGCTTCGGGGCTCACGGCGGGCCGCAAGTCGGCCTTCAAAGGCATCAGCAGCAGGGCGCCCACCAGGAATAGTACCGCGCAGGAGATGAGCAGGCCCGAGTAACCCCATCCCGGCGAAGCCTGGTTGAGCAGGTCCACCAAGGGGCCGATTATCTTGGCAACCCCGGCGCCGGCCACCGTGGCGACGGTTACCATGCCCATGTGTTGTGCTTCCCGGCCCGCAGTGCCCAGGTCGTTGGCCAGGGCCCAGCTAGCGCTGAGTAGGACACCAACCGAAATGCCGATCGCCGTGGCTATTATCAATACCTCAATCGTGGTGTCCGCCCACAGCATGGCAATGGTGCCGACGGCGGCCCCGACTGCCCCTGCCAGCACCAGCGGCTTTCGCCCCACTTTGTCGGAGAGCCAACCGGCGGGATACACGCTGAGCGCGAGGGCGCCGCCGATGGGCAGAATCATGTTGCCTAGGGCCCGTGCGGGATTCTCCAGGCCCACCATGTCCCTGAGGAAAAACAGACCGTAAGTTGGGAAGATAAAAACGGCGGTGAACATCAGGAACCTGGAAAGGAGGAACCTTTTGAGTTGCGGGTGGAACCTTGACTTGATCGATGGGGCGGCTGCCGCTTTGCCGATCGAAGATGCTTCCCTAGAGCGGACCGTGAGGATAGTGATGGCGGTGGATATCACCACGGTGACCCCTAAAACCCCCAATGTAAGCCAGAGCCATTTGATGGAGTCAGGGCCGGCGTAGCGGCCGATAAGGGCTCCGCTGACGGCAATCATGGCCACGGCGCCGGCGGCGTCCATCAGGATCTTGAAGGATGCGGCTACTCCGATTCGCCCCACCGGGACGAGGTCCCGGATCAACGCCTGGTATGGCCCGTAGGCGATGTTGAAGTTGAGTTGGATAAACAGCCACACGCCAACGAGCGCCGTGGCTTTTGCCGCAAAGCTGATGTTATCGGAACCCAGGTACCGGGTGGCGTATCCGAAGCCCGCTATCCCCACGCAGGAGAATATGGCGCCCCATAGCAGGTAGGGAATCCGGCGGCCAAGAGGGGAATGTGTCCGGTCGCTGAGCCGGCCGACTACCAGTTGAACCAGCGCCGCAACCAGCAGCCCGCTGAAACCCAGAACACCCAGGAAAGTATTCTTTAGCTCTTCCGAGGCAACCGCCAGTACCAATACGGGCAGTAACATGGTGTCCAACGCCAGATAGACGCCGCTAACGCCGAAGCCCATCGCGCTGAGCCTCAACAGGGCGATGTTGCTCCAGTATTTTTCCGCTGGCGCTGACATCATCTGGTAGATTATGATACAACAGACACCTTCATATCGTGACCAATCAAAATGCACCGTGTTACAACAATTCGGAACCACGCGCTCCCGTTGAAAGTTGGCGTTACACATGAACGCTCGGACTCCACCTGCTAGTGCAGCGGAGACCTGATGTAATGGAGGCACCGGCGGCTTGCGACACCTGTTCGGAGCTGTGAGATACGCCTTCTGGGCTGCTGGGAATCTTCTCCGCAGGTTGAGAAGACCACCGGATTACGTTGTCTTCATTCTCGAGGGCACGTACCCGGAGTTGCGCGCGCTGAATGCCGGGTTCTTGAGAAAACGCCTATTCCCGGACCGCCTGAGCCTGCAGGAATTGGGCGAACAGCTTGAAGCCGTTCAACATGACCCTCGTGTCACCGGCGTTATTCTCCATCTCGGCGGCTTGAAGCTATCCGCGGCCCAGGTTCAGACCCTCCGCGGCTTCATTGCCCGATTGCGTTCGTCGGGGAAACGTGTGATTGCCTGGTCGTCGAGCTACGACAACACCAGGTATTACATCGCCTCGGCGGCAGACGAGATACTGCTGCAAACCGGCGGCGATGCCTCACCGCTGGGAGTGCGTGGCAGTTTCGTTTTCCTGGCCGACGCGTTGGAAAAGGCCGGGGTGAAGGCCGATTTTATTCAGATCAGTCCCTACAAAACCGCCGCCGATCCGCTCATGCGCGCGAACATGTCGGACGAGATGCGCGAGATGTCCAACTGGCTGATCGACGCTCACTACGAAGACTTTATTCAGGCCGTTGCGTCGGGCCGAAATCTGGAAGAGGCTGGGGCAAAAGCTCTGGTGGACGGGGCGCCGTACACCGACCTCCAGGCATTAGAATCCGGCGTTGTCGACAAGCTGATCAGCGAAGAAGACCTGTCCGCCTATCTGGGCGCCGGTGACGACCCGGCTCGTATCGCAACCTGGGAGGCGGTCCACAAAGGCCTGTTGCGCCCGAAACCGACGGCAAAGGGCCGGTACGTCGCCCTGATTCGGGTCGAAGGAGACATAGTAGACGGCCGAAGCCAGCGGCCGCCTTTCCGGTCTCCCTTGCCGCTGCCCTTCGTTTTCAATCCCCGCGCCGGGGATTTGACGGTGGTTCAGCAGGCTCGGATCGCCCTGGCCGACAAGAGGGTGGGGGCTGTGGTGCTGTATGTTAACTCCGGGGGCGGCTCGGCATCGGCATCGGAAGCCATGGCCGCCGCGCTGCATAAGCTGGCGGCCAAGAAACCGCTGGTCGCTGCCATGGGCTCCACCGCGGCGTCCGGTGGGTATTATGTGTCTACCCCGGCCCAATGGATCACGGCGCAGCCCGGCACCCTTACCGGCTCCATCGGAGTCCTGTCCGGCAAAGTGACGACTGGCGGCCTGATGGACAAACTGCTGTTTCATCGCGAGTCGATCAGCCGTGGACAGCATGCCGGCATGTACGATACGGAGAGACCCTTTGATGACGAGGAGCGGAAAACCGTCCGCGAGCACATCGAGCGGGTATACGATGTGTTCCTTGACCGGGTGACGGCAGCGCGAAGCATGACCCGCCAGGAGGCCGAAAACATCTGCGGTGGGCGTGTATGGACCGGCCGCCAGGCCATGGAGCACGGGCTGGTGGACGAGATGGGCGGTCTGGAGGCCGCGGTGGCGAAAGCCCGGCAATTGGGAGGCCTGCCCGCGCGTGCTCCGGTCCGGGAGCTTCGCGAGCCAAAGATCCAGACTCCACCTCCCCTGGCCGGACCGGCGTCAATAGTGGAATATGCTCTCGACGGCGTGGACATGTTGGGGCGCGGCAAAGCGCTTTGCCTATGCGGCTTGGTAGACCTGGATGCACATCAGAATGCTTAAAGCCAAAGATCAATGCCTGCAACCACCGGCAGAAAACGGCCGGTCCTAGGATCTGGCGAGAATCATGAAAATCTGCTCTCTACTGCCCAGCGGCACCGAGATCCTATTTGCCATTGGCCTGGGCGATCAGGTGGCCGGCGTTAGCGACCTGTGTGATTATCCCCCGGCGGCCCGAACCAAGCGTGTGGTGTCTCGCAGCAAGATCGATGTGTCGGTGCTCTCCAGCCAGCAGGTTGAAGAGATGATGCAAGGGCTTCTGGCGGCAGGGGAAGCCCCATACCAGATCGACCAGGAGTGGATGGAGCAGGCCTGCCCAGACGTGGTACTGACGCAGGACCTCTGTTATTTCTGCGAAGTGGATGCGGCCGCGGTGTCCGACGCAGTGCTTGCCTTGCCGGTACAGCCGAGGTTGGTGGTGCTCAGCCCAAGGAACCTGGCGGAGATATTCGACAGCATCATTGATGTGGGGGAAGTTTGCGGGGCGGCTGAGGCGGCGCACATCCTGGTTGACGGTCTGCGCGACCGGGTTCACTGCGTGGATGAAGCCCTAGCCAAAGTTGGTGACCGGCCCAAGGTTTTCTCCCTGGAAGGGGTCGACCCATTGGTGATCGGCGGCCACTGGATCCCCGATCTGCTGCTGCATGCTGGAGGGAGGCAAGACCTGTACCCGCCGGGTTGCCCTGCCCAACGCCTTCAATGGCGGCAGGTGCTCGACTACGCGCCGGAAAAGCTCTATATCGACCTTTGTTCCTCGGACTTGGACCGTGGCCAACGGGAGGTTGCGTGGCTGGCGGCCCAGCCGGGTTGGGATACGCTTCCCGCGGTGCGAACCGGGGAGGTCTACCTCATCGATCATGTTTACTTCAGCAGGCCCGGACCCCGGGTTGTACAGGGCCTGGAGATCTTGGCCCAGCTAACTCATCCGGACATTTTTACCGGGCTGATCCCACCTCAAACAGTTGCCAAGCTGGACCCGGTGCTGGCCAACGAAACTGCTACAGAGGATATAGGCCGTTGCTTCCTGCCTTACCCGGCCGCTTCAGCTTGAAGGATTATGTGGCATCGTAATTTTGGGCGCAATCCAACGGGGAATAAGAAGGAAATTTACACAGGATGCCATTGACCGGCGCGGCGCCAGATAGAAATAGTTGCCGCAATGGTTGCTAATGCCCGGTATTTGTTATTACAGTATTGGCGTTCTTGATGGTAACCGGGTTATAATACCTCTAAATCCAGGGGGAAGGGCAGTACACTGATGGAAATAGATGCATTCCGGACCGCTATGTCCCAGTTTGCTACTGGGGTTACTGTCATCACCACGAGAGACGAGCAAGGCGAGCCGCATGCCATGACCGCCAATGCTTTTACATCGGTGTGCCTAGACCCCCCCACGGTGCTGGTCTCTGTTGCCCATTCCACCCACACCTTTGGCTTCTTGGAAAAGCTGGGCCGCTTTGGGGTCAACATCCTGGGGCAAGACCAGGAAGAGCTTGGAGCCTATTTTGCTCTGCGGCCGGAAGCCCGGAAGGGAGGGGTGGAATACAGCTATGCCGATGCCGCGGACGGGTTGGCGGCGCTGGAGAACTCAATGGTCTTCATGGGCTGTGAGGTAATAGGGTCCCACGTATATGGCGATCACACGGTGTATTTTGCCGAGGTAAAAGAGGTCCGGCAGAACAATCACGCCGTGCCACCGCTCATGTTTTTCCGCAGCCGCTGGTACAATCCGGCGGCGGAGTAGCCGCCGGCTTTACTACTTCAGGGTGGTCATGAACCGCTCGATCTGCTCGTTCACGTCCTGGTATCTCTGTAGTTGAACGAAGTGGCCTGCGCCTGGAATCACCTCTTCCCTGGCATGTTTGATATTATGGGCCAGGTAGTCTGAGTATTTCACCGGCGTCATGATGTCCTCGCTGCCACACACCACCTGGGTGGGAAGCTGTATCTCCTGCACCCGGTCCATCACGTCAAAATTGTCGCAAGCCCTTAGGTCGTTCAGCTCTACCTCGGGACCCACCTCGGTGGCCCGGCGGACCAGCACCTGATATATATCGGCTTCGACTCCTTCGTAATACTCCTTCTGTCCCTCCAGCCATTGTAGGTTTCCTTCCCCGGGTTCCTCGGCCCGATGCAGGTAGTCGGGATGAACCCGCAGCCGAGCGCCGGTACCAATGAGAATGATGCCTCTGAGCTCTTCGGGATAGCGTAGGGCATACAAAAGCGCTATCGCTCCCCCCATAGAATGGCCGCACAGAACAACGTCTTTGTATCGGCGGGCGGCATTGAACCCTCTGACCCATTCCAGGTAACCGTCAATGGTGGTGCAGGCCTTTCCCGTTGGATGGCCGGGCAGTTCGATGGCTTTTGAGTTACGAAAATGCCTTAGCTGGTAATAAAAGGAGAGGCCTGAATTGCCTGCTCCATGTAGGAATACGAGTTTCATAGATAGCTCCTTTAAGCTGAACGGCCATTAAGCGACAATTATATTGCGGATGTAGTTAACTATATCCGCATCGGGCTATCGCAGCCACGCTCCCACAAGCTGAGCAAGGGGAGCATCTGCCGCGTCTTAAAACTTGCCCGCAATGCTGACGACGGTCAAAAGTGCGGCGCGGGCCACTTTCCCATTGTCTGTATGGATTGGTTCCTGAACTAAGATTCCTGACTTCCGTTGTCAGCGTGCTTTCCGTTTGAAGACGGCTCACCCCGCAGATGTTCGGTTTCCTGGAAGCATGCGATGGAGGCAACGTAGTCATCGGGTTCCCGGTCTCGCCAGACAATCACGCCCTGCGTGTTGCGTCCGGTTACACGCACATCGTCCAAAGTGATCCGCACTACCTGAGCCTGGGCGGAAACGATGAATATCTCCTGTCCCGGGCTATCCGATACCACTCGAGCCGCCGCTATGATCCCGGTCTTGTCGTTGACGCGGAATGTGCGTACACCCTGACCTCCCCGGGAGTGGCGCGGATAGCTGGCAAGTGGGGTGCATTTACCGTAACCCCTCTCGCTTACGATTAGCAGGTAGCTGCCGGGCAATACGGCGCCCATCGCCACCACCCGGTCACCTTGCAGCAAACGGATGCCCCTTACACCGCCGGCCGAGCGTGACCGAGGCGTTAGTCCGGCCACGGGGAACTTGATTGCTTGGCCATTTTCCGACACCATTACGATATCTTTGGCCTCGCCAACCTGGGCCACGCTGACCAACTCGTCCTCCTGTTCCAGGTCCATCACGATCAGGCCCGATGGCCGGATGTTGGTCAACTGGCCGGTTTTGAGGGCTTTGACCTCGCCCAGCCGTGTGGCCAGGATCAGCAGGTAGTCTTCCTTGGGGTTCTGGATCGCGAGCATCGCCTGGACCTGCTCACCCTTGGCCAGAGGCAGCAGTTGTACCAGGGGAGCCCCTCTGGTGGTACGGGAGGTGTCGCCGGTGATGCGCAGGGCCCGCAATGGGTAAACCCGGCCCCGGTTGGTGAAGAAGAACAGGGTGTCGTGGGTGTCCACCACCACCAGGTCCATCAAGAAGTCGTCCTCCCGGGTCGACATCCCTCTAACACCCTTGCCACCGCGGTGCTGGGTGCGGTAGGTCTCGATGGGCATACGTTTGATGTATCCACGCTGGCTCAGCGTAACCACCACATCCATGTGAGGCGTCAGATCGTCCAGGGACTGGTCCTGGACCTCCTCGTCGTAGATGATGGTACGGCGGGCATCGCCGTAGGTCTTCTTCAACTGGCGGGTTTCCGTCTTGATCTGTGCCAGCACTTTCTCCGGGCTCGCCAGCAGCTCTACCAGATCGGCGATGGTCTTTAGCAGCTCCGTGTGTTCGTCCTCCAGCTTCTGACGCTCAAGGGCGGCCAACCGCCTGAGTTGCATGTCGAGTATGGCTTGGGCCTGGGGCTGGGATAGCTGGAATGTCTCCATAAGGCTGTTGCGGGCTATTTCTACATCGGCGGAAGCGCGGATGGTGGCGATCACCTCATCCATGCGGTCCAGCGCCAGGAGCAAGCCCTGGACGATATGGTCCCGGTCTTGGGCTCGCTGCAGCAGGAACTCGGAGCGGCGGCGGATCACCTCTTGGCGGTGCGTTATGAAGTGTTCCATGCATCTTTTGAGTGGCAATACCTGGGGTTGGCCATCCACCAAGGCCAGCATGTTGGCATTGAAGGAAGTACGCATGGCCGTGTGGCGGAACAGGTTGTTCAGGACCAATTGGGCGTAGGTGTCCCGGCGTAGCTCCAGGACGATACGCATGCCGTGGCGGTCCGACTCATCCCGGATGTCGGAGATGCCCTCGATACGCTTTTCCCGCACTAATTGGGCGATCTTTTCAACCAGGTTTGCTTTGTTGATCTGGTAGGGCAGCTCGGTAACTATTATCTGTTCCCGCCCGCCCGGCATATCTTCGATCTCGGTGGTTGCCTCAATGATCACGCGGCCGCGGCCGGTGGTGTAGATATCCACGATCCCGGACCGGCCCCGTATCTTGGCTCCGGTGGGAAAGTCTGGCCCCTGCACAAATTGCATCAACCTTTCGGTGACGCAATCGGGGTGGTCCACCAGGTAGCAGATGGCGTCGCATATCTCGCCAAGATTGTGCGGAGGTATGTTGGTGGCCATGCCCACGGCGATACCGGAACTGCCGTTGATCAGCATGTTGGGAAGGCGGCCGGGCAATACCGTCGGCTCTTCCAGAGAATCGTCGAAGTTGGGGATAAAGTCCACCGTATTGAGGTCAATGTCCGCCAGCAACTCCTGGGCGATGGCGGTCATTCTGGCCTCGGTGTAGCGCATGGCCGCCGGCGGGTCCCCATCGACGCTGCCGTAGTTGCCCTGGCCGTCGACCAACGGATATCGTGAGGAGAATGGTTGCGCCATGCGCACCAGGGCGTCGTATACGGAGGTGTCACCGTGAGGATGGTATTTGCCTAATACCTCCCCCACTATGCGGGCGCTCTTCTTGTTCGGCGTGTTGGCCCGGGCGCCCATCTCCTGCATGGCGTAGAGGATGCGCCGGTGCACCGGCTTGAGGCCGTCACGCACGTCGGGCAGTGCCCGAGAGACGATGACGCTCATCGCATAGGTCAAATAAGAGGTCCGCATCTCCTCTTCGATGCGGATCGGCCGGTTGTTCTCCGCCGGTGGCGCTGGAGCGGTCGTTACCATGAGTCACTCTTCCTCATCACACACTTCCCTGATTGCGGTGGTCCCAGCCTACCTCGGCTGGACTATTTATGAAGTACAATTGTCGTGGGCCGGTATATATTTCAATTCCCGCAGTGTTCCGGGCATGGCTATGACGCCAGTCATGCCTCGCCCGGATAAAGCTTGGCTCGGTCTCCAAAGGCGGCGAAAAGATTGGCGAAGGCGCGCGGCACCTCATCTTGCCGCTCCGGGTGGCACTGCAAGCCCACGACCCAGCTATGTTCGGGGCTCTCCAGGCCTTCGATCAATCCGTCGTCCACGGAGTAGGCCGTAGTCATCAGCCGATGCGACCTCTGGGCCTCACGAAGCCCCTGATGATGGCGGCTGTTAACCTGAAAGAACCCGGCCACTCCAATGATCGCCGCCGCTTTGGAACCCGGGGATAAAAAGATGCTGTGCTTCTTGGATACCCAACTTCCGTCGGCGTCCTCGGCCTGGTACTCCGCACGGTGGCCGGGCAGGTCCTGGATCAACCGGCCCCCCAGGGCCACATTTAGCAACTGCATCCCACGGCAGATGGCCAGCACGGGCATGTCATGGCCAAGGGCGTAGTCCAGCAACCGTAGATCCAGGTCATCAAGCGGGCGGTTCACATCGAGGCCGGCGGTTGGGTCCGGCGATTCGCCGTAGAGAGTGGGGTCTACATCCGGTCCGCCCGGTAGTAGAATCCCGCCAACGCCATCCATCAGCTCGGCGGTGGCCTTATCCCCGGCATCCTCCGGGGTTACCAAGCGCATTTCTATCCCGAGAGGTTCCATAACTTGAATGTAACGGCGGGCGTTGCGGGGGCTGGCGGAAGTGGTTATCACCGAGGTCATACAACACGATATTATATCTGACTCTACATCCGATTCATAGTGGCCGCCAGATGGAAACGAAGGAAATTACGTTCTCTAGATTGCCGCAATCGGGCAATTTTGTTAAGCTAATAGAGAAGGAACCTGTTGGCTAGGCGCTTATAATGGTGAGGCCCGACAGCGGGTTCCCATCGGCGTGGACCAAGGATCCTTTCACCAGGTGAGGGGAGGCATGAAGGAAGTAATTCAGGAAGTAATCAAGCTACTGGAAGACGGACAGCCAGGAGTGCTGGCAACCGTGGTGCGCACCAAAGGATCCACTCCCCAGAAACCCGGCGCCATGCTGCTGATACGCGAGGATGGCAGCGGCGTCGGCACCCTGGGCGGGGGATGTGTTGAGGGTGATATCTGGTTCGCCGCCAAGGAGATTCTACGCCTTCACGGGGGGCCGGAGTTCAAGGACTATTTCCTGAACGAGGATATCGCCGCTCGCGACGGCCTGGTTTGTGGCGGCACCATGTACTTCTACCTGGAACCCCTGTGGCAGCCGGAGGAGTTTCTGTCTATCGGAACAGAGCTGATGGATGCCTATGAGGGGGGAGCTCCGGTTGGCCTGGCCACGGTGGTGAAGGCGGGCAGCGGGGGCTCCAAACAGGGTGCGAAGCTGCTGCTGCGCATGGACGGCTCCACACAGGGCACCTTGGGTGACCCTGATCTGGATGCTAAGGCCATAGTCGTGGCGCAACGTGTAGCCGAGGTAGGCAACGTTGAGACCATAGCGGCCAACGACGGCACCGAAGTATTCGTGGAAGGGTTTACCACCCCACCAACGCTGGTCATGGTGGGCGGCGGACACGTGGGCAAGGCGACGGCAGACCTGGCCAATACGCTGGGCTACCGTGTCATTGTGGTGGATGACCGGCCTGAGTTTGCCAACGCCGAGCGCTTCCCCTACGCCGACCAGATCGTGGTTTCCAGCTACGATCTCTGGACAGAGCACGTTTCGATAAACGTAAACAGCTTTATCGTGGCGGCCACCCGGGGCCATCGTTATGACGACATGGCCCTCGAGTCGGCCCTTACCACCCCTGCCAGGTACATCGGCTTGCTGGGCAGCAAGCGCAAAACAATGATGATCTACCGCCGCCTGATTCAGCAGGGTACGCCCACCGAGCGGTTGCACCAGGTCCACGCCCCCATCGGCCTGGATATTGGCGGCCTGACCCCGGAAGAATTGGCGGTCAGCATCATGTCGGAGATTATCATGGTGCGCCGGGGGGGCAAAGGCGGGCCGATGCAGATGGATGACTGGTTTGTTGACCGTGCGGCCAGCATCGTAGAACGCTCGGTTACCGTGTAGGTGCTCCAGGCGCCGATGGAGCCTGCCGCGGCGATACTACTGGCGGCGGGAGAGTCCCGCCGGATGGGCAGTCTTAAAGCCTTGCTTCCCTGGCACGGCTCCACATTGCTGGCACACCAGATCGCTTCCTTGCGTCAAGCCGGAGTGGACCCGGTTGTAGTGGTGTTGGGCCACGAGGCCGGCCGGCTCAAGCCGGAGGTGGAGGGCAAGGAGGGCGTCATCTGGCGGGTGAATCCGGATTATCTGCAAGGTAAAACCACCTCCATCAAGGTGGGCCTGAACGCCCTGGACCCCGGCAAGCCTTCCGCTATCCTGATCCTCAACGTGGACCAGCCTCGAAGCGCCGAGACCATCGGATACCTGCTGCTGCAGCACCGCCAGGGCGGCCAGTCCATTACGATTCCCCGGTACCGAGGAAAGGGCGGGCATCCCCTGGTGCTGGATTCGGCCCTGCTGGAAGAGCTAAAGTCGATAGACGAGGAATCCCTGGGCGTGAGAGCCGTGGTGCGGCGGCACCAGGACGCTACGCTGCTGGTGGAGATGGACACCCCCGAGGTACTGTGGGACCTGAACACGCCGGAGCAGTACGAGGCGGCGATCCGCGGCGAATCTTGAGCGTTTCGACTAGCTTAGGCGGCCCTGGCCACAGACCCCTTGTTGGAAGGGAGAAGCAGGGAGGCCAGGAACCCCACGAAGAAAAGTCCGGCGGCGGCGTAGAAGGCGGCATCCCACCCAAATATCTGGACTAACCCCCCTACGGCTACGGCCGCGCCCGCTCCGAAAAAGGCGTTGCTGCCCCACATCAAGCCCATGAATGTCGCGTCCAGACCCCGTCCCTCGACTTCATCGATGGCCGCCGCTTGGGTTAGGGAATTGACCGACGAATGGAATACGCCGAACAGGGCCACGGACAGGGTCAAATAGATACCGCCGCCTGCCAGAGGTGTCGCAACTGAGAGAACAACCGCCACGACCATCAAGAAAACTATGATCGCTCTGCGGCCTATCCGGTCGGATAAGGCTCCAAACAGGGGACCGGCAAATATTCCGCCTGCCGCTAGCAGGGCGACGTGGAACCCAGCCGTGAAGGCGCCTTTGTCCAGTCCATCCACATCGCGCAGATAGAGGGGCAGGAAGAAAACATAGGACCGGTCCCCCATGCCACGGACTGCGGAAACGGTGAAGATGGCCCACATTCCGCTACCGCGGAATGCTTCCCTCAAAAGGCGCATTTGGGCCTTGAAGTCGCTTACAAAATCAATATGTCCTGGCTTGGTGCCTCCAACATTCCGCAACAGCAGGAATACGGCAATTGCCAAGAACAGCAGGATCGGGGTACCTCCGCCCATAATCCACCGCCAGCCCAGAACTAGCAGCAGGGCCCCGGCCGCCAAAGGACCAATTACGTCTCCTACGTTGCCGGTGGAGCGGTGCAGGGATATGAACAGCCCTCTCCGTTGAGGGAATCGCTGAGCCAAAAGTCCCAGAGCAGGGGGATGCCAGAGGGAACTTCCCGCAGAGGCCAACACCAGGGCAGCCAGTATCAGGGTGTAGGTCGGAGATATGGATACCAGAAAATAGCCCAATCCGATGAGGGCCATGCTGCCCGCCAGCACTTGAGCCCTCCGATGTTCGAACATGTCCACCAGGAAACCGCTGCTTACGCTTGTGAGGCCTCCGGTAAGTTGGCGGACGGCCGATAGTACACCTGCCTGAATGGGGTCCAGCCCCAGGTCCTGGTAGATCTCCGTGACCAGCACCGCGAAGCTATGTCCATACATGTGCTCCACGCCGTGTGCACCAATGAGGGTGGTGGCCATGACTTTGTCGTTGGTGCGGGGGGCTGTTTCGGGGGGAGCGGCTTGACCGCGTTCGACGGAATCAACCAATGTGCAGGACCTGCCTTAGAGGGTTAATCTCTTATTTCGAGGCACTTGGCGCCTGGGCCAATAGCGCACTTTGGGCAGTATACACCAACGGTGGAACCGGGCGGATAGGCCAAATCTTGGAACCGCGGCCGGATCTCAACCGGCGATCGTCCTCATAGGCCTCCCACACCATCCAACCCTGGTCCGGCCCTTGTATAATGGACTAACAGGTGCTTAAAGAGGAGTTGCCCCGTTGCGCGCCTTGATTCTTTCGGATATACATTCCAATCTAGAGGCATTAGAAGCCGTAATTGAAGACGCGCAGAGACGAGGCGGATTTGACGTGATCTGGTGCCTGGGCGACACGGTTGGTTATGGGCCCGACCCCGGCCCGTGTCTAAATGTGCTCCGCCGTTATGCCCTCCTGGCGGTGGCGGGCAATCACGATTTCGCCGCCGTGGGCAAGATGGGAGTAGAGGATTTCAATTACGCTGCCAAGGCGGCGGTTCACTACACCACCTCCAAGCTTGCCAGTGAGGAATCTGATTTTCTGGCAGGGTTGCCATTGGTTGCCCTGACCGAGCCATTCACCCTTGTGCATGGCACATTGCGCGATCCATTGCTGGAGTACCTGCTGGACCAGGAAACCGCCCAGGCTACCCTGGAGATGCTGACCACTCGCTTCTGCCTGGTAGGCCATTCCCATC
>JADFJS010000154.1 GCA_022566155.1 Chloroflexota bacterium
ATGGCCTGCGGGGCCCAGGCGGACCTGAGTTGGAGTTCGGTGTCCGGCTTGCAGAAGGGCAACGAGCTTTGGCTCTTGGGGACCGAAGGGACCCTGAACCTGAGGGGCGCGCCCAACGTTTTGTATGGTGGCCGAAAGGGGGACACCGAGCTATCGGAGATCCCCATACCGGCGGAAAAGAAGGGCGCTTGGCGGGTGGAAGAGGAGTTCATTAACGCCATCCGGGGCGAGGAGCAAATCACCCGCACCCCCTTCGACGTTGGCGTCCAATACATGGAATTTACCGAGGCCGTTGCCCGCAGCTCGCAGACAGGGCAGGCCATCTCGTTGCCTTTATAACCCTTAAGGGAGATTTTTGGTGCCTGACGAAGAGATCAGAGTCGGCTTGATCGGAGCCGGCGGCAACGTCCGCAACCGCCACATCCCCGGCTTTCAAGGGGTGCAAGACCTGTCCATCGTGGCGGTGGCCAACCGCAGCCTGGAATCCGGCCGCGCCATAGCCGACCAGTTCAACATCCCCCAGGTTTACGGCGATTGGAAAGAACTGCTGGACGATGAAGGAATCAACGCCGTCTGCATCGGCACCTGGCCTTATATGCACCGCACGTTGACCCTGGCGGCGTTGGAGAAGGGCAAGCACGTCCTAACCGAAGCCCGCATGGCCTCCACCGCCCAAGAAGCCCGCGACATGCTTGAAGCGTCGCGCCGGTACCCGAACCTGGTCACGTTGCTAACACCAACGTCAACGGCCTACCGCGTTGATACTTTGATACAGCGAATGATTGGCGAGGGCTATTTGGGAGAACTTCTGTCGGTGGAAGTCCATGCCCTGCAAACCAGGTTCGCCGACCGGATGGGCGACTTGCACTGGCGTCACGATTGGGAGATAAGCGGCTACAACTCGTTGAACATCGGCGCTCAATACGAGACCATGGCTCGATGGCTAGGCCGCGCCACCCGCGTGATGGCCATGTCCAAGACCCACGTGCCCACTCGTAAGAACGGCAGCGGCGATCTCGTGTCGGTGGGTATCCCCGATCATTTGGACGTGATGTACGAACTGACCAGCGGCGCCCAGGTGCACATGCGGTTCAGCGCCACCACCGGCCTGTCCACCGGGAACCAGATCTGGCTGTACGGCACCGAAGGGACGATCCACATCGGCCCTGGGCAGACGGTATTCGCCGGACGCCGGGGCGATAGCCAACTTTCCGAAGTGCCCAACCCCGAGGACCAGCGGGCCGGCTACCGGGTGGAGGAGGAGTTCACCAACGCTATCCGGGGCCTGGAGCAGGTGAAACACAACTCCTTCGAGATCGGCGTTCACTATATGGAGTGGACCGAAGCCGTTATCCGTAGCGCCCAGACCGGGCGTTCTGTTTCATTACCTTTGTAAATCTTGCTAGCAATCATTGGAGGAGACTTTTCATGGCCATTGAACCGATTCGCGTAGGACTGATCGGCGCGGGACGCAACACCCGCGAGCGCCACATGCCGGGTTTCGACAAGGTCCCAGGATTAGAGGTCGCGGCGGTAGCCAACCGCAGCCGGGCATCGGGCCGGGCTGTGGCCGACCAGTTTAATATCCCCACGGTATACGACAACTGGCAGGAACTGCTGGAAGATGAAAGTCTCAACGCCGTGTGCATCGGCACCTGGCCAAACATGCACCGCACCCTCACCGTGGCCGCTTTGGAGAAGGGCAAGCACGTGCTCTGCGAAGCCAGGATGTCCACCACCGCTCAGGAAGCCCGCGACATGCTTGACGCCTCTCGGAACCGTCCGGGCCAGACCGCCCAGATAGTACCTTCGCCCCTTACTTTCAAGGTGGACCCGCTCCTCCAGAAAATGATCGGCGACGGATACCTGGGGGAGTTGCTGTCGGTTGAGGTCCAGTCCTGTTCTCCCAGCTTCGCCGACATCGACGGTCCCATGCACTGGCGCAACGACCGGGATATAAGCGGGTTCAATATTTTGAACATGGGCATCTGGTACGAAGGAATGATTCGCTGGGTCGGCCGCGCTACCAAGGTCATGGCGATGGCCAAGGTTTGCGTGCCCAACCGCCGGGATGAAAACGGCGCCCTGGTCCAGGTCAACATACCCGATCAGGTCAACGTCCTGTGCGAGATGGCCAACGGTGCCCAGGCCCACTTGCGTTTCAGTACCGCTACCGGTCTGGCCACTGGCAACGAAGTCTGGTTCCACGGCACCGAGGGGACCATTCGCGTCGACAACAATCTTAACGTTTTCGCCGGCAAGCGCGGCGACACCCAACTAGCCGAGGTTCCCAACCCGGACTCCATGCAGGCTATTTGGAGGGTGGAAGAGGAGTTCGCCAACGCCATCCGGGGCACCGAGACCATCACCCGGACGCCCTTCGACGTGGGGCTCCATTACATGGAGTGGACCGAGGCGGTGACCCGCAGCGCCCAGACCGGACAGGCGGTGTCTTTGCCACTGTAAGACCGGCTCCACCAGGATGGCTAAACCATCCAGACGGTTTCGCAAGACCATGGAAAGGGGCGGCCGGAATGCCGCCCCTTTTGTCTATTCAGCGGGTCTTGGATCGGTCCTTGATCCTGACGAGGACGCCGTTAACCCTTGGCCGGACCCACCATGACATCCTCGCCCTCGATGCGCACCTCGAAGGTGCGGAGGTTCTCTTCGGCCGGCGGCGTCAGCACCTCTCCGGTGATGAAGTTGAATGCCGAACCGTGGAGGGGGCATTCGATCTCGTCTCCGTTGATATCGCCCTCGGAGAGCACCGCATAGGCGTGGGAGCAAATATCCTCGCAGGCATAGATATTGCCCTCGTGGTTTATCAGCAATATCTGATCGTTTCCCACCTCCACCGATTTCATATCCCCGGGCGAGAGCTCACCCACATCCGCAACCTTGGTAAAGCCTGACTGGGCCATTTTCTGATCAACTCCTAATAGACTTTTACGCAGTTCCCGGCCTCCGCCCAAAAGGGACCATCCAGGCATGGTCCGTTGGCTTTAGCCGGTTAGCCTAACATTATAGGATAAGGATTGGGGATTTTGAAAGGGCGCGCCGGTGGACAGCCCAGATAGGCATTGAATATAATATTCGCTGGTGTGGAGAGGTGCCAGAGCGGCCGAATGGGCGCGACTGGAAATCGCGTAGGGGCTTCACGGTCTCTCGCGGGTTCGAATCCCGCCCTCTCCGCCAGCCTGCTATCCCTCTATTCTCCATTCCAGAATTGCGGATCCGTTTCTTCAGCTTACGCTACCGGAAGATAGCCCCCCTTTCCCCCCTAGAGTCCCAAGGCCCGATAGACCTCCGGATTGGCGCACTGCTCCATTCGCTTGCCCTGAAGTCCGGCTGCCAGGTTTCGTGCCGCCAACAGGCAGGTGGTCCGGCGGGAGTCCACCGAGGCGCTGCCTATGTGGGGCGATATAACCAGGTTATCCAGGGTGAGCAGCGGGTCATCGGGGGGTATGGGCTCCGGGTCGGTCACGTCCAGCCCGGCAGCGTGGATCCAACCTTCTTTCAGGGCGGTGTACAGGGCTTTGGGGTCCACCACCGGTCCCCTGGCCAGGTTGATGAGAATGGCGGTGGTTTTCATGGACCGCAGCTCCGCCTCGCCGATGTAGTGGCGAGTTTCCGGCGTCAGGGGCAGGTTCAGGGAGACAAAATCGGCGGTGGACAGCAGGAGGTCCCGTTGGACGTATTCCAGGCCGTATTGGGTCTCCAGATCGGGTTTCCTGGTGCGCGAGTGGTAGATGATCTTCATGTCGAAGCCCCGGCCGCGCTTGGCCATTTCCAGGCCGATCTGTCCCATTCCGATGATGCCCAGGGTCGCTCCGTGGACCTCGGCGCCAAGCCAATGCATGGGGTGGTAGGCCAATCGCCAGTT
>JADFJS010000037.1 GCA_022566155.1 Chloroflexota bacterium
TAGCCACATGCCTCAAAACAGCCTGCGTAAAATTCACCGTTGATTCGAGCGCATTCTGGTGTTCACGAACGTCGCTGCTCATCCGCTCGAAAGCTTCCACGACGGAGTCCAGTTCGGCCGGGATCGGTCGTAGGACGGGCGGCACCGGCTTTCCCTGTCCAACTGCCGCTGCAGCCTGCTTCAAGGCCCGTAGCGGTTTGGTCATCGACCCGGCTGTCACCGAGGCAAGCCACATGGCCGCGGCGACTCCCAGTAACGATGCCAACAGGACCGCCAGAATAACATCACCCTGAGGGGTTTGCGAGCCGGTGCCAGAAGGCGTTCCGGCCATGGCGACAATTTTCGTGTTTTCGCCCGGGACCGGGAGTGCCCTATAGGCGGTGATAGCCCCGGCGAAACCGTCGGGAAGGACCACATCCGAGTTTCCATCCAGGACTAGTTCTACGAACGCCTCGTCAGAAACCAGCGGATCCACGAGGCCGATTTGCAGGAAAAGTTCGTTGCCGGAACTGGAAAGGATCCCGTCCGAATACAGAGATAGGTCCGTTCCGAATTGGCGCGAAACCCGGTGGACGCTGTTTCCGTAACGCCCTGCATCGTCGGGAGAAAGAACGTGGGAGACATCATGCAACTGCTGTGCGGCAAGAAGCTCGTTGCTCGCCTGCAAGTCCCCTCGCAATCTCAATAGACTCCACCCGGCAAAACCCAGGGTCGGAATAATGAAAAAGGCTGCCAGGGCAAAAACCAGCCTGGTCCGATATGCGGAGAGATCCACCCAACCCTTGAAAAGAGAGAGAATCTCCACCCGGCCTGCGAGCACCTCTCCCAGCATCCACAGCAGCACCAGGGCGAAAAGATTGAACAAAACCACGAGTGCTCCGCGAACCAGCAACCTCCCGAAACCGAGGAGTGAGACCTCTGCCGTCACGCGACGGTCTCCGCCGGGGAACAGCAACCGCCGCGTCCCGACAACCTTCCAACCGTCCCTCCTCCAGTCGACGGCATCCAACGGATCGGATGCCGTGGAATTGCCCGCGATCGAAAGATGGAATGGTGACTCTTGCGCGCCCAGGCCGAGACGTTGTCCCACTCCGGAGGTAGGGACGAGATTGCTCCGGGGCCCCACAACCACCGTCAACACGGTTCCGTCGGCGTATGGGACTGCGAGCGTGAGATGCCGCCCCAGGGACAGCCTCATTTCGGTGAGTTCATACCGGCCGGTCGCTCTTACGCGGTCCACCGCGGCTCGAAGGGCACTGGAATCGGAGGTCAGTAAGGCCAGATCAAAACGCACCACTTCGGTACCGGTCTGGTCCCAGAGTCCCATCACCAGCGGAAAGCCATCAGACCGCAGGCTGGATCGACCCCAGATGTCGTATAGATCCGATTCCGTGGACGGAGCATACTCGGCGGCCTCTATTGCGGCGATTTCTTCCAGCGCGCTGATTGCAGCTATGTCCGTGGCGTTACCCAGCGTCGCCACGTCCCGATTGGCGAGGAGCATGTGTCCTTCAACCGTGGCCCCCCACGTCAGCAGCGCCGACGCCGATCCGGCCACAACAGCGACGGTGGAAACGAGTCGCACCGTGGAGGCTGGCTGAGCGGCCAGCAACAACGCGGGAATCCATAGAAAAGTGTACCACTCGGGCCACGCCGCTCCCGGACCGGGCGTCCAGATCAATATCCCCAACACGGCAGTAGAAACTGCCAGCCCAACCGCGAGCAGTGACATCCAGACGGGCGTTTCGGCGCTCTTGCCCCGCACCAGCGCGGCCGCGATTACGATCAACGCCGAGCTGGTCAGAGTTACCCCCAGCTCCCAACTGAGCCACAGCGACAGGCCGCCGGATTCGCTGCTCGGAGTGATGCCGTGTGCGACAATTCGCAAAACGTAGGGAGTGGCAGCTACCAGGAGGATCGAACCCAGAAAAGTGAAAATATTTCGGTTCAGCCGCAAGCGCCATAACCCGACCACGACGACCAGCACGAAGGCAGCCGTAACGATAAGATCGCCGGCGGAATTAGACAGGGGGCCCAGGGCCTCCACAAAGAACGTCTTCGAAGAAAACATCCTGTCCATGCCCAGATAACTGCCGGCCGGCGTGAAAATTAAAAGAACGGACAACGCCGCGACCGAAATACGCTTCAACCCCAGGGGCGCCACGAAAATCGAAGCCACGACCGCAAACAAGAGGTACCAGGATACCTGCAGCCCCCCCGTTCGAAGAAATTTCAGTTTCTCCGATCCCTGGGAAGGCGGAATGGGCACGACGCTAAAAAGGGTATCGGCCGTTCCGGTCTCCGGATTACAATCCGGCAGGCAAAAATCGAATACATCTGAAATATTGGGAGCCTCATCTGGGCGAAAGAAACGGAGCCCCGATCCTGTTTCTTTTAAAAACTTTCCAGCAAGCGTTGCGCCCACGCCCGGTAGCGACGAATCGGCCCACAGTACAACGGTTGCCGTAGCAATCGTCGAGTTGGTGTCCCGGGTAACTTCGAGCACCGCGAAACTGTGAGAAATGCTCGCAACGATGCCGATGCGCGGCGATGGCATGCGACGAAATCGTCCGCTCCAGGCTCGCGGCGAACCATCCGGGCCGTACACCACGACACCGGACTCATACATCGTCGCATCCACCAGATCGCCGAGCGCTTCGAAGGTGTCTTTCCTGTCAGGGCTATTCCTAGCTGCAGCTTCCAGGGCAAGGTTCTCAGCGACCATGATGGCCTCGTCCAATTGCACATCCAGTTCCCCACTCGCGACGAGAATGAGGGTTTCCCGTGCTTCTTCCCAATGGAATTCAACGGTACGGACCTTGAGGGAGGTCCAGATCGCAGTTATCCCCGAAAAAGCGACGAGCGTGCCGACCCAGATGGCGTAACGGGTATTTTTCCGCAGGGAGACCAGGAAAAAGAGACATCCGGCGACGCAGGCCACGGACGCAGAGAAGAGACCCGGATCGGAAAGCCAGAATGCGAGAATTGCCCACGAGACCAAAAACAGCACGGGCCCGACATAATCGCCCCGACCGGAACTGTCGTTGCTCACCGTGCGTCCCATATACTCGGTAGTCTGGCCCAGATTCGGATTGAACCCTCCTCAGTACTTGTAGGACCGTTTATCATGCAAGCGGAGTACGAATACGTCAGAACTCTGGAGCATAACACAGTCGCAACGTATCAAGCTATGGCCAAAACGTCTTTCACCGCCGCCCTGACCTTGCTGGTCGCCATCCCCCATCTTGCGGAAGGGCAGGAGCCCGCCCCCACCCGTTTCGCTGTTGAATCCTATCGGGGTTCCACTCTGGTCGGCGAGGACGAATATGTTCTGGCTCCCCCCAACGCGGAAGGTGGACGCAACGGAATACTGAGATCCAACGTGTTCATAGCGTCGCGGGGGGAGCGAATTTCCACGGAGATCGATTTTGGCATCGATTGGATTCCCATCAGAATCAAGTTCTCCATCGAAGGCCCCGGTGGCCTGCGCACGTGGACCCAATTTGGAGACCGACGAATAACTTTTAGGTCTGTTACCGCCGAGGGCGAAACAGCCCGTGAGTTGCCGCGACGGGGCGTGGTAATCGCCTACGACACGGACGTGCCGTCGCTCCTTTCGGCACTGCAATATCTCCCGCCTGGGCCGGTCGAACTCACCGGTCAGCCGGACCACGCCCGCAACCAGCTCAACCGGGCTCTTTACCTTGGTATACCAGGAGCTTCTGGACTTGAAGAAGTCGGCGTTAAACAGCACCCGCAACATAGCGGAGATGTCGTAGTTGCTATCGAAGTAAGCCTGGGATAGCTGCTCGATGGCCTGTTCGTCGGCGGGCGGGGTATTGGCCCATTCGGGTACCGGCGGCTCGTCGGCCACGAAGAAGCTGTACATGTGCCTTGAGATAAACCGGGCGGTGGCCCGTTGCTGGCAGATGATATCTACGATGTCCTCGCCGTTGAAGCGGCCCCTCTGCCCCAGGAACTCCTTCTCCCCGTCGTCATGGTCCTCGGGATGATATTCGAAATGCCAAGATATCCGGCCGTAGGGCCAGTCCGAGTCTCTTTGAGAGCGCAACTCCATGTACTCCCGGTTGGCGATCGTCCAGCCGGTGAAGGAGCGGGCACACTCTTTGATGTCTTGCTCGGTGTAGTTGCCCACGCCCATGGAGAACAGCTCCAACAGCTCTCTGCCGTAGTTCTCGTTGATGGCGTCTTTGTGATTGTCCTGGTTATCCAGCCAAATGATCATGGCCGGGTCTTTGGACAGCTCCACCAACAGCGTCCGGAAACTGCCCATTCCGTGCCGGCGGAACATTCTGATCTGGTCCGAGAGGGCTTTACCATGGATGACTTTAGGGTAGCCGGTGGCGAAGATCCCGTGCCAGAACAGGGCGATCTTTTCCCGCAGTGGAGTGGTGGTCGTCGACATTCGGAACAGCCAGTTCTGTGCGGAGGCGTTGGGGCCCATCATGCCCGAAAGCTCGGGATGGAAGCGCCGGATCAGGTCGTCTCCCATCCGCTTCTCTTCGCCGGGATTGAGTAGCTCCTCGGCAGTCGCATCGTATCCCTGGGCTGCGTAGGCGTCGAGTTGGTCCCGGGTGGCGCCAAAACCGGCCCGCCGCATGAGATGGGCGATCAGTTCAACGTCGCTGTTTCCCATTTATCTCCCCCTCGAATTAGCATCGTTATCGCACACATGCCTGACCAATTGATTATCTGAAATTATCTCAGATGCTCGCGGCTATTAACAGGAGGCTCGGGATTTCCCGAATTGAGTCGCCGCGAACCGCAATGTAGCCGGAGTTTGGGAATCACCCCTGGGTAATTGCTGAGTTACATTGTAGAAGCGCCGCGAAACCGCGTCAATCGGCGGTCAGATATGCCGTCTAAGCGGATACCGTGCCATTGAGGACAAGGATTGAGGGAGGACGGTATGCGAACCAGGAAACCGGTACAGGACGCAATTGCGGGACGGTTTTAATGGCTCCCCGGGTAGGATTCGAACCTACGACCTAGCGGTTAACAGCCGCCCGCTCTACCACTGAGCTACCGGGGAACGGAGGATTTGGGTGGAGGGATGCGGCTTGTGGCATCGAAAATTGTAGCATTCGCCGGGTCATCTCACAAGCGAGAGTGCTCGCCCTTTATTTCGATCAACCCATTGGTGGCTGATATGAGTCGACGAAGTCACGGGTGTCGCGTTTTTTTACGGATCCGGCGACCAATCCGCTCGACGAGGTGGTGCGTATAGTAGTTGGAAGGTGAAAGGTGGACAGTTAATTTCTCCATCCGCCCCGATCCTACCACCCTCCATCCCATGGCGCCCCACCAGCGGGCGCCCCGCATTAAGGGACCTCGAGGTACTTCACCACCTTCGGGGTCCCTCCCGAACAAAAAAACCGGGAGGGCAGGCTTTGATGCCCGCCCTCCCGGTCCGCACACCAGGACACGTCCTGGACTATTTCTTGCGTTCTTCCGGCGCCTTACCCACCGTGACTGTCAGATGCTTGGCCTTCTTGGACTCCAGCTTCGGCAGCGTGATGGTCAGCACACCGTTGTCGTAATTCGGCTCTGCCTGATCGGCATCCACCGTATCCGGCAACCGCAGCGATCGAATGAAGGAACCGGTGCGCCGCTCCCGAACCACATAGTTGCCGTCTTTCCGCTGGTCCTCCGAATCAGACCCCGCATCCACGTCGGTACGGCCTTTGATGGTCAGCACGCCGTGGTCGACGGACACTTCGATGTTCTCCGGGGCAATGCCCGGCAAGGAAGCGCGGACGACGTATCTGTCTTCCTCTTGAACGATGTCAAGGGGTATGGACCACTCCCTCTCGCCGGCGCCGTTTGCTGGGGTGATCGCCGTATGGAAAGCGAATCCGGGCCGGTACAGCCGGTTGAAAGTCCTCCTCAGCTCCAGTAATGGGTACCGCCTCTGTAAAACCATTTTTCTACTCCTCCCTATGTTTTGTTGCCTGTCTAGGGCACCGGGAGCTGATTGGGCTCCGTGTACCTTGCAATTGGCATTATACTAACTTGATAGTATCTTGTCAACTATATGATTTTATTGACTCAACTAAACCTATCATGACTACATAGTTATACTTGACATACAGTACCAATATACCTATGATTAGCGGTAGGAAAAAGAGCAGTGAGCCACGATGGCCAATTACTACGAGATCTTAGGTGTTCCCCGCAACGCCGCGGAGAAAGACATTCGCCAGGCTTTTCGCAAGCTTGCCCGAGAGCATCATCCCGACGTTAATCCGGGGGATAGCAGCTCCGAGGACAGGTTCAAGCGGATAAATGAGGCCTATAGCGTTCTGTCCGACGCCGACAAGCGCCAACGATACGACCGGCATGGTGACAACTGGGCCCACTCGGAGCAGATCGAGGAAGCCCAGGCGCGATCCAGACGGGGGGGACGGTTCCAACGGGCAAACTTTGGCGCCGGCGATCCCTTTTCGAGGATCGAGTCGGGTAATAGCAGTATCTTTGACCAGCTCTTCAGCAACCTTCAGCAGGACATCCGCCGGCCGGCGCCCTCCGAGCACCCGGTGGAGGTCACCCTGGAGGAAGCCTATCAAGGTACGACCCGCCTGTTGAAGCTAGGCGACGGCAGGAGATTGGAGGTCAAGATCCCGCCCGGGGTGGACACCGGCTCAAGGATCCACATATCCGATGACGGTCAAAATCGTGTCGACCTCTATCTGGTGGTCACGGTGCAGGCCCATCCCAACTTCCAGCGCCAGGGACGGAACCTTTACTCCCAAGTGGAAGTGCCTCTGGAGGACGCGGTATTGGGAGGCGACGTTGCCGTTCCCACCTTGCGGGGCCAGCTCTTCCTCACCATTCCTCCTGAAACTCAGAACGGACAGCGATTTCGACTGGCCGGTCAAGGGATGCCCCAGTTGAACAACACCGGCGTCACCGGGGACCTGTACGCAACCGTAAACGTGAAATTGCCCACCGACCTCAGTGACGAGGAGCGAGACCTATTTCGCCAATTGAGGGACGGCCGGTCCACCGAGGGGAGTTAATATGGCAACGGATAGCCAGTTTCGGGACGAACCCTGTTTCGTCATCAGCGTAGCCGCCCGCATGATCGGCGTGCACGCTCAGACCCTGCGGTACTACGAGCGGGTCCGCCTTATCTCGCCATCGCGGACTGAAGGAAGGCAGCGGCTATACTCCGTGGCCGACATCGAAAGGCTGCGGCGGATCAAGGCCCTGACCGAAGACATGGGGGTTAACCTGGCCGGCGCGGAGATCGCCATAAAGTTGATGATGCGCATCGAACAATTGGAAGAAGAGCTCAAGGGGCTGACCGCGGAGGTTGACCGGTTGCGAACGCAATCGGGCGCCACCCGCGGCCGGCGGGCCGCCAACTCGCAGATCTAGGAGAGATCCCCATGGTACTTAGACCGGAACAGTTCACCGAGCAAGCGCAGGATGTTTTGCGTAACTCCCAGGAGCTTGTACGCCGATACCAGCACAGCCAGTGGGACGTAGAGCATATCCTGCTAGCTTTATTGGAGCTGGAGCAGGGCCTGCCCGGGATGATCTTTGCCGAGCTGGGCATCTCAACAGACGTTGTCAAAGAACGCCTGCACGGGATGCTGGAGGCTGCGCCGAAGGTAACCTACGATAATACCCAGATCTACGCCACCCCACGGGCAGCGGGTCTGTTGGACAATGCCAAGCGTGAATCGGTGCGCCTCAGCGATGAGTTCATCGGCGCCGAGCACTTGCTCATCGCCGCCACGATGGAGACTCAAGGCGATTCGGCCCAGGTCTTGAAGGAGAACGGCATCGACCAGGAGAAGGTCTACCGTGCCTTGATGGCCGTCAGAGGCAGCCACCGGGTAGACGATCCCAGGGCCGAAAGCCACTACCGTGCTCTGGAAAAATACAGCATCGACCTGACGAAGCTGGCACGGGAAGGCAAATTGGACCCGGTGGTGGGCCGGGACGACGCCATTCGCCAGGTCATGCAAACCTTGACTCGGCGCAAGAAGAACAACCCGGTAATCATCGGCGAGGCCGGCGTGGGCAAAACCGCCATAGTCGAGGGGTTGGCGGCCCGGATCGTGGCCGGCGACGTCCCTAACTCGTTGAAAGACCGTCGGGTGCTGGCGCTCGACATGGGCGCTCTGGTGGCCGGCTCCAAGTTTCGGGGCGAGTTCGAGGAGCGTCTCAAGTCGGTGATGGACGAGGTCAAGCAGGCGGAGGGTGAGGTCATCCTCTTCCTGGACGAGATACACACAATGGTGGGCGCAGGCGCCGCCGAGGGAGGCATCGACGCCAGCAACCTGCTGAAACCGGCCCTGGCCCGGGGTGAGCTCCAGTGCGTGGGCGCCACCACATCCGATGAGTACCGAAAGTATATCGAAAAGGATTCCGCGCTGGAGCGCCGCTTCCAACCCATCTACCTGGAAGAGCCGACCTTGGAAGAGACGGTGGAGATCCTGCGGGTCCTCCGCCCACGCTATGAGGCCCACCACAAGGTACAGATCGACGACTCGGCCCTGAATGCGGCGGCCCGTCTCAGCGACCGCTACATCACCGGTCGCCGCCTGCCCGACAAGGCCGTGGACTTCATTGATGAGGCGGCCAGCAAGCTGCGCATCGACGCCGAGAGCCTCCCCGCGCCTCTAAAGGAGATGGAGGAACGTATCCGCCGCCTGGAGGACCAGGAAGAGGCCGCCGCCCAGCGTTCCGAGTACGAACGGGCCGCCCAGCTACGTACCGACCGCCTTCGTCTGAAGGAGGAGTACGACGGGCAGAAACAGGCCCTGAATGGCGGTGTTAAAAGCGATAGGAGCGATATGGTGGTGAGCGAGGTGGACATCGCCGAGCTGGTCTCCAAATGGACCGGCATCCCCGCCGGACGCCTGCTTGAAGGAGAGGCCCAGCGATTGGTGGATATGGAAGATGAGCTGCACAACCGGATAATCGGCCAAGAGGAGGCGGTGATCGCGGTGTCGGAGGCCATTCGCCGGTCACGGTCGGGCCTCAGCGACCCCAAGCGCCCCATCGGCAGCTTCATATTCCTGGGGCCAACCGGCGTCGGGAAGACGGAGTTGGCCAAAGCCTTGGCTCAGTTCCTCTTCGACGATGAGAGCAACATGGTGCGGGTGGACATGTCCGAATACATGGAGCAGCACACCGTGGCACGGCTCATTGGGGCCCCTCCGGGATACGTGGGCTACGAAGAGGGCGGCCAGCTCACCGAGGCGGTCCGGCGGCGTCCCTACCGGGTTATCCTGTTCGACGAGATCGAAAAGGCCCACCCCGATGTGTTCAATATTCTGCTGCAGATCCTGGAGGATGGCCGCCTGACCGACGGCCATGGCCGCACCGTGGACTTCCGCAACACCGTGATCATCATGACCAGCAACCTGGGCACGCGAGATCTGACGCGGCAGCCCACCGGCTTCAAGACCGACGACCGGGTGCAGTCCCTGGACGAGCAGCGGATGCGGGATTCGGTCCACGATGCGCTGAAGCGGGCCTTCCGGCCAGAATTCCTGAACCGGATCGATGAGACCATAATCTTCCATCCTCTGACCCAGGACCAGATCGTCAAGGTGGTAGACCTCATGGTCCGGGATGTCCAGGACCGTCTTGCCGAACGTGGCATCAGCTTCGATCTGACTCCGGCCGCCAAGGAATGGCTGGCCAAGGAAGGCTTCGACCAGGTGTTTGGCGCCAGGCCGCTTCGGCGGGCAATCCAGCGTTTTCTGGAGAACCCGCTGTCGAAGGGTATCTTGGCCGGTGATTACCCTGACGGGTCCCACGTGGTGATCGATGCCGCCGGCTCCGGCCTGGTGCTGACCAAGGAATCGGCCGTGCCCCAGCCGGCATAGGTTCGCTATCAGGCCGGGCAGGACGCAGACCGGGATGCCACGTCTGGAGCATAAACGCGTAAACCTGGCAGGGGTTAACGTCCACTACACCCAAGCCGGAGAGGGTCCAGTGGTGCTGTTGGTGCACGGTCTGGGAACCTCTTCGGTTACCTGGGGTCACAACATCGAGCCGATAGCCGCCGCCGGATACACGGTTTTGGCCCCGGACCTTCCGGGCTACGGGGACTCGGACAAGCCCAGGTGGCTATCCTATAGTCCGGAGGCGGGTGCCCGGCTCATCCACGATTTCCTGGATGCGCTGGGCGTGGACCGTGTATCTCTGGTGGGGAACTCGGCGGGAGGACTCATCTCCGGGCTTTTTGCGCTGGATCACCCTCTTCGGGTGGAGCGGCTGGTGCTGGTGGCCAGCGGAGGCTTGGGCCGTGATGTATCATGGGCGCTGCGCATCCTTTCGGTGCCGGTACTTGGAGAGCTTATCTATCAGCCAACGCTTCTAAGAATGCTCGGAGTCGGCAACAGATTGTTTTATCGGCCACCGGCCTTTCCCGAAGGCTTCCTGCCCGGACCGGAGCGCCTCGATCCTGAATCAAGGCGGGCCACTATCAAGGCCGTCCGCTCCGGCATCACACTATTTGGACAGAAGAAACGGTGCCGGATAATCGACCGGCTGGCAGGGCTGGCGGCGCCCATCATGACCGTTTGGGGAACGGAGGACCGGTACATCCCCGTCTCCCATGCCCATCTCATGGGCCGGGCACTGCCCAGATCAGAGGTACGCACCATCACGGAATGCGGCCACTGGCCCCATATGGAAAGGGCGGACGAGTTCAACGCTCTCCTGATCCGATTCCTGGAAGCCGGGCCAGATGACGCGCCACCGTCCTCAAGCCCATGAAGTTCCTCAGCCGCGTTACTCGCCTTGTAGTTGCTTCTGATCGTTCCACGAATGAAAACTACATACGCGTTGGCATCTTTCTGGCCGTCATCGCCACGGTGGTGACGGCCATTTTACTGCGTGACAAATTTACATTGGACCAGGTGGGCTACGGAGGAGTGGCCCTGAGCTCCCTGATTGCCAGCGCTGGTTTCATCCTACCCGTGCCCGCATTGGGCGCTGTTTGCGCCGCCGTTGGCCCGCCCTTTCAGCTAAACCCTTTGTTCATCGGTCTTATCGCCGGCGGCGCCGAAGGCTTGGGTGAGCTTACCGGCTACTTTCTGGGTTATACCGGCCGCGCCGTCATAAGCCGGTCCCGTATCTATAATAGGCTGGAAGGGTGGATGGAGCGCCGCGGCGGGATGCTGCTGTTCCTGGTGTCCATCGTTCCCAACCCGATATTCGACGTCATTGGCGTGGCGGCCGGCGCTCTGCGCTACCCATTGTGGCGCTTTTTCCTCGTGGTATGGTCGGGCAAAACCATTAAATTCATAACCTTCGCCTACGCCTGCTCCTACAGCATAGAGTGGTTCACCGGCCTGTTTGGACAGTAAGGGCGGACAGCCCGTGGCTTACGCTGCCTCCACTGGTCAGGGGTCACGGCGGCATGTATCCTTAGTAGCCGTGCGGCCGGTCATGGGAGTCTCAGGCCGAGGGTCGACTTAATCCAGCCAAAGGAGAATCCAGAGTGATCCGTAGCTTAGGCGACAAGAAACCCAAGATTCACCCCTCCGTCTTCATCAGCGAGGCGGCCTACATCGTCGGCGACGTTGAAATAGGCGAGAACTCCAGCGTATGGCCGGGAGCGGTCATCAGGGGAGACTACGGCAAGATAGTCATCGGCAAGGCCTGCTCCATCCAGGACAACTGCGTGATGCACACCGACGACTACCTGGAGCTGGGCGACAACGTATTGATGACCCACGGCGTTGCCATTCACGGCGGCAGGGTGGGCAACAACGTCCTCCTCGGCATGAACTCCACGCTTCTGGAGGACGCCCACGTGGGGAACTATTGCCTGATCGGAGCCGGGGCGCTGGTAAGGGCCGGGGCCAGGATCCCGGACCATTCCCTGGTCCTTGGCGTGCCAGGCCGGGTGTCGGAGCTGACCGAAGAACAGGCGGAGCGTCTCAAAGACCCCACCGCCCTCTACGTTGAAAATGCCAAAGTCTTCATCGCCGCCGGCCTGGGCTTGCAGATCCCACAGTAGAAGCCAGCGTTCGAGGAACAATCACCTGCGTTTTAGAGGTAACGGCGTGACCAACACCGACGACAAGCTTCCTCTTCCACTCGAGGGTCTCCTGGTGCTGGACGTCACCCACATCGTGGCCGGACCATTCTGCTCCATGATCCTGGCCGACATGGGCGCCGAGGTTATCAAGATCGAGCGCCCGGGAGTCGGCGAAAGGGGCCGCAGCAACCTTCCATTCGTCGACGGTCCCGACGGCGGGCGCATCAGCTCACGCTACCTTGCGGTGAACCGAAATAAGAAGAGCGTGGCCCTGGACCTGAGCGACTCCCGCTGCAAAGTGGCGTTCCAGAACATGGTGCGCGTCGCCGATGTGCTCCTGGACAACTGGGGCCCGGGCGCCCTGGACCGGCTGGGATTCGGCTACCAGCAGCTGCAAATATTGAATCCTGGATTGGTCTACGCCAGCATCACCGGATACGGCGATCCCGACGGGCCGGGAAGCGGGCCATATTCCCATTGGCCCGCCAACAATCCCTGCGTTCAGGGTATGGGCGGATGGATGGAGATGACCGGCCAGCCGGGTAGCCCTCCCCAGATGGTTGGCGACAATATCGGCGATTCGGTGCCCGGGGTTTGGACCGCAATGGGGATCATGCTGGCCCTGGAGACGCGGCGGAAAACCGGCCTTGGCCAGCACGTGGACATGGCCATGTACGACTGCATGGTGGCCCACACCACCACCAGCATGCCCTACTTCCAGGCCACCGGGGTGTCCACCGGCCGCAGCCGCGAAAATATGAACAGCGCCCAGTTGACCCTGAAGGCCAAGGACGGCTACGTGGTGCTGGCCGGGGCCGGCGAAGAGGAGAAGTGGGTGGCCCTGTGGCAGCTTGTGGGCCGGGATGACCTGATCCAAGACGACCGTTACCTGGGTAAGGGAGTCGGCGGCGAGTGGTACTACGACCAGGTCGTTCCCGCCATAGAGGAATGGTCCCAACACCTACCCAAGTTGGATGTGACCTTGAAGCTGATTGAGATCGGTTTCTCCATGGGCATGGTCCAGGACACCGCCGACCTGGACCGCTGTCCTCAGCTGGAGGCCCGTAAGATGTTCGTGGAAAGCGGCGATGCCATGGGCGGGCGGTTCCGCACGGTAAATACGCCCATCAAATTAACCGCCTGCGTCGATACCCCTGCCGGCACGCCGCCGCTGTTGGGGCAGCATAACCGGGAGATACTCTGCGGCATCGGCGGCTTGACGCCGGAGGAACTGGCGGCCATGGAGCAAGACGGCGTGTCCTGACGCTTCCCCTGC
This sequence comes from Chloroflexota bacterium, assembly GCA_022566155.1. Lineage (GTDB taxonomy): Bacteria > Chloroflexota > Dehalococcoidia > Lucifugimonadales > UBA3495 > JADFJS01. The sequence continues at coordinate 13,311 of JADFJS010000037.1, forward strand.
GGCTCCTTGGGACCCTGCTGTCGGGAACGTCTCAATTTGAATTTTCACGCCAGGTGCAACCTCTGTCGTCACACCGGCGGAAGCCAGTGTCCAGGTGCGTCGGCGTTAGAGACATCCTGTGGACGGGCTTCGCCGGAATGACAGATCCGTAACCGACACACCGCCCCTCGCCCCGTTTCCAGGTGGCCGGTTTCAACCTATAATAGCGTTTAACCGTCAAGCAACACGTGAGGACACCCTTGTTTCAAGCGCCCCGAGGTACCACTGACCTGCTCCCGGCGGAGCAGAGATACTGGCGATACATCGAGTCCAAGGCCGTTGAACTGGCCCAGCGCTACGGCTTTGGCCGCATCGACACGCCCGTGTTCGAAGACTCGGACCTGTTCGTGCGGTCCGTGGGTGAAGGCACCGACATCGTCGAAAAAGAGATGTATACATTCGAGGACCGGGGGGGCGACAGCGTAACCCTACGGCCCGAGGGAACGGCGCCCGTGTGCCGCGCCTACCTGGAGCACGGCATGCACAACCTGCCCCAGCCGGTGCGCCTCTACTACTTCTGCCCCGTGTTCCGCTACGAGCGGCCCCAGGCGGGACGGTTCCGAGAGCACCATCAGTTTGGCGCCGAGGTCCTGGGAGACGCCGATCCTTCGGTGGACGCCGAGGTCATTGAGCTGGCCTGGCAGTTGATGCTGTCCCTGGGTTTGCGGGACATCAACCTTTTGGTCAACAGCATCGGGGATTCCCAATGCCGTCCCGATTACATCGAGGAGCTGAAGTCCTACTTTTCCGGTTACCACGATATACTCTGCGCCGACTGCCGCGTCCGGCTGGTGCGCAATCCCCTGCGCCTGCTGGACTGCAAAGTTGAAACCTGCCAGGCGTTGGGGAACGACGCTCCCCGGTCGGCGGATCACCTGTGCTCGGACTGCCAGGACCATTGGGACAAGCTCCAAACATATCTGGCCGCCATGGAGATACCCTATCGGGTGGACCATCGGCTGGTGCGGGGCCTGGACTACTACACCCGTACCGTGTTCGAAGTCCAGCCCGATGAAGGCGGCTCCCAATCCACCATCTGCGGCGGCGGCCGTTACGACGGTCTGATACAGTCCCTGGGCGGCCGGGACACGCCGGGCATCGGCTTCGCCACCGGGATGGAGCGGCTGGCGCTGAACCTGAAACGCAGCGAGGCGGCGGTACCCCACGAACCGGCGCCCAAATACCTGGTGGTCAACGTTGGCGAGACGGCCCGCGCCGCTGCCGTAGACCTGGCGGCCAGGTTGCGCCGGGCCGGCGTGGGCGCCATCTTGGCCAGCGGTTCCCGTGGGTTGCGAGGCCAGCTTCGCCAGGCCAACGCCCTGGAGATCCCCTACGCCTTGATCCTCGGCGATGACGAGATACAGCGCGGAGAAGTCGTCATCCGCGACATGGGGTCATCCACCCAAGAAGCCAGGCAACTGGACCGATTTCTGGCGGACTTAGCCGGTCCTTAAGCCTGGACCGGTCCCAAATTAGGGAACCATACCTGCGGCATGCCGCCGTGCGCCTATAATGGCGTTGGTTGCGACCATCCGGAGATACTGAGGCTACAGGCATAGGTCCCCGAAACCCCAGGCGCTGGGAACAACCATGGCCGAAGCAGAAGAGAAAAAAGAGGAAGAGGAGTTCGAGTTCGACTCGGCAGGTGAGAGCCTGGGCTACATCAGCCTGGACCAAGCCCGAGTCCTGGCGGGGCAGCATGCCCAGCAGAACACCGAATTCTATGGACGCCGTTATGCACGCC
>JADFJS010000038.1 GCA_022566155.1 Chloroflexota bacterium
CATCGAACCGGCGATGTAAGGCACCAAGCCGGTATGTTCGTGCTAATATAGCCTTTACCTAGAATCGGCTATCCGGCAAATTCCCGGCCGTCCTTGGGCGGCTGTTACACATGAGGAGGCACACAGATGGCAGTTGAAATTGGCCAGGCAGCCCCTGACTTTACATTATTTGATTCGGACCGGCAACAGCGGTCTCTGGGAGAGTTCAAGGGCAAAAACGTGGTGTTGGCCTTCTTTCCGGGGGCTTTCACTGGGGTGTGTACCACGGAGATGTGCGCGCTGCGGGATAGTTCTTCCCAGTTCAACGACCTGAACGCCCAGGTGCTGGGCATCAGCGTGGACCCTATCTTCTCCTTGAAGGTTTTCAGCGAGCAGAACAACCTGAATTTTCCGTTGTTGAGCGATTACAGCCGGCAGACGGTCAACCAGTACGACGTGGCCATAGAGAACTTTGCCGGGATGGAAGGGTATACCGCGGCCAAACGGGCCGTCTTCGTGTTGGACAAAGAGGGGGTGGTCCGCTACACATGGATCGGCCCCAATCCGGGTGTCGAGCCGGATTACGACGAGATCCGTCATGCATTGGAACATTTGCCCAAGTAGCGGTCTAGCGGTCGCCTTCCGCTAGGCTTGGAGGTCAGGAATGATGACCTTTGTCCTGGTTCACGGCGCCTGGCATGGCGGCTGGTGCTGGAAGAAGGTAGCCCCCTTGCTTCGCCAGGCGGGAGCCGAGGTGCATGCTCCGACCCTATCCGGATTGGGCGACCGGGCCCACCTGTCGGAGCACTTGGACCCTGCGGCTATGGATCTGGACCTGCACCGGCAGGACGTGGTCCGATTACTGGAATATGAGGACCTGACGGACGTGATCCTGGTTGGTCACGCCTACGCCGGTATGGTCATAACCAGCGTCGCCGAGGCGTGCCCCGAACGCTTGCAACACCTCGTCTACGTCAACGGCGTTGTTCCCAACGACGGAGAGGCGATGGTGGACCAACTGGAGATCGTGCGAGGATTGGAGTTCACCAGTTGGATCAGAGGTTGTTTGGACCGCGGTGACGCGTTCCTGCCGCCCCCAGCTACACCGGAAGAGGTGGGAAAGCGGTGGGGAATCAAAGACCCCGTGGATCTAGCCTGGGTCGGCGCCCGTGTAACGCCACATCCGGCGGCGTCTTTCGCCCAGCCCGTACGCCTTGGGCGGACCGAGGCAAGCGCGGTACGCCGTAGTTTCGTGGGCAGTAGCGAGGCGGGGTTCGATTCGGTGGCCGAGAGGGTCAAGAAGGCTGGGTGGGAAACGTATCACATCGACTCGGGCCACGATCCCATGATCACCAACCCTGAGGAGCTTACGGAGATCTTGCTCAGGATCGCCGGAAAAAGCTAGGAACGGACTGAAACCTACCGCCCAACTTACCCAGGCCGGCCGATCCACGATAAGTGGCAAGCTAATTGACATGGGCCGCTGGCCGCCGGTATGCTGCGGCTGCCAACGCCCCGCGAGGCGGGTCAATGGGCATCTCCCGAGTATATTTACGGCCCTCCAAAGCTAAACAACCGGCGAAGGAGAAGCGATCATGTGTGCACTGGAAGTAAAGGCGCTGGTCTTCGATGTGTTCGGCACGGTGGTGGACTGGCGCTCCAGCATCATCCGGCAAGGGAAGGAATTCGGCAAGGCCAACGGCGTTGAGGCCGATTGGGATGCCTTCGCCGACGCCTGGCGCGGGAAGTACGGCCCCTCCATGAACCGGGTGCGGACCGGGGAGCTGCCCTGGACCAACCTGGACGCCTTGCACCGGATGGCCCTGGAAGAGGTCCTGGCCGAGTTCAATATCACGGGCATCAGCGAAGAGACGAAGGCAGAGTTCAACCTTGCCTGGCATAAGCTGGACCCGTGGCCCGATTCAGTACCCGGCCTATGGCGTCTCAAGGCCAAGCACATAATCGCGCCCATGTCTAATGGAAACATCGCCCTGATGACCAACATGGCCAAGAACGGCGGGCTGCCCTGGGACTGCATCCTGGGCGCGGAGGTGGCCAGGCACTACAAACCGGACCCCGAGACCTACCAGACGGGCTGCGACCTTCTGGGCCTGGCCCCGAACCAGGTGATGATGGTGGCCGCCCACCAGCGGGACCTGCTCTCGGCCCAAGAGGTTGGACTACGGTCGGCCTTCGTGCCGCGCCCATTGGAGAGGGGGCCGGGCCGCACGCCGGATGCCACTCCCGACCCATCTTTCGACATCGTGGCCGACGATTTCGTGGACCTGGCGGCCAAACTCAACATGCTGGAAGGTCAGCCGGCGGACTAACATGGCAAGATTAAGCATTCGGCTGGGTAACGACCCCCAGCTCTCGCCCCAGGATTACCTGGACCTGGCCCGCCTTGCTGATGATGGTGGCTACGAGTCGCTCTGGATGACGGAGGGAGCCGGGCGCGACGCCTTGACCCTGTTGACGTCCATCGCCATGGCTACCGGGAAGCTAAACGTGGCCACCGGCATCCTTCCCATCTACGGCCGCACGCCCGTGATCACCGCCATGTCCGCCTCCGGCCTGGCCGCCGTTTCCGGTGGACGCTTCATCCTCGGTCTTGGCGTGGGGAACCGGTCTTCGGTGGAGAGCGCCCACGGTATACCCTTTCGGCGGCCATTGACCCGGCTGCGTGAGACCATCACCATCGTCCGGCGTCTGCTGGACGGGGAGCAGGTCACCTTCAAGGGCAAGGAGTTCCAGGTGGCGGGCGTCAGCCTCGGTGCGGCGGGACCGGCTGGCCGGGTCCCCATCTACATCGCGGCCCTGGGGCCTCAGATGCTGGAGCTGGCGGGAGAGATGGCCGACGGTGTGCTGCTGAGCTGGGCGCCGCCCGGCTACATGGCGCAGGTCGCTGAACACGTCCGCCGGGGCGCGGTCAAAGCGGGGCGGGACCCTTCCGAGATCGACATCGCCGGATATGTAAGGGTGGCGGTGGCGGATGACCCCGATGCCATCGGGGCCGCCCGGTCTGCACTACAACGGGAGATCGGCCGCTACGCAGGCAATCCCTTCTATCGGAGCTTCTTTCGCCAGATGGGTTTTGAGGCAGAGATGTCCGTTGCCGAACAAGCCCTGGCTCGCGGAGACGTTGCCGGCGCCGAGGCAGCCATCACCCCGGCCATGCAGGACCAGCTAGCTTTGCTGGGCAGCGGTGGGGAATGCCGGGAGGAGCTGGAGCGAATCCGCGAGGCCGGACTGCAGCAGCCGGTGATTGCGCCATTCGCCGTGGGAGATCATGTGCCGTCCTACCGGCGGGCGATTGAGGCGTTTGCCCAGTAAGGTTCAGTCCCCCAAAGGTCAGTCCCCTAAATGTCAGTCCCGGCCGATCTCGCAAACCTCGGCCACGAGTTGGTAGGAATGGAGACGATCGGCGTATGCGTAGCAGCTAGTAACTATGCTGAGATCCGGCGTCTGATACATCTCGGCTATCTTTTCCAGTCCCTCTTTCACCTGCTGAGGGTCGCCGTCGACACACAACCGCTGGTACTGCTGCACAAATTCCAGCTCGTCGGCGCGGAATGAGTAGGCCAAGGCCTCTTCCACGGTGGGAATACCCTTGCCCCGGCCGGTCCTGGAGTAGAGTCTTCCCAGGTTGCGGCTGGCCGCTATCCGTAGGGCATCTTCCTCCGTTTCGGCGCAGAGGACCTGCACGCCCACGTTTATCTTGGGCTCCGACAGGTACTCAGAGGGTACAAAGTTCTTCCGGTACTGCTCGGCAATGGCTGGGCCTTCTTCTACCCCGAGACCGAAGAAGTGAGCGTAGGCAAAGGGAAGACCGAGCTGGGCCGCCATGAAGGCGCTCTCATACCTGGAGCCCAACATCCAAACGTCGGGGGCGTTTGGAACACCTGGCCCGGCCCGGATGCCCGCGAAAACGTGATCCGGATCTAGACGTCCATTCAGGTGCCCCAGGAGGTCGGCCACCTGCTGCGGATAATGGTGGACCTCGTTGGGCCGTCCCGGATAAGCCAGGGCGGCGGCGGTGATTGGATCGCTTCCGGGGGCTCGCCCGATTCCCAGGTCGATGCGATCGGGGTAGAGCGCCGTTAGGACACGGAAGGTCTCCGCCACCTTCAAAGCGCTGTAATGGGAGAGCATAACCCCGCCGCTGCCCACGCGTATCGTACTGGTGCGGGCGGCCACCTGGCCTATCAAGATCTCCGGGCTGGTGCCGGCCAGGTTGGTCGAGCTGTGGTGCTCGGTTAGCCAGTAGCGGGCGTATCCCAGCTTTTCCGCCTCCTCCGCCATGTGAATGGAATCCCACAGGGCGTCGCCGGCCGTGCCGCCGTCGCGCACCGGTGACTGGTCAACCACGCTGAGTAGTAGCTTTTGATTCACAGTTAGACCTTTTAATGACTCAACAAAGTGCTTGGTCCCAGATTTAACGGGGAGATTCCCATTGGGCCGGTCGCAAGCCCCATCAAGGGCGAAACGGTAACGGCATCACTATTGTCCGATTCAGTATACAATCTAGGCGGGCGAAAGGCATCAGATCGGCCCAATCTGTCAGGCAATCGCGCCCTATTTTCATCTCGGGAATGGATACCATTGTGATGACAGCCCGTCCATCGTTCCGGCGAATGCCGGAACCGAGAGACGTAAACTTCTTTACCACGTTGTGTTTAAGACGAAGGGCGAGCCTGGATTCCGGCCTTCGCCGGAATGACGAGGGTGAGCGAGGATGAGGATTGGCGGGCAAGAGATTCCAAAGCGTAGGCGCCGCCTCGCTCTTGCTGGGGCGCTGGTTTGTTTGGCTCTGGTCCTGGCGGCGTGCGGCGCCGGAACCATCGACATAGACGGGTCCAGTACCGTTTTCCCCATCAGCGAGGCGATGGTTGAAGAGTTTGCCAAAGTATCCGTTGTACCCTCGCGTTTGGTCATTGGAATCTCCGGAACCGGCGGCGGTTTCAAGAAGTTCTGCGCCGGAGAAACGGACATCAACAACGCCTCACGCCCGATCAAGCAAAGTGAGGTTGAGAAATGCGCGGAGAACGGCGTAGAGTACATTGAGCTACCCATAGCCATCGATGGGATAACAATCACGGTGAATCCAGACAATGACTTCGTCCAGTGTCTGACCGTGGCGGACCTCCATGCCATGTGGTCCCCAGAGGCGGAGGGAAAGATCAAGCGGTGGATCGATGTGCGTCCCGAATGGCCGGACCAGACCCTGAGGTTGTATGGTCCGGGCGTGGATTCGGGGACATTCGACTACTTCACCAGGGTGATAAATGGAGAAGCCCAGGCCTCACGGGGCGATTTTACTTCCAGCGAGCGGGACAACGTTCTGGTTCAGGGAGTCTCAGGCGACAGGAGCAGCCTGGGGTACTTTGGCTACGCATTCGCCCTGGAGAATCAGGATATCTTGAAGGTGGTGGCCGTCGATGGCGGCAATGGTTGCGTCTTCCCCACCAGCGAGACCATCAATGACGGCAGCTACGAACCGCTTTCCAGGCCACTGCTGATGTACGTGGCAAGGGAGTCGGCGGATGTTGACGCGGTCAAAGACTTTGTTCGCTACCACATCAGCCCCGAGCGGGAGCGGCTGATCGAAGAAGTGGGCTTCGTTGCCTTTCCCGCCCGCGTGTATGAGCTGGCGCTGGCCCGATTTGAGAAGGGATTGACCGGCACGCTCTTCGGTGGCAGCGATCCCCAACAGGGCACCGTGGAGGAGATCCTGGCCTCCAATCAGTGAGGACAGTCCGTTCCCCCGGCAAGCGGGTTCCTCAACTGCGGGAGTCCGGGTCCGATTACTCAACAGTGGCTTGTAAACCGGTGGGGATGGATTTACTCTGTTAGGGGCCCAGAGCCGGCGGGGCGAACGGCATCTGCCGCCCCGTTGGGTACACACCGTTAGTAGACTGGGAGAAAAGGTTGGCAAGGGATGAATTGACCGGTTCTAGGGCCGCTCCTCCACAGGGGAATCTATTCCGGCGGCGTAGCTGGCAACAGCTCCTACCGGAACGCATCATCAAGATAACCCTCATCCTTTGTACCTCCATCTCCATCCTAACCACCGTCGGTATCGTCTCCGTTCTGTTATTCGAGGCCGTCCAGTTTTTTGGTGACGTCTCGATCTTCAAGTTCCTGACCGGAACCAAGTGGACGCCTCTCTTCACCTCTCAGCAATTTGGGGTATTGGCCCTGGTGGCTGGTACAATGTTGACCGCCGTTGGGGCAATGGTGGTGGCCCTGCCCCTGGGCCTATTAAGCGCTATCTACCTGAGTGAATACGCCCCCGATCCGGTGCGGCGGACGCTAAAACCGGTGCTGGAAGTCCTGGCTGGAATACCCACCGTGGTATACGGCTACTTCGCGCTTCTGTTCATAACTCCGTTGCTGCGGGGTCTGTCCGAGGACATCGCCGTCTTCAACGCCCTGAGCGCGTCGATCGTGATGGGTATCATGATCCTGCCCATGGTCTCCAGCCTGAGCGAGGACGCCATGAGGTCAGTGCCTCGGTCTCTGAGGGAAGCGGCCTACGCTCTTGGGTCGACAAAACTGGAGGTTTCCACCAGGGTGGTCGTTCCCGCGGCGCTGTCGGGCATCATGGCGGCCTTCATCTTGGCGGCCTCCCGTGCGGTGGGAGAGACGATGATCGTTGCCATCGCCGCCGGACAAAACCCCACTTTCACATTGAATCCCCTGGTGCCCATCGAGACCATGACCGCTTACATCGTCCAGGTCAGCCAGGGCGACACTCCCAACGGCACGCTGGAGTTTCGGACCATCTTCGCCGTGGCGTTGCTATTGTTTGCCATTACCCTGCTGATGAACCTGCTCAGCCAATACGTGGTGCGGCGGTTCCAGGAGGAGTACGAGTAATGGCGATCATATCGTCAGGCGATTTCAGCAGAAGAATGAACCGCCGAAAATGGCAGGGCCGGGCCTTTCACGCCCTGTGCCTTCTGGCCATCAGCGTAGCCTTGGGCATGTTGGCGGTCCTGCTGGTCTACATCGGCGTAAAGGGCGCGTCCGGGGTGGACTGGGACTTCCTCACCAGTTTCGCCTCCCGCCACCCAGACCAGGCCGGCATCAAGGCCGCGCTGCTGGGCACCATATATGTGATCTCCATAACCAGTGTGGTGGCTTTCACCCTGGGTGTAGGCACGGCTATCTACCTGGAGGAGTACACGGCCCGCAACAACCGGCTGGCCCGCCTGGCCAAGCTCAACATCGCCAACCTGGCCGGGGTGCCCTCCATCGTATACGGCTTGCTGGGGCTGGCAATTTTCGTTCGCGGCATGCACATGGGCCAGAGCGTCCTGGCCGGCGGCTTTACTCTGGCCTTGCTGGTCCTGCCCATCATTATCGTGGCTGCCGGGGAGGCTCTGCGGGCCGTTCCAGCGTCAACTCGCGAGGGCGCCTTCGCCCTGGGCGCCACCCGGTGGCAGGTGATCTGGAACCTGGTGCTCCCCCAGGCCTTTCCCGGCATCTTGACCGGCGTCATCCTGGCGGTTAGCCGGGCCATCGGGGAAACCGCACCGCTCATCGTCATCGGGGCATTGACCTTTGTGCCCTTCACGCCCGACAGCCCCTTTAGCCGGTTCAGCGCACTGCCCATTCAGATCTTCAACTGGACGGCGCGCCCGCAGGCCGGCTTCCAGGAGGCTGCCGCTGCCGGTATAATCGTATTGTTGGTCGCCCTATTGGTATTGAACGCCGGTGCGGTGTTCTTGAGGAACAAGTTTCAGAATCGGGACGGAGGGTAGTTCTTTGCAGGTGGCGGACCCGATCCTCCAGACCAAGAACCTGAATGTTTACTATGCCGATAAAAGGGTGGTCACAGACGTTACCCTGGACATTGTCCGCAACCGTATCACCGCGATCATCGGCCCATCCGGGTGCGGTAAGAGCACGCTCCTGCGATGTTTTAACCGGATGAACGACCTGATTCCCACCGCCAGGATATCGGGCCAGGTCCTCTTTGAAGGCCAGGACCTCTACGCGCCCTCGGTGGACCCCACCGAGATACGGTACCAGATCGGAATGGTTTTCCAGCGGCCCAACCCCTTTCCCAAGTCCGTGTTCGATAATGTCGCCTTCGGGCCGCGCATCAATGGGTTCAAGGGAAACATAGATGAGCTTGTTGAGCAATCTCTGCACCGTGCCGCCCTATGGGACGAGGTAAAGGACCGGCTCAATAGCAGCGCGCTTGCCTTGTCCGGCGGCCAGCAGCAACGCCTCTGCATCGCCCGCGCCCTGGCCGTGCAGCCCAGGGTGATTCTGATGGATGAACCGTGCTCGGCCCTCGATCCGATCGCCACTCTGGCCATTGAGGAGCTGATGCGGGAGCTGTCGGAAGAGTACTCCATCGTCATCGTGACCCACAACATGCAGCAGGCGGCACGGGTCTCCCACTTCACGGCATTTCTCATGGCCGATGACACACGCATAGGCCATGTGGTGGAGTATGGTGAGAGCAGGCAGATTTTCACCAACCCTCAAGACGAGCGGACAGAGGCCTACATCACGGGCCGGTTCGGGTAGGAAAGGAGGGCGGATATGGTCAGGGCCGACTTCGACCGCAGTCTCAAAGATCTGCTGGATAATCTGATGGCCTTGGGCAAGATGGTGGAGGCGGCTATCATCAAGTCGATGGCCGCTCTGCATGCGCGGGACCTTCAAGCTTCTTTTGAAGTGATCGATGAGGACAAACAGGTCAACGAAAAACGATTCCAGTTGGAAGAGCAGTGCATAGACCTGATAGCGACGCAACAACCTCTGGCCATTGACCTGAGGATATTGCTGGCGGTGCTACACATTGCCGTGGAACTGGAGCGGATGGGAGATTATGCCGAGGGCATAGGCAAGGTCAGCTTGATCGTGGGAGAAGAGCCGCTGTCCGAGATGCCTCCTGAGATGCAAGAGATGGCCGACCGGGGACTGGATATGCTGCGCCGTAGCCTGCGGGCGCTGGTGGATCGGGATACGGATGCTGCTTCTCAGGTCTGGAAGGACGACGACGCGGTGGATGTTCTCTACAACAGGTTGGTTAAAGAGCTGCTGCTGGATATGGCGCGGACGCCTTCCTGGATAGAGCGGGGGACCCATCTTCTCTGGGTAGCCCACGACCTGGAGCGTATCGCCGACCGCGCCACCAACATAGCCGAGCGGGTCATGTTTCTGGTCACGGGCAAGCAGATGCCCCAGCAATGGCACGCCGATTAGCCGGCTCGGGAGCTTTGGGCGAACTTTAGGCCGCGCGGGTCAAAAATGCACGGTCGATTGTCGTCTGCCAGCGGGCGTCTCTACAGATGGGCTGGCGCTCGTATCTGAGGCTGGCCAACTTCCCCCGGCTATGCTTGTACGGTATAATTAAAGTTGATTTCCAGGCTCACCGCCGCGCCGGGGTTGCAACCGGCGCCGCCCAGCGGTGTGATCAAGATTCTTCAGGTCATCGCAGGCGCGTATTAAGTGTCTATCCGAACATTCCAAAGCATCGTACTTCCGGTCCTTCAACGAGGATTGCGGAGTGATTCCCCACAACCTCCCTTTGCGAAAGTGGGGCGCATGAGGATCTGGATGCTCTCGACTCCATTGGAGCTAGCGTGTTGGGGAACCAACCCGGAGCGCCGGGACTGGAGGAGTTATGCCTGAAAAGTACCAGGATGAGATTGAGGAGATCCTGAAAAGAGTTGGAGAGGCAGCCGCCAGCGACACGGCCAAAGACGTGGAACGACCGTTGGAGGATAGGCCGCCCACCATGCTCAAGGAAAGCCCTCCGGATGGCTCCTCCAAGCAAGGAAATTTGGGGCGGTTGCCTTCCATCACGCCGGGAAAGATAATGCTGGCAGGGGTGATTGTCTTCCTGATCGGGATCATATTCTTCACCCTGCTACTCTGGGTCGGGCTGGCAATGCTAGTGGTGGCCTACTTGATGTACTTTGTATCACCCAGGTCGATATCCTATGAAAAGCGATGGCGCGGCCGGGTCGTGGAAGAACGCCGCACCGGTTGGCAGCGGCTCAAACGCTGGCTAAGAAGCTAACGCCGAGATTTGGAAATAGCCATTGTGATTATCCGTTCGCCCTGAGCTTGTCGAAGGGCACGCTTGTGGCGGCTGGTTCGACAAGCTCACCACGAACGGTATTGGCAGCGCCTGTTTGCGGAAAGAATCACTGGCTGGAGATCTAACCGGCACCGGCGAAATATTCGGCCAAGGCCACCACCAGGTTCCCCATGTGGGGATGCTCCGGCTCCACGTCCACGCTGATCCCCGCCTCATGTAGCCGCCGGCTGCACACCGGTCCCACCGAAGCCACGGCAACCAGTGGCCCGTTCAGGTGACCCATCAGGTTTTCTTCGAGCCCCGCCTGGCCTGCGATGGTTAATAGATTCCCCACCTGAGGCTGACTGGTAAAGACAACGGAGTCGATCTCTCCCTGTCCCAGCCCATCGATCATCCGGATCACCGGTGTCTGGTCTTGGGGGAGCCCCCAGGTATAGAGAGTGACCTCCCGCACATTGGCCCCACGGTCCCGTAATTGCTGGGTTAGGAACCCGTTGGGCGCACCGTATGCCTGCACCGCCAACTCTTTTCCCGCCAGGTCAATGTCCTTGATGGCATTGAGCAATTCCTGGGAGGTAAAGGGTTCCGGCGGCATGACGTCTATGTGTATCTTGTAGTGGCGCAGCACGCGGGCCGGCTTGGGACTGCGGGCAATCACCGTTCGCTGATCCAGGGCGCGCAGGAAGGTTTCTTCCTTACCCATGGCGGCGGCGGCCCGGACCAGGGCCTGGGTGCCCACGCCGGTGAGCAGCACCACCACCTGCACGTTGCCATCGCAGATGTCGTTGACCAGTTGAATGACATGGGGGTCGTCCTCCAGGTAGTTCTCCTGGAGGACGGGGGCCGGGTAAGGAATCCCGCCGTGGCGTTGGATCAGGGAAGCCATCTCCGAGGCCATCCTGGCTTCCACAAAGGCTATTACTTTACCGTCCAGGGAAGGTGCCACAATCGAACGCTAGACTGCGCACTCCCCCTCGCCCCGCTCCAGCACATACTGATTGGTGCGCTCCCAGTCGATGTACAGGTCGGAGCCGGCTTCCGCGCTTTCGGCTACTTTCTGGGCCGCCGCGGCGACGGCGGTTAGCTCCGCCACCCCAACCCGGTCCAGGAACTGGTTGAAGCTCTCCTGGTCCTCGCGGTTGTCTTTGTAGTAAGTGGTGATGTCCCGGACGATGTGGGGTACCACTTTGGCTGGAATCTTGATCCTGGGAATGCGGGTGCCGATGCGGGAATCTTCGACGCGGTTGTCGCCGTAGTTGCCACCCAGGAACAGCTCGTAGGCCGGGATCTGTTGCCCATCGGGGCCTTTTACGGCGGCTCCATGGAACCCGATGTTGGCGATGTGGTGCAGGCCGCAGCCATTGGGGCAGCCGCTTATTTTTATGTGGATCTTCTGGACCCCTTCGTCCTCGGCCAGCCCGTTCCAGGACTCTATCTCCTCCCGTACGGATTTGGCCAAGCCCATGGAGGAGGTGATCCCCAGCTTGCAACTGTCGGTTCCAGGGCAAGAAACTACGTCGGAGATGGTGTGAGCGCCAGCCTCCGATAATTCGATGGCATCCAAGGATTGCCAGACTTCGTGCAGGAACCCTTCGGGCACCCAACGTAGCACCAGATTCTGTTCCTGGCTGGCGGCGGCACGGCCACCCGTGTAGCGCCGGACGATGTCAGCCAGTGCCTGGAACTGGGTGTGAGTGATATCGCCCCGGGGGGCCTTCACGTACACCATGTAGAAACCCTTCTGCTTCTGCTCCTCCACGTTGGTCTTTCGCCACTTGTCGTACTGTCCGCCTCCATTCTGGCCGTTGGACCCGGCAGAGGATGGCCGGGGCGGCACCTCCCGCTGTAATTCTTCCACGTCCATCAAAGGCTTGGGATCGATTGGGCCTATCTGTGCCAGCTCGGCGTCCACCAGCTCGCGGAAAGGATCGATTCCAATCTTGTCCACGAGCACCTTTATGCGTGCCATCATGCGGTTTTTGCGCAGGCTTTCCGCGTTGTTAAACACCGTCCAGATGGCCAGGGTCACCCGCAGGTAGTCCTCTTCGGACACGAACTCGTACAGGGGTTTGGCCAGCCTGGGCATGATGGAAGTGCCACCGCCCACGAAAACCTTGAATCCTTTCTCTTGGGTATCGCCTTTCTGCCTGTACTGAGAAACAAAGGTCAAGTCCTGGATGGCGGCGGCGACGTGGTCGTGGGAGTCGCATCCGGTGAAGGCCGTCTTGAACTTTCTCGGGAAGTTTTGTGTGATGGGATGGCGCACGCCAAACCTTACGTAGGCGGCCAGGTGGGGAGTAGGATCGAATATTTCGTCGACACAGACCCCGGCTGCCGGCGCGCCCACCACGTTCCTCACGGTATTGCCGCAGGCTTCCCGCGTGGTCAGCCCCGCATCGCCCAGGAGGCGTAGCACCTCGGGGCACTGGTCCAGGGGAATGTGGTGAAACTGGATGTTTTCCCGGGTAGTGATGTGGCCTCTCTCCAGCGGTGCGTAGTCTTTGGCCACCTTCCCAAGGGCTTCCAGCGAATCGGCGGTAAGTATGCCGCCGGGGATCTTCACCCGGATCATCTGTACGTCGGCCTGGCGCTGGCCGTAAACCCCCTGCTTGAGACGGAAGGGGGTAAACTGGGCCTGGTCCTGCTCACCAGCCTGAAAGGCGGCGGACTCCTCCTCCAGGCGCTGAATCTCGTAATCCATGAAAGGGATTATCGCGGACGAAGTCTTGGCGAGCTCCATGCTCTCTTCGTGTATCTGCTCCTGGGGAATCACTGGGATGTTTCCGGTCCTGGTGCTCACCTGGTCCTCCTGACTCTGGACAAAATAAAAACCCGCCAACTGGCAAATGCAGTGGCGGGCGCTAGGCGTGTCTAGAAAGGTTTTTAGAAGTTAATAGACTACCTGCCCCCTATGTCAGGGGACACGTACAAAGGCAATTCGTCATAGATGCGAGAATCATTATTTAGGAGTCTACTCTTGGAGTCAGCAACTGTCAACAAGTTTGGAAGAGGGAATCAACCACAAGCATGGCGTTACCGATTCCCCGTTCCTGTTTCCATGTTGCACACCTATGTTTTAAGATATGGTTCTGGCTGTCGGGAGGGCTCACCCTTCACAGGATACGCCAAGCAGAACTTTGCAGCCGATGGACCGGAGTTATTCTAGCCCGGCCAGCTGTCCGGAGGTGAACATAGCATGAGGGAAACCGCCGACGTGGTGATAATCGGTGGCGGCGTGATGGGATGCAGCATCCTGTACTACCTGGCCAAGCAGGGCGTCACCCGTTCCCTACTGCTGGAACGGGACGTTCTGGGCTCCGGGTCCACCGGCCGCTCCCAGGCTATCTGCCGGATGCACTACTCCAACCCGGTGACCGCATCCATGGCTTGGGAGAGCCTGAAGGTGTTTACCAATTTCGACGAACTGGTGGGCGGCTCCTCCGGGTTCGTCGAGACCGGCTACCTGGTCATCGTGGAGGAGGTTGACCGGCCGGGGATGGAGCGGAACGTGGCCATGCAGCAAGAGCTGGGCATAGACACCGGCCTGGTGACGGCCCAAGAGGTTAAAGACCTGGCCCCTATGCTGGAGATTGCGGATACGGAGGGACTGGCCTGGGAGCCCCAATCGGGCTACGCTGATCCATACCTGGTGACCACATCCTACGCCACCAGGGCCCGGGAGATGGGAGCGGAGATCCAACTGAGGACGCCTGCGATAGGCATCCAGGTTTCCGGAGACCGGGTCCGAGGCGTCGTGACACCACAAGGCACGGTGGAGACGCCGGTGGCGGTGGTGGCCGCGGGACCGTGGTCGCGGGGGGAGTTGGGCCGGGCGGGTATCGAGCTGCCCCTGGACACGGTCCGCCACCAGGTGGCCATGCTGACCCGGCCCGTGGACCAGCTACCGCATCACCCCACGGTGGGCGATATTGCCCAGTCGTTTTCCTTCCGGCCCGATGGCGCCGCCATGACGATGATAGGGTTCGGCGAGGATCAGGCCGAGGTCGAGACCTACGACCAGGGCGTGGATATGGCCGAGGTGTCCCTGACCTTGGGTAAACTGGCTCGCCGTATGCCCGCCATGTCCGATTCCTACTTCCGGGGAGGCTGGTCGGGCCTCTTCACCATAACCCCCGACTGGCATCCCATCTTGGACCGGGTGCCTGGCGTGGAGGGATTGTACTGCGCCGTGGGATTCAGCGGCCACGGGTTCAAGCTCTCGCCCATGGTGGGAGTCCTCATGGCCGAGCTAATCCTGGACGGCCAGGCTGCCACCATCGACATACACACCCTGCGCATGTCCCGCTTTCGGGAGGGCGACCTGAACCTGCCCAGCTACGGGTTTAGGGTGTTGGTGTAAGAAATTCTGTGCTATAATGGTCATCGAGTCATATTGACCATTAATGAGGTTCCGCATGCTTACCCGCATGAGCGTGGCCGACGCAAAAAAACATCTGTCAGAACTAATGAGTCGGGTAGTCTACAAAAACGAGCGATTCCTAATCGAGCGAAGGGGCAAACCTATGGCTGCCCTGGTGTCGGCTGAGGACCTGGCCCAATTAGAGCAAGAGCCAACCGCCTCGAAAGGTCTTCGGGCCGCAGTGGGCGCTTGGGCCGACTTCGAAGACTTGGATCAGGTGATCGACGACATCTACCGGCAGCGGGAACAGTCTACGGACCG
Organism: Chloroflexota bacterium; assembly: GCA_022566155.1. Lineage (GTDB taxonomy): Bacteria > Chloroflexota > Dehalococcoidia > Lucifugimonadales > UBA3495 > JADFJS01. Next base: position 14,727 of record JADFJS010000038.1, read on the forward strand.
GCCCGTGTCATTTGAGGCCTGATGTTCCTCTTTGACACCGACACTCTCAGCCAGATTCTTAAGCCAAACCCTTCACCAAACTTGCTGGTTCGGCTGGCTGGGACACCGCCAAACCAGCAGTTCACCACCACAATTCCCGTAGGGGAAATGGTGTATGG
>JADFJS010000039.1:0-3445 GCA_022566155.1 Chloroflexota bacterium
CATTGCCGATGCCTGGTGGATCGTGGCCGCGCCTGATGTGGCCATTTTTCTCACCGCATCGTCCTTCACCTCTTCGGCGTCTGGCTGCGTGCCGTCAGCGATTCCCTGCGACGCTAGCGCTGGTTCAAGGCTACCGGAGACGCCAGAGACGCCGGTAGCCGGACGTAATACCGATCAACACGTTCGTAACTCCGAGGGCGCCCACCCTCGGGTGACCAATGGCCCCACCAATTTGGGCCAAATGACCCTGCCCAAGCCTGTTCCCCTGATCTACCATACAATGGCGTAATGCTAATAAATATGGCTGGTTAATATCTACGTTCGTGATATTGGTAGCGGTCCACGTTTTTGCGACATGTTAATCCCCGACAGATGGTGGCTCGTGTTCCAGGTGTGCGGGGGCTAGGCATCCGTGGAGGTTTGGCAAATGACTTCGGAATTCACCGCCCTGGAGAGTCCCCTTGACGCGATACGCCTGATCCACAAGGCGTTGCGCAGCCGGGGCGCCATGGTGGCCCAGATTGCAGAACAGGCCGGAGCGGAAAGCAGCCTTCAAGCCTTCCGATGCGCCTTCGATAGCTGGGCTTCGGGCCTGCTCTATTTCTTTGAACAGGAAGACGCGCTTATGTCCCCGGCCGCTCTGGAAGCTGAGAGCTCCCGGCCGGGCGCCAAGTCGGTGACCCAGTTGGAGCATGGCGGTTTGGCGCACAAGGTCAAACGCGAGATGGCGGCGGCTAATGGCCGGGGCCACTTGGAACTCACGGAGATGTTGGAGGAGGTGCTGACGGTTTTAAACGGGGAGATTCAGCGAACCAGCATAATTCAACGGACCAGGCAACACTTGTGCCAGCGGGTACTCTCCCTGCGCCTGGCCCTGGACGACCACCTGGAGGATGAGGAAACCTTTTTGCTGCCTATGTTGCGCCGGTCCATGAGCGAAGACCGGCAACGGGAGGTTGTCCGCCGGCTGCTGTATGACGAGGAATCACCGGAGCCCCATTGGATCATGAACTGGGTGGCCGAAGCGCTAACCCCGGGCGAACGGCAACTACTGGCAGGACTCGAATTGAACGCTACGAGCGCGACCTGAGCCTACAGTTGCGGTCAAGAGGGTCGCCTGATGTAGGCGACTCCCGGAGCAGGGCGGGACGTGGGTCAGCCAACCTTTACTCCGACTCCATGACACTGTATCAGGAGGTCTTACGATGACAACGGAAATAACTCGCCTGGACAGCCCCATCGACGTCATGCACTTGATGCACAAGGCGTTTCGCCAGCTTTCGGAGCGCATGGAGTTAGAGATGTTCCGCAGGCAGGAAGGAGGCGACCTTTCGGCCTTCACCGCTTTATTCGAGATCTGGGCAAAACGAATCTTGTTTCATGCTACCGCTGAGGACGCCTATATGACCGCGCCTCTGGTGGATTCCCAGCCGGCCCGGGACAACGAGGCGGAACACGCTGAGTTAGCCCAGCAGGCCGGATCCCTGGTCGCCTTCCTGGAAAAAGGCGACTTCGCCGGGCTGGAAGCAAACGTGAAAGCCGCTATGGCGGCTCTCGAGGACCAGCAGCACCAGGAGCTGGCGGAGAAGCTACACGACGTGGAGGAAGTGCTGAAGCGGGAGATTGGGGAAGACAGGGTACTGGCCCGTACCAGACGTCATCTGTACAGGAAAGTGGTGGACTTGCGGGTCCTAGAGTACGACCACTTCGAGAACGAAGAGGCCTTTGTCCTGCCCTTGGTGCGCGATAGGATGACCGAGGCGGAACAGCTGAACGTCGCCCGGCATCTGCTGATTGATGAGGAATCCGATGATCCCCGCTGGATCATTGACTGGGTTTGCTCGGAACTGACCACTGGGGAGCGGATGCTGCTTGCGGGGTTGGAGTTGCGGCTCAACAGGGTTTCCACCCTCCACGCCTGACACCCGGCCAAAGAGGAACGTGCTGCTAGTTATCCCCATCTATACCGTTCGATGTCCGCCCAACCAGAGTGCTTGGAAGCGAGCAGGAATAGAATCCAAATGATCATGAAACCAGACAAGCTGACAGATTGACCAACGAGGTTATCGCTGCTGTTAAATCTGGGCAACGTCGGATTAAAAGAGGTGTTCATGCGACAAGTTATTGGTAGTCAATCGCCATCCCTCAACGTGCTGTCCCAGGAACCCTTGGTCGCCGGGACCCCGATGTCTTTGCTTGATGGCCAGGTTGTCCCAACCAACCTGTTTTTCATACGGAACCATTTCCCGGTCCCGGCAATGGATGCTGATCAGTGGTCTCTGAAAGTCACCGGCAAGGTGCGCGACGAATTCAGCCTCACTTACGCGGAATTGAAGGAAATGCCCCGGACGGAACTGGAAGCCCTTCTGGAGTGCGCTGGGAATAGCCGAGCGGCCATTCAACCACCCATAGAGGGACTGCTCTGGGACCACAGTGGGGTGAGCAGCGCCAATTGGGCCGGAGTTTCCCTGCGTACTCTACTCGACCGAGCGGGTCTGCTGCCGTCGGCCCAAGAAGTGCTTCTCATCGGCGCCGACCGGGGAACCGAGGCAGGGGAATCGGCAGAAATGTGCTTTGCGATGAGTCTTCCCATGGACAAAGCCCTTGACCCCAGCACTCTTCTGGCCTACGAAATGAACGGGGTGCCCCTGTTGCCGGAGCACGGCCATCCCTTACGCGCGGTAGTGCCGGGATGGTACGGAATGACGTCCGTTAAGTGGTTGGTCGAAATTCAGGTGTTGGACCGGCCGTTTCAGGGTTTTCACCAGAGCGAATACTATGTGTATCGGGACCTGGGCGCCGACGATGGCTCCCCCGCCGAACGTGTCACCTCGATCAAGGTCAAGTCTCTGATTACCTGGCCGGGCAGGGGCCAGATGCTGGAGGTGGGCACTCACCGGCTGCGCGGTGTTGCCTGGTCCGGCGCGGCCCCGGTGGCAAAAGTTGAAATAAGCACCGACGACGGCTGGGAGTGGAATGCCGCCACCCTCCAAGAATCTGGGTCCCGGCACGCCTGGCAACAGTGGGAGTACGTCTGGGAGGCCACTGAGCCCGGCCGTTATTTGATCAGGGCCCGCGCAACAGACGAAATGAACAACTCTCAGCCCGTCAGCGCACCTTGGAACTTTCGAGGTTTCGCCAGCAACTCGATCCACGCCGTTCCCGTGGTCGTCAAGCGGCCTCACTGAGCTCTGGCGCAATATGATCCGAGAGGTTGGAATCCGATGGCGGACGGCCGATCCTGTCGGCTTCGCAGACGCTGCTGGTCTGGAGATGCACCGCAATAACTACTTAGAACCTATCCAACAACCCCGCTAGCGCGGAAAGTAATCCAGGCGCAAGCGAAATGCAGCATAGCCAAATAGTTCTCCACTTTTTTCTCCCAGCGGATCAGCAGACGCCTGAACCGGTTCAGCCAGCTGTGGGTTCGTTCCACGACCCAGCG
>JADFJS010000039.1:3455-14782 GCA_022566155.1 Chloroflexota bacterium
ACAAACGGGGAAAGGGCAGGAAATTGGATGGGTCGTGAGGGAACCCCGTGGCCTGGTGATGTCCCAGCCTGATGATGAACCCTTACTGACCGTCCTACGAAAAGCGACGGCATCAGACTTCGGAAGGTGGCAACAGATCAAGGAGATGGAAGAGGACGCCGGCCTGACGAGGAACGTCCCTTCAAAGAACTGAGGCGGTCGAGGCCACTTGGCTGTGCCCTTACACCCGGTGCAAGTAATTGGAATGCTACACCCCAACGTGTCGGTCTGACATCATATTGAGTAACAAGCCGATAAGCGAGGTCTCGAGCCTCGATAGTCTGGAGGAGAGATGACTAATATCACCACGACGACGTTGACATGCCCAAAGTGCGGCACGGCACAATCAGCCGAGATGCCTACCGATGCCTGCCAATTCTTTTACGAATGCGTCCATTGCAATTCCGTGTTGGCGCCACAAACTGGTGATTGTTGCGTATTCTGCTCCTATGCTGATGTCCCATGCCCATCGATGCAAGAACAGGCAGCCGTTTAAAAGGTTCCGGACATTCCCTAACTCATCATTCGTGCCCTTTAATCGCGGGAGGCAACCCGGTTTTTTCTCCCAGGGCCTCCAGCACTGCTGCTGGTGACATGGGCAGCCGCGTCATCCTCGCTCCCACGGCATGAGAGACAGCGTTGGCCACTGCGGCCAGCGGCGGGACAATGGGCGCCTCGCCAACTCCTCGCGCGCCATAGGGGTGGCCTGGATTTGGCACCTCTACGATCACCGCGTCGATCATGGGCAGGTCCAGACACGTAGGAATGCGATAGTCCAGCAAGCTGGCGTTGAGCATCCGGCCGTCATCGGACATGTAATATCCTTCGTGGAGGGCCCAACCGATCCCCTGGGCGGTCCCGCCTTGAATCTGGCCCTCAACGTTGCCTGGGTGTACCGCTCTGCCGGCGTCCTGGAAGGCTGTACAGCGCAGGACACGAACTTTACCCGTATCGGGGTCTACCTCCACGTCTACCAGGGTGGCGGTGCAAGAGCCGCCCACGCCCTTGGGGTATACATTGCCCCGCCCGACCACCGGCCCGCCGGTGATGTTCATGCGCGCGGCCAGCTCCTTGAATGTCATCCGCTGTTCAGGCATTTGATTCCGGTATGCTACCCCAGAGGCGTATTCCACCAGGCACGAGGGCAGCTGCCAGGTCCGGGCCGCGCGTTCTATAAGCTGGCGCTTGATGTCTTGGGCAGCTTCATACGCCGCCCAACCGGTCTTGAAGACCATCCCGCTTCCCGACGTGCTAGAGGTATAGCCTACGGTTTCAGTATCTTCCACCTGCGGTCGCACATCCTCCACCGGAATGCCCAAGGCCTCGGCCAGCTGCTGTGCCACCGCCATCCGGCTGCCGCTAAGGTCCACGGAGCCCATCACCAGGCCTACAGTCCCGTCGGGGTTAACGTTGGCGATCACGCAGGACGGACCCGTATTGTTGCGCCAGAATCCCAACGCGACGCCCCGGCCCTGATATCGTCCTTCCAGGGGCTGGAGATAGTGGGGGTGCGATCTAACGGCCTTCAAAACCTCCACGCAGCCGATGGGGAGATTTCGTGTACCGTCGGCCCGGCGGGTCCCTTCCTTGGCGGCGTTGCGCAGCCGAAATTCGATGGGGTCCAGATCCAGCTTTTGGCTGATCTCGTCCAGGAGGCTCTCAACGGCATAGGCGCCGATGGGAGCGCCCGGAGCGCGGTAAGCCCCGGTTTTTGGCTTATTGTCCACCACGTCGTAGCCATCTATCAAGATGTTGGGGATATCGTAGGGCGCAAACATGGAGTCCATTGCGCCGCCAATAGGCGCCCCGGGATAAGCGCCGGCTTCGAAAGCCAGGTATGCCTGGGCCGCGGTAATGCGCCCATCCCGGTTGGCCCCCATCTTCACCCACACGTGGCTGCCACAGGTAGGGCCGGTGGCCTCCAGCACCTCGGAGTAGCTCATGGTCATCTTTACCGGCCGTCCACATTTCTTGGAAAGGACGGCCGCGATGGGTTCTAGATAGCAGGACAGCTTGCCGCCAAACGCGCCGCCGATTTCCATCGGTACGACCTTGATCGTGGACACCGGCACCCCAAGGATTCGAGCGGTATCCTCTCTGACTCCAAAGGGCGCCTGAGTGCTGCACCATATGGTCAGCTTGCCACCCTGGGTCCACCATGCGGTGGCATTCTGGGGCTCGATGTAGCCCTGGTGCACCGAAACCGTCCGGTATTCCCGCTCCATGACCACGTCGGCTTCTTCGAAACCCCGGCCAACGGAACCCAACATGAGTTGGGAGTGCCTGGCAACATTGGCGCCTTGAGGTATTTCACTATTTGGGCCGCTATGAGGCAGATGCTGATGAAGGACTACCGCATCCGGCTTCATGGCCGCCTCTACGTCCGTGACCGCAGGAAGTGGTTCATAGTCCACATCAATCAGTTTCAGGGCTTCCTTCGCCGAATGCGGGCTGGCAGCGGCTACAGCGGCCACCGGATGACCCTTATAAAACACTTTATCGCTGGCCAAGATGTTGTCTTTCAGGTACTTGAGAGAAGGTGTGCTATCCTTCGCGGATTCATCTTCTCCGCCGGGTGGCGGGCCGAAGTCCCGGGAAGTGGCAATCGCCAGCACTCCGGGATGGGACTCCGCCCTGCGGGTATCCACCGACCGGATGCGGGCGTGAGGGTGGGGACTGCGCAGTACCTGGCCAAATACTAGGCCGGGGAGTCGGATATCTGCCCCGTACAACGCCTTGCCCGTTACCTTGTCCGCGCCTTCAGGGCTCACCGGGCTCTTGCCGATCTCGCGGTGGCTGGTCTGTTCCCAAGCGGCGTTCAATGTTGTCAAACCCGTAATCCTCCCGAATCTGCCGCAGCCCGATGTCCGGTGATGCCACATGCCAAGTATCGGCGCCAACGGCTGGCGTTGCTTCGATGGTTGCGGCAGGGGTTGCTTCGATGGTTGCGGCAGGTACCGTCAGTGCTTCAGCCCGATCGGGAATGACCCCTCAACTCACCTGCTCAAGTATTTCAGATTGTTCCAGGCCTGCAAAGACACCATATTCACCCGCTTCCGGCTTCGTCAGCCCGGTCTCCGGCGCCGCCGCGGACATGCAGCCGACGGCCAGCTCTTCCAATTCACTCAGGTAATGGCCGCACTGCAGACAAGCGAGATACCCGCCGAACAAGTCCCTTGCATCGTAAAGGTCACCAGCGCAATGGGGGCATGACTTCAGCCAGAACATGGTGAAACCTCCTTGAAGTAATAGCCGGGAAACCCACGACCTCCATGCTGATTGGGGCGGCCGGCCAAGGGCGGCCGATGCCCGTACCCGCCGACAGACCGGCTACACTCGTTCAAGGCCGCTGTGGTAAACGTAGCAGCGCACGCCGGGCGATGGCATCCAATAGAACCAGTCCCCCGGTGAGGGTTCATGGGCCGCTGGGCCGAGACCGGCCTTCATCCCCACGTCGAATTCTTGCCTCTCCTCGGCGGGAGCCAAGATCTCCAACCCACCTTCATTCACACTGATCTCACCTGGCGCTGTGATCGTTACCAAGACGCTATCCCTCCAACCGGCGATTCCCTTTCAGACGACATACCCAACGAAATCCATTGGTGCTTCGCTCCCAAGAATCGGGTCCCCTTGATTCCAGTCGCAAGGCCGCCAGGCACGGTTCTCCGCTCCCGGCCAGCGGGGTAAGGCTACAGGGCCTCGCCGCCCGGCTCGCCGGTCCTCACTCGAATGCCATCAGCCACCGGATTGACGAAGAACTTCCCGTCACCGATATCTTCGGTCCGAACCTTTTGGATGATGGTGTCAATGGCGATTTGAGTATCGGAATCGTTAACCACCAGCTCCAGCTTCACGCATATCTACTGGACAGGTTCCTACCCCTTTAGGAACGGCGGCCCGCCCCTTCTGGACCCCTCTGCCGGTCATGTGCGCTGCATTAGCCTCACCAAGCCGACCTCGAACAAGGCAACTTGAGCCTTGGCCGGTTGCTCAGGTCGAATGATCGCTTCGATCTTGTTCATGATGTCTCTCCATTGAGCACGGATGGCCCTATTCGCTTGGCCGGCTGCCGAGCACGGCTATCCACCTAGCCAGGTTCGGCGTATCCACCTCCTTGACCAGGTACCCATGCACACCTGCTTGATAGGCCAGCCTGCGCTCCTCCGGGTCAATGTAAGAGGTGAGGACAGCAATTTTGCCTCCGTTGGCGTTAGCGCACGCCCGCCGGCATATGTCCATGCCATCGGCCCGTTTCATTTTCGTGTCCAGGAGCACAATGTCGGGGCGCAATTTCTCGATCTGGAGCAATCCCGCCTCACCGTCGCAAGTGGTTCCCACTACATCCATGTCTGGGAGAGACGCAAGGCGCCGGGCCAGCATCTGCCTGGCCGATCTGTGTTCATCGATGATGAAAATCCGAATACTCATCTCCCGCTCAGGATAAGGCCGGCGATAATTGTTGGTGAGTGCCGTTGGTAATGCTTTTTGCGGGCCACCTGGGCAAGAAAAGAGGGCCGAATGGATTCCCCCTGGATCCATCGGCCCTAACCTGAAGATCGATTGCAACGACTTCGCTAGATGACTTCTATCAAGGGCGGTCCCTCCTGGCCCGATGGTCCGCCAAATAGGCGGCTGCCTGGGACCTCCGGGACACCTCCAGCTTGCTCAATATGTTGCTGACGTAGTTCTTCACCGTCTTGTCGCTGAGGTGGACCTCCTCTGCTATCTCACGGTTGGTCTTGCCCTCGGCGATGGAGTCCAGAATGCGCCGCTCCTGGTCGGTCAACTGAGCAAATGGGTCGTCATCACCTCCTCTGCGGACCCGCTCAAGCACACCGGCAGTTACTTTTGGGTCCAGCAGGGACTGGCCGGCCCCCACCTGCCGGACTGCCTCTACGATTTCCTGGGAGCGTATCTCCTTGAGCAAGTAGCCCGAGGCCCCGGCCATGATAGAACCCATGACGGCCTCGTCGTCACCGTAGGAGGTCAACATGAGGACCTTGACCTGCGGGTTTTCGGCCCGGATTTCGCGGCAGGCCTCTATGCCGGAGCCGTCGGGCAGACGGATGTCCATCACCACCACATCTGGGGATAGCTCCTGGGCTTTTTCCACCGCCTCAGCCGCCGTTCCGGCCTCTCCCACTACCTGGAGGTCATCGTGGCGGGACATGAGCATGACGAGCCCCTTTCGCACGATGTCATGATCGTCTACTACCAGAACCTTTAAGGGCTTATCTGTCGACATGATTATTCCTTGGCATGGTAGGATTGGCGCCGCCGGCCGCCGAGAATGGTTCCACTTTCTAGTTTACCGGAATCCTGATGTTCAGCCGTGTCCCTTTGCCGGGAGAGCTCTCGATGAGAAGGGCGCCTCCCAGGCGTTCCGCTCTGTCCTTGATGTTTGGCAGTCCATACCCTCGGCCAAGCTCCGCCTTCTCCAGGTCAAAGCCCTGCCCGTCATCCGCGATGTCCAGGATCAAACTGCCGTCGGAAACGGCTAGAGACACAGTTACCCTTTTGGCCCCGGCATATTTTTCTATATTGGAAAATGCTTCCTGGAAGATGTGCCATATATTCACGATGTATCGCTCTGAAAGACTTGCCAGGTCTATTCCTACATCAAGACCGACGGATACCCCTGTTCGATCCTCCAGATATTGGGCCAATGACTGCAGCGCCTCATCCGGGTTTCTACCCTGGAGCTCTCGGGGCCTCAGGTCCATGATATATGAGCGGATATCCCCTATGGCCCGGTTCAGGTCGCCCACTACCTCATCGATCCTCGGCCTAACTTCCGAAGGCTCCGTATCAGCCCGGCTGGATATGTCTTCCAGGGTCAGGCCAACGGCGTACATGGACTGTATCACGCCGTCGTGAAGGTCCCGGCCAATACGGTCCCGCTCCTCCACCACCGCCAGGCGGCGGGACTGCTCCTGCTGCTGGCGGTAAAGCTGAATGTTTTCGATGGCGTTGGCCAACTGGTCGCTCAGTGTCCCCACCGTCTTCATGTCACTATCGTCGAAAGCATATGGCTCCATGCCGTCCACGTGGATTACAGCCACCACTTCTGCCTTAACTATTACGGGCACCGCTAGCTCGGCGGAGGCTTCAAGCCCCGAATCCAGGGCCGCATGCTCGGGGTCCTGGGAAACTTCGTTGCACATCACCGGCTGCCCGCTGCTGGCCGCCCGGCCGGCTACGCCCTCTTCCCACGTCCGGTCGATACCCAGAAGAACTCTGTCGTGGACCAGACCAGCAAGAGCACGGAGTTGCAGGGTGCTGTTATCTTGATCCACCCAATAGACCTGCACGTTCTGATACCCAAAGCCTTCCTGCAGCAGCTCCGCAACCCTTTGAAGCAGTTGGTCCAGGTCGAAAATTCGGGTCAACTCTCTGCCGGCCCGGTTCAGAAAGTCCAGTTGGGCGGACCGGCGGTACTCGGTCTCGAACAGGCGCGCGTTCTCGATGGCCACCGCCGCCTGGGTCGCGAAGAGAGTGACCAAGGTCTCGTCGCCCTGGGAAAACTGTTCGGCGCCAATCTTGTTGGTTAAATATAGATTACCCAACAAGTGACCTTTGTAAGAGATGGGGACTCCCAAAAAGCTCTTCATCATGGGATGGTTCTGGGGAAGACCAACTGCCTCCGGATGTTGGTTGAGGTCTGCCAACCTCAGAGGCTTGCCCATCCGAAGGACTACCCCGAGCACCCCCTTTCCCTCAGGTATTCTGCCGATACGCTCCCGTCCCCGCTTGCTGATGCCCGAGGTGATGAACTGGACGAGCGTGTCGTTCTCGCCGACGACTCCCAGGGCACTGTAGGAGGCGCCGACTAGCTCCCGGCTGAGATCGGCAATGTTCTGGAGCACGGCATCCAAGGAAAGCTCCGAGGTCAATGCCGAGATCGCATCATACAACCTACGCCCCTGGTCCTGAGGGTCGTCGGAAACTTCGCTGGGCACGCTTCGTCCACTGGCCATCCCTACTCCTTATAAGACAATTATATCCGGCCCGGGTGGTGTGCCGAAAGTCACTGATCCTACCGGGCCATTTAGCCGTACAGAACGAGTCTACCCGGCCGGGCAACAACGTGCCGATTGCCACTTTGTCTCGATGGGGCAGGTTGCTAGAGTGGGTTTGTGAAACAAATCACAGGATAACTAGGAGGAATGCCAATGGTTGCAAAATTTAAGATACGGGTCCTGATCTTGGCGCTATTCTCACTGGCAGCAATCTTGGCCATGGCGTGTAGTGGGTCTTCGGCCGTGTTGGACACTATATCAGTCGAACAACCAAGCAACCCTGGACCTGCTCAAGTTACTTTGGGCGACGGGCCCGCGGGGATAGCAGGCAGCCGGTTCACAGATCCGGACGTGGTAATCAATCTGACCGCCGATGTAGTTCAGTGGGAAGTGTTGGACGGGGAAACTGCTGAAATCTGGGGATACAACGGCCAGTACCCAGGTCCTGAAATCCGGGTAAAAGAGGGAGATAAAGTAAGGATCAATCTCACCAACAACTTACCAGAGGCTACTACTATCCATTGGCACGGGATGGAGGTGCCCAATGACCAGGATGGGGTCCCCGGCATCACCCAACCAGACATCGCACCCGGCGCCTCGTGGACGTATGAATTCGTTGCTCCTAAGCCGGGAACCATGATGTATCACACCCACTCCAATACGCTGGTACAGCTGTCCAGGGGGCTATTTGGGGCGTTTATCGTGGAGCCTCGTGAGGGTCTGCCCCAGTACGACCGGGAGTATACGTTGCTGCTTCATGAAACCGCGGGGTTGTACACCATCAACGGCCACTCCTTCCCCAAGACGTTGGAGGACTCCCTCCTGAAGATCAAAACAGGGGAACGCATCCTCATTCGGATGATCAACGCCGGACAGCTACACCACCCCATGCACCTGCACGGCCACCAGTTCAAAGTAGTGCAACTCGATGGTAATCCGTTGACGAATCCCGTGGTGGTCAATACCCAGGACATTGCTCCAGGACAAACGGTGGATGTGGAAGTAATCGGCACCAATCCAGGTACTTGGGTGTTCCACTGCCACGTTATCTCCCACGTCACCAACAGGGGGGTATACCCGGGTGGAATGCTCATAGTCCTTGACTACGAGGACCATACCTCCTACTTCGAAGAGCAGGCAGCTGCAGCCAACTAGAGCGAAGACCGACGCAAGAGCGACTCATCACTAACGGAAGGGCAGATGCTGATCTTCGTTGCCAGATCAAGTGGAAGATCTAAACAGCCCTTCCATTGAAGAAGCATCGGGGAAGAAGCATCGGGGAAGAAGCATCGGAAGAAGCATCGGAAGGAGCACCACCAATGGCGTTGGAAGCGCCATTGGTGGTGCTCAAATACTGATTCGCTGAGGATCGGACTCTCTGAAGCTGGAGAAGGAGGATAAAGGACCGTCGTCCAAGTTGAGGAGGGAGGAGAAATCCATGCGTGCACTCAGACGAAATCCGTGGAAATTTGCATATATCGTGGTCCTAGTGGGAATTCTGGCCATGGCTTGCAGAAGCCCGGCGAGCCCCCTTCGGGAGACGTTGACGGATCGGGGAGGCGCCGCCGGTGGAGCCGGGGCGCCGGTGCAGGAACTCCCGGCTTCCCCGACCCCTGGTCAACCTATCGACCTCCCTCCTCTGCCGCAGGCGTCGATCCCACCACCGATTACTCGAACCACCTCGGAAGTGGTCACGGTTGAGCTAGAGATCAAAGAGGTGGAGGCCCGTTTGGCCGATGGAATAGGCTACCGGTACTGGACTTACAACGGTACGGTACCCGGCCCCTTCATTCGAGTCCGGGAAGGAGATACCGTGGAATTGACCCTGACCAACCCGGCGGACAGCATTTTCCCCCACGACATCGACCTGCATGCCGTGAACGGGCCCGGGGGAGGCCATACCCTCAGTCAGGCTATTCCCGGGACCAGCGCCGCCTTCCGGTTCAAGGCCATGAACCCGGGCATCTATATTTACCACTGTGCCACCGATCCGATTCCCCTCCATGTCTCCAACGGTATGTACGGGCTGATACTGGTGGAACCAGCAGGCGGTCTGCCTGAGGTGGACAAGGAGTTTTATGTCGTGCAAGGCGACCTATACCTGGAGGGAGACCGGGGCGACAAGGGGATGCGCCAGTTTTCAATGGGAAAATTGATTGCCGAAGATGCCGACTACGTGGTCTTCAACGGCGCGGTGGGAGCCCTGACGGGAGAAAACGCGTTGAAAGCTGACGTCGGAGACACGGTCCGGATTTACTTCGGGGTTGCGGGACCCAACATTATCTCCAGCTTCCACGTGATCGGTGAGATTTTCGACCGAGCCTACCCCGAAGGTGACCTATCGGAGCCCCGTTTGAATGTTCAGACCATCCTGGTCCCCGCTGGAGGGGCCACTATGGTCGAGTTTAAGGTCGATGTGCCTGGTACGTATCTGATCGTCGATCATAGCCTGAGCCGCCTCTTCAAAGGAGCCGTGGGTCAAATCGTCGTTACCGGACCGGAAAACCCGGATATCTACGGCCCGGTCAACTAGCATTTGGACGCTATCAGAAATCAACCAACGTGGCCCCGTCAGTTGATCCCGGCCTGGAACATTGGCAATCAGGCGGGCGGGCGGTCATTCCCTAGAGTTGGCTGCTATGGCGAAGACCACCTGACGATCGGTAAAGGGACAGTCACAAGGGGCTTCCTGTCCCGGTTCCTCCACGGATCCGGAGTTAAACATATGGTTAATCACGGCGACTGCGGGTCGGCACAATGGCCGCGAGATGTGGCCGTCGCCATGGATAACCCAGGTCTCGCCCGGCTTATAACCAAGAGGACAATCCCCGGTCGTCTTCAGCGCTGCGATGGTGACAGGCCAGAAGGGGGGAGGAGGCATCCAATGCAACGACTCAGGCACCAGGTCCGGGCGAGAGTCAGGGTCCGCTTTCAACGAATCTAGTCTCTGCTCCGCGACTGCGGACCTATCGCTGGCCCTGGGCATCGTAAAGATGCTCAGGGCCATAACGGCCAAGAAGATGCCCAATAGAGCCATCAAGGTCTGCCAAAGCACCGTAGCCCCTGATGCCAGGAGGCCAATGGCCAGAATCGCCGGTATACCGCCCACCACCGCAACTACCATTACCCAGTCCGGGAGCCGTTTTTTCTGCGCTTTCATAGGCTCTCCCATCCGGCATACAGATCGAACCGGCCCACGCCGGTCTTCTTAATTGTTTGCCCCCGCCACCTCCCCATCAAGAGCCGAGTGTCCTGGTTCAACCCTTCATGTGGCTCCCTAAATTGAGGCCATATGGCCTTGGGGATGATGCCGCCTCCCTCTGATGCCTCCCAGAGGGACTAGGGCAACTAGCAATATCCATTCTTGGTGCGACGACCGTCACCGAAATAGATGGGGCCACGGAGCCAGTGTACCGAAAGGGGAGATTCAATGGCTGGAAAGACTGTAGCAATCCTGGGTGGCGGGGTTGGGGGGGGTTGTCACGTCCAACGAGTTGCGAGAACGGTTGGGACGTGAGCATCGGGTTGTTCTGGTGGACAGGAACCGGTACCACGTATTTTGGCCGTCCTTGCTTTGGATTCAGGTAGGCCTTCGACGCCCGGACAGCATCATTCGGAAGCTGGCGGCTCTGGAGAAAAAGGGAATCGAGGTTGTGCAGGGAGAGGCGGAGGATATCGACCCCAAAGAGAGACGGGTATTGGTCGCAGGCAGAGAGCTGGAGGCGGACTACCTGGTGAACTCTGTGGGCGCCGGCCTGGAGCCCAGCAGGATCCCCGGCTTGGCTGAATCCGGCCACAACCTCTACACCTTGGATGGGGCCGAGGCCATCCGCGACGCCCGCAAAGAGCTGAAGGGAGGGTCCCTGGTGGTGCTGGTTGCCGGAACGCCCTTCAAGTGCCCGGCCGCCCCATACGAGGCAGCCATGCTGCTGGACAGTGACCTGCGTAAACGCAAAATGCGGGAACGAGTATCCATCGCACTTTATTCCCCGGAAGCCGGTCCCATGACCGTGGCGGGACCGGAGATGTCGGCCGGGGCCCGGCGGCTTGTGCAAGACCGGGACATCGCATACTTTCCTCAGCACCAGGTCGAATCGGTTGACTCAACGACCCGAGAGATTCTCTTCACAAATGGGACCCAATCCAGGTTCGATATACTGGTGTGCGTGCCGCCCCACATGGCGCCGCAGGTGGTACGCCGCGCTGGTTTAACCGGAGCCAACGGATGGATCCAGGGCCACCGCCACACCATGGAGACACAATTCCCCC
>JADFJS010000155.1 GCA_022566155.1 Chloroflexota bacterium
ACATAGGCCACCCGGCCAAGAAAGAAGCCGCCAACGCACAGTACTACGAATCCGACCCGCACCAGGATGGGGTCGATGTCAAAGTACTCCGCTACGCCTCCAGCGACGCCGAACAGCTTCTTGTCGGTGCTTTTGACCAGCCGCTTTGTCATTCAACCACCTCCATCCGGTAGGTCCTCGGCCATAGTTCCGCATGACACGTCCTGTGTCATCGGCCGATATGCTTATGGTCCATCGGCCAAAAGGATGGTACCCGCCGGGCCCTGATCTCTTTTCTAGACCCTTTGGCCTCATGCTGGGATATTTGGGTAGATGGCCAAACTCCAAAGGCCGGATAGTTGCTCCACGCTCAGTAGAGGGCCGAGGGGCGCGAGATTCGTTGAATTATAGCGCGCGCCCCCTGCATTTCCGCCGGCTATCCTTGGTCTAGCTAGCGGTGGCCCACGATATGCCGTTCAGAACGATCTTCTGAAATTCCGGCGTCTGGAAACTCTGCCCATCATGACCCAGCAACAGGACGAAGACATTTCCATCGCCGTACTTGCGCGTCCACCCCAGGGGAAAGGTCCCTCCCGGCATGTCCGTGGGCGCCCGGTCCGGTCCCCAAGGATGGGTACCGCCTTCAGTGGTGCCGGTGAGGAATACATCGTTGCCGCCTTTGACCGCAAGGCCCATGTAGAGCTCATCGCTTGTCTCGAAGTCTGTAACGCCGCGTACCCCGGCATGCCTGGAGTCGCTAACGGTCACGGTGAATTTGCCGTAGGGTGGATGGAAGCTTGTGCCGCCGATCCAGCCTCCGCCGGTGATGTCGTGGTATTCCTGCCAGGCCTCGGGCAGACTACCGGAGATGTGAATGCATATGAAGCCTTTGCCGGAGCTTATGAATTCTTTCATCCCGAGCTGTTCATTTTCAGACAAGGCCATATGCTCGAAGTTGGGACTGTTTACCCGTAGCGTATTGAAGACCAACGCGTCGTAGGCGTTCATCTCCGCAGCCTTTCCGAGGACAGAAGGATCGTCCGTAACAGTAACGTCGTGGCCGGCCGCCTTCAAGAAACCCTCAAGCACGGGCGTGGACTCCTCATAGGGGTGCCTTCCTCCGGAAATTACCAGCAGCTTCATTCTAGATTACCTCCAATATCTAATCATTTGGATGGGTATTATACGTTGTTCTCGAGCCTTGTGGCCGTCAGGGCTCGATTGCGGTCAGGGCTCGATAATGGAAGCGTGCACCAGATTACTCACCTGGTCAAGGCGGACGCTATGCCAGGGCTCCTCGGCTTGGCAATTGGTCAGATAGGTGAATGAAACGCCCGAATCAGGGTCGGCCCAGGAATAGGAGCTGCCCGCTCCGCCGTGGCCGAAGGTCCGGGGCGAGGCGATGGTGCCCAAACCGCGGATCGTGGGCGTGGTCCCGCGCACGTGGGGTCCCAGTCCCCGGTGCATCGCCATCCCCATGCTGCCGTCGACCCGCTCTTCGGTGTGATTGCGGGTAGCGAACTGGATCACCCTGGGGCTCAGGACCCGGTTCCCGTTCACTCCACCCCCGGCCAGCAGCATCTGATAGAAAGCCGCCATCCCCGGGGCGGTAGCGTAACCGCCGCCGCCGGGCACCCCTGCGGCGCGGAACTCGGTGGTATTGCGGTCCGTCGATACCATCTGATCATCTTCAACTTTGTGGATGTCGGCGCAGCGTTGCTGAAGGTTGGCCGGTACGCCGACGAATATATCTCCGTCTAGACCCACCGGGGCCAGAAGATCGTCGCGCACCACATCCCGGTAGTCCCGGCCGGTGGCCGCCTCGATCAATGCAGCGCCAACCCAGTGGGCGGAACCGCCGTGGTAGTGGACCTTTGAACCCGGTGTCCACTCCAGGGTAAAGTCACATACGCTGTCTCGCAGCAGCTCGTGGTCGGTCCAGACCTCTTGGGGAACGGTGGCGTTGGGAAAGCCTCCCTGGTGAGTCAGCACCTGGTGTAGGGTGATATCCTCTTTACCGTGGCGGGCGAACTGGGGAATGTGGTCGGCGATGCGATCGGCGAAGCGCAAAACGCCCTGGTCGACCAACTGCCAGAGCGCGGCGGTCACGATAACCTTGGTCTGCGAAAAAAGAAGCCATAGCGCTTCGTCGTCCGCGGCTGTGGGGACGGGCTGCAGGCGCGCCTTCCCAAAGGAGCGGATCAACGCAAAAGAGCCGCGGCGGGCAACGGCGATTTGTGCGCCGGGATAGCGGCCTTGAGCGATGTGGGATTCTATAAGCTGCTCTAGCTGGGCAAGTCTTTGGGGGTCCAAGCCCAATGATTCGGGGCTTGCCATCGGCAGCAAATGATGGGTACGCTGGTCTTGCGTGGTAGTGGCCATAGTCACCATACCTCCTCGGCGGGGGTGCGGGTACGGTACCATGTACCCGCTATGGAATCTTATTCCAAGTAGACGTTGGCCGCAACACGGCCCCTCAGCCGTGCCGAGGCTAGCACCTGGTCAACTTGCCTTAAGAAGTGTCATTGCGAGGGCCGACGGAGGAGGTCCGTGGCGATCTGGAGGGTGATTCCTGAGGGCTGCCACTACCGGGATTGCTTCCCTTCCCTCGCAATGACATAGTATTAGATACGAGTTGATTGAGAACTGGCAGCGCATCAAGTTGATCGTAGTGCGTTGAGCGGTTGTGACCAATCGTCAGTTCTCCAAAGAGGTCTTGCCCAGCTAGACCCATCCGTCTGAGGCGGGCTCGATCCGCTTGGGATGACAATCAGGGTCTCTTCGGTCAGAATGGCATCAGTCATTTTCGCCTGAACAGGGTGCCAGGATAAGGCTCTAACTGCCGAGCCTCAAGCCAGGATTGATTCTTAGCTCAGGAGACCAAGGATCCGTGGGTCCACAAGAAGCATGGGAACAATTTGTAAGGATGGCCGATCTGCCCGATGAAGATATCGATCTTGCCAGGGCGGGCTTCCTCATCGCGGCCATGGAGTATCCCGAGCTGGACCTGGACCATCAATTTGGGCAATTGGATTCCCTGGCGGAAGGGGTTGCCGGCCGGCTCGATGCATCACGGGACCCATTGTTTTGCGTCAACACCCTGAGCGAATATCTGTTCGATGAGCTGGGGTTTCAGGGCAATCTCGACGACTACTACGATCCACGCAACAGCTTCTTGAACGAGGTGTTGCAACGGCGCCTGGGCATTCCCATCACCCTGTCCCTGGTCTGCATCGAAGTGGGCAAACGGCTGGATATCCCCCTGTTGGGCGTGAGTATGCCGGGGCACTTTCTCTTGAGGCACCAAGGGGAAGAAAACCTGTATATCGACCCATTCAACAAGGGGATCTTGCTCTCGGAGGAAGAGTGCGCCCAGCGCCTGCAGCAGGTCACCCAGGCCAACGTCCCTTGGGACCCAAGCTACCTCGCCCCGGTGAGCAACCGTGATTTCGTCGCCCGCATACTGCGAAACCTGAAAAATATCTACCTGCAACGGCAGGACCACGACCACGCCATAATGACCATAGACCGGTTGATCGTCCTGCAGCCCGAGGCCACGCTGGAACGGCGCGACCGCGGCATCGTGCGGTACAATCTGGGCCATCATGAAGAATCCCTGGAAGACCTGACGATCTACTTGGATTCCGATCCCGAAGGCGGGAACGTGGGGGATGTGGAGCGGCTGGTAAGGCACCTGCGAGACTTGCTGGACGATTAAAGACTGCGAAGTAGGGGAGTGCAGAGGGGCAATGCCCCTTTGCCGTTCCTGCCCCTGAATTATCATGCTGTCG
>JADFJS010000040.1 GCA_022566155.1 Chloroflexota bacterium
CAAGGACCGCCTGACCTACGAGCTGGAGGTGGTCCTACACACCAACTTCGCCGACTACTTCCTGGTGGTCTGGGATATCATCGGCTTCGTCCGCCGCAGTGGCATCAAATACGGAGTCAGGGGTAGCGCCGCTGCCAGCGTGGCCCTCTATTGCCTGGGCATCACCAACGTGGACCCGCTGGAACACCGGCTGGTCTTCGAGAGGTTCCTCAACTTTGAACGCAAGGAGATGCCCGATATCGACCTGGACTTCCAGGACGACCGGCGGGACGAGGTACTTCATTACGTCGTAGACCGCTTCGGCAACGACCGCGTGGCCCAGATCATCACCTTTGGAACACTGGGCGCCAAGGCGGCGTTGCGGGACGTTGGCCGCGCGCTGGGCATGAGCTATAGCGACGTTGACCGGGTGGCGCGCATGGTCCCATTCAAGGCCCGCACCTTGGAGGATGCTCTGCGAGTCAATCCCGAGTTTAAGCAGACCTACGAGGATAACGCCGACATACACAAACTGGTAGATACCGCCCAGGGGCTGGAGGGCATCGTACACCACGTCAGCACCCACGCCGCGGGCGTCCTCATCTCAGACGAACCCCTGACGGAGACCGTGCCTCTGCAGCGGCCGGTTCGTGGCGACGAGGATAGTCCTATATTGATGACCCAGTTTTCCATGGACCCGGTCGCCCGTCTGGGACTGCTCAAGATGGACTTCCTGGGCTTGACCAACCTGTCAATATTGGACCGGGCCATCAACCTGGTGGAGGAGAGCCAGGGCGTAAAGGTGGATTTGGACCAGCTCACCTTTGACGACCCGGCTACATTCCAACTGCTTTCTTCGGGAAACACCACAGACCTGTTCCAGCTCGAGAGCGCCGGAATGCAGCGGTACATCAGGGAGTTGAAGCCCTCCAGTCTCAGTGACATCTCCGCCATGATCGCGCTTTACCGGCCCGGACCGATGGAAAATATCGACTCCTTCATCGATGCAAAATACGGGCGCATACCGATATCCTACCCCGACCCCAGCCTGAAAGACCTTCTGGACGAGACCTACGGGATCATCGTCTACCAGGACCAGGTTCTGTTGATCCTGCAACAATTTGCCGGTTACACCCTGGGTGAAGCCGACATCGTGCGCAAAGCCATGGGGAAAAAGATTCCGGCGCTGATGGCCCAGGAGCGGGACCGTTTCGTGGCCGGGGCCGCGGCCAAAGGGTTCGAGGAAAAGCTGGCTACGGATATCTTCGATCTGATCGAGCCGTTCGCGGGCTACGCCTTCAATAAGGCGCACAGCGTCAGTTACGCCATGATCTCCTACTGGACGGCCTACTTCAAGGCCCACTATCCGGTGGAATACATGGCCTCGGTGATCAACTCCAGGCTTGACCATCCCGACAAGGTGGTAGGCTCCATCAACGAGTGCTTCCGGCTGGGCATACCCGTTCTTCTACCCGACATCAACCGCTCGGAAGAGTTCTTCACCATAGATAAGGAGGCCGGACCAAACCCGTCTCTGCGCATCGGCCTGGCCGCCATCAAAACGGTGGGAGAAGGCGCCGTCCGGCCACTGGTGGCGGACAGAAAGGAAAACGGGCCATACAAAACCATCGACGATTTTTGCCGCCGGGCCGGCTCCCGTGGCCTGAACCGGCGCACCCTGGAAAGTCTGGTCCGGGCCGGTGCTTTCGATTCCCTTGGACCACGCCGGGCGATTCTGGACGTGCTGGATCAGATCATCGCCACCGCACAGCTTGAAGCCCACCGGCGGGAAACCGGCCAGACTAGCATGTTCGACGATTCGGATGGAGGCGGCGATGCCGGACAACTGGGCGGCATCGTCCTCGGCGACACCGATGCGGCCCCGGAGGAAAAGGGCGCATGGGAGCGTGAGCTCTTGGGCGTGCCCCTGTCCCACAATCCGCTGTGGGCTCTGGCTACGTTGGAACCCGGAGATGCGATAAATTCGGTGGACCAGCTAGACGAGGAGATGCAGGGACAAAGTCTAACCCTGTTGGGCCACGTTTCCGCCATCGCCGAGCGCAATACCCGGGAACTGAAACGCTTCCTGGTGGTTACGCTGGACCTTCTGGGAGGACAGGTGGAGGTGATGGTGTGGCCCGACGTTCTAGAGCGGACTCAGGGCGAATGGGAAGAAGGGAAGCTGGTGCGTGCCTCTGGAAAGCTGAGACTCCGTGGCGAAGGATTCTCCCTCACCTGCGAGAGCGTCCAAGAATACAGGGGCGCCGGCGGCACCACGCCTGAGGCCAACGGTACTTCCAACTCCAAGGGTTCCTCGGGTTACAATGGTTCTTCCGCGGCCAATGGCGACTCCAGGCCCAACGGTTCTACCGCGGCCAATAGTCACTCCTCGACAGCGGCTAACGGTAAATCGAAACCCAAGAAGACTGACAGGGTTCCGGCAGAGTCATCCAACGGCAGCCACGTACGCACGGTTTCCCTGGGCGTCGTCGAGTCCGATGATCCCACCGAAGACGCCCACCTGCTGAGGGAAGTCATCGGAGTTCTGCTGGAGTATCCCGGTACCGACCGGGTTAACCTGGAGATTCACACCGGCGGCGGCCGGGTGGTGATGGAGTTGCCGGTGGTCAGCACCGGCTATTGCGAAGAACTTTGCCAGCGGTTGGGAACGCTGCTGGGGCCGGACAGGGTGCGCCTCCTCGGCGGCATAGCCGATGACGCGCCGGTCCCGCAGTCAGAACCGCTGCTTTAATCGCGATAACATCTACTCCTCCAGGAACTCCATGATCAGGCTGGCCAGCTCCTGAGGCTTGTGGTAGCCGATGTCGTGGATGGTGCTGGGGATCCAATGGACCCGGCAGTCCTTGATTGCATTGACCGCGGCCTCCACCATTTGCTCCCACATCTTGGCGAAATCGGAGCCGGCGCGTTCCGGACTGGGACCGGCGGGGACCATCAATGTGGGACACTCGATGTGCGGCAGGATCGAGGAAGGCGGCTCATTCCACATGGACCACATCACCTGGGCATGGTTCTCCGGCCGCAAGATGTCCCGGATCTGCCCCTCGTCATCTTCGTAGACCATGGTCTGAACGATAAACTCAAGCTTATCGCTCCAACAGTCTGCCAGTTGGGTGCGAAGCCGGTCCAGGAATTCCTCGCGCTTCCCGTTAACATTTCTGGGCCGCAGTCTGTCGGAGAACTCCTCCCAGGTGGCCGCCATGGGTGACCGCCCGCCTATAAATCCACCCTCGATCAGCACCAGCCGGTCGACGCGCTCCGGAAAGAAGGCTGCCAAGCCTATGGCAACGTTACCGCCCCATGAGTGGCCCAACACCGTGGTCCGTTCAATCCCCAGATGGTCCATGAGCCCTACTATATCCTCGGCCAGTGTCTGCCAATCGTAGCCATCGGTGGCCTGGGTGGTCTGGCCGTGGCCTCGTTGGTCCGGCGCGATGATGCGGCAATCGCCGTTGATCATCGGCGCGACTATATCGTACCAATGGGCGGAGGAGGCCAGGCCGTGCAGGGCCATTATCTGATGACCCGAACCACCCCAATCCAAGTAGCGCATGTGTAGATCGCCGATCTGGGCCCAATCTTCCGTGGGTTGTTTGTCGACAGATTCCGGAGTGGTCAACGCAGTTCCTCCATCACAACTGGATGCAGACTCCCCAATTTACGAGGGTAGTTGAGCGATTCTAACTTGCCGGGCCGGGTCGTCATACCCGCGCCGCTACCGCATCCCTTTCTAACGCCAACAACCGGGCCTTGACACCCAGGCCGCCGGCGCCATAGCCTCGCAGGTCGCCGTTGCTGGCGATAACGCGGTGGCAGGGAATCACCAGGGCCAGGGGATTCCTCGCCATGGCCTGCCCCGCCGCCCGCACCGCTCGCGGGCTACCGGCCTCGGCGGCCAGCCAGGCATAGCTCCGCGTTTCCCCCGGAGGAATGCTGCGGCAAGCAACCCATGCGGCGGCAAAGAATGACGGTGCGCCCGCCAGGTCAAGTTCGATCCCGTCGAGAGCGCCGGTGTCGCCTTCCATGAATCTCTCTAGACACTGCTGTACTTGCGCCGTGAAAGATGGGAGGTGGGCCGCGCCTTCCATCTCGGGACCAAGGTCCTCCATCGCTTCCTGGGGAGTGGGCTTCAGGCTGAGCCGCCGCAATCCCTTATCGCTGGCCAACAAGGCCACCCACCCAACGGGCGTCTGGAACAGATCGTAACGCCACTCGCTCAACGGTTCCTCCTACGCAAGAATCGAAATAGCATGGGCAGCCGCAGCTCAAGCCAGGCTTGCGTCAATTGCCGGCGCTCTTCCTCGTTCAGCGATTTCCTGCCATAGAAGTTGCGAACGTAGGCCCCGATGATCAGACCCACCTGCTCCCGGTGGTCCGGTAAGACTTCTTCCAGGCGGCGGCGGTATTGGAGGGGGGTCTGGTATGGTATAGGCCCCACCGAACCCATCGCTCCCAGGAACGCCAGGCGGCGGAACATCACTTGCGGGTCCTCCGACGGTACCATATAACGCCGCCACAAGAACCGAACCGTTCCGGCGCCCAGGGCCGTCACGGCAAGGCCGGCCAAAAGCCAGCCGAGCGCGCGTATCAAACCTATCGTCGAGGAGCCGGCTACCCCGGAGACATCTCCTTCCTCTAACGTGTCCTCGGGCTCCTCCGCGCAATCTTCGATTTCGATCTCCGGATCGCATTCCGCCTCATCCAGTACCTGGTCTCCGGTTTCAGGATCGCCGGCGATTTGGCCTTCTCCCCTGGTGGATATGGGTGACGGGAAGGTTTCGCCGGGGGTTGGTTCAAATCCGATCCATCCGTACTTGGGGAAATAGACCTCAACCCAGGCATGGGCGTTGCTGTCCCTCACCAGATAAGATTCCGGTTCTATCTTTTCCCCCGTGGTGTAGCCGGATGCCAGCCGGGCCGGCACTCCCTGTGACCGAAGCAATACGGTCATGCTGGAGGCAAAGTATTCGCTATAGCCCTCCCCGAGGTTGAATAAGAAGTGATCCACGCCATCGGAGTTGAAAGCCGGGGGTTCGACGATGGTTGTGTAAGGCATCAGCTTGAGGTTGTCTTCAATGGCCTTTGCCATATCGTAAGGTGTTTCGTGGCCGGCGGTCCACTCGGCGCCCCGGTCGCGCACCCGCTGGGGTAGATCGGCGGGTAGCTGGGTGTATCGATCCACGATCCAGATGGGGTAATCGGTTCCGGCTCGGCGCAGCTCTTGGGGCCCCGCCAGCGGCACCGACGAGGTTAGGTGGTAGGTGGTCCCAGCCTTGACGCTTTTCCCGACGCTTTTCAGGGAAAGAACGTCGGGCTGTTGGGGCAACACCCCGGCCAGGGTGACCCTCTGAATCACCCCGCTCTCCCGGACTACCTCCGCCAACCGGAAGCCCTCCGGCAGCCGCACCGACACAGCTTCATCGGTGACGGTTAAGCCTCGCTGTGCGATTATCTCTATCAAGCCGGCTGCGGTCTCACCCAATTGAGCCGGCAAACGCCGTAGGGCGGCTGGATCGGTCAGGTCGATGACATAGGTGGGCGAGTCATAGGTTTCGATCGACACGTTCCGGTCTGCCGCCACGATCTGGTTCCCGGCGAATAGGTTTCTCGTGCTGTAGTTTGGGGTCACGGAATAGCTAACCTCAGACCGGTTCAGCAAAGGCTGAGGCGAGGAATATGCCGGGACCCAATCGATGGGGCGCTCCACCGTGTCCTCGGATATCCACCCCTTTGCAGTGTAAGTGCTGTAGGTTCGGGCTTTCCAGTACAGGGGCACAGGAGAATCCACGATGAGAACCTGGGTAGTCGCGGGCCTAATGGTGCCCTGGAAGGCCATCACGTCACCCCAGATACGGTAGCCCAGGGGCCGTCTTGCCGGCAGACCGGCGAAGAGGCGATTAAAATCGTCCTCAAATGCCGTTAACGGGGAACGTATAGCTTCGTAAACGTTGTTGGCTGGGCCGAATTTCCCTCCGTCGGGGATAGCGAAGAACGCGATCAATAGGACTACCACGGCGATGAGGAAGCTGTCGGAAACCGACAGTATACCCAGATGGCCATCGTAGCCGACGTTCCGGCGCCGCCATTCATGCCGCCGCCGCACCGATTGCACCCGGGCAACCAGCAAGAAGGCAGTGAACAGGTAAAATCCAAGGAACTTGTCGGCGTCGGGCGGAAGGAAGGTAAGGTTGGATAGCAAACCGGCGCCGCCCAGCACAAACACGCCCCAGAAATTCCGGTACCGCACAAACACCCAGGCCGCGAAATAGCCCGCGAGCCAAGTCATGGCGAGCAGGCCAAAGGCGAAGGGTATCTGATCGATGTTGATGTCGCCGGACCGGGCCGCTTGAAACCAGAGGCTCAGCCGCTCCCACAGCTCTCCCGAGTTGGCCAGAGCCAGATCGTCATGGGAAGTGAGTTGCCAGACGATAACCAGAACGCCGATGGCCAAACCCACCGGCACTATGACGATGCCCCAAAGCCGCACCCTTGCCAGCAAGAGGCCGGTGACCATGGCCATTCCGACCACACCGGCGAGGTTGGGCGTCGTAGCCCATTCCGCATGGTCGACCGCCCAGACTACCACCATCAGGTTCAAGACCAGTAGACCGACGGCAAGCCAACCATCCTGGGGCCGGAAATATTGGATCAGCCGCAGCAATACCGCCCCGACGGTCTCGGGCCGGATGCGTTGCCGAAGACTGATGCCTTCAACCACTCCTTCGGTGGTCACGAGGCGGACTTCCCGGCGCCGGCCCTGGCATACACGCCACCAGGCCGGGTTTCTATGTTCACGGAAGAGGAAAGAGCGTCATTCAGCGCCTGCCCGCGCCTCACTATGTAGGTTGGGATTTCGTAGCTGACGCAGGTCTGGAGCGGAACCTGGATGCCGGTGAATTGGCCGAAGCTCTCAGGATCAACCAGCACCACGCTCAGATTTACCCCCTGCCGGCGCAGGCTATTCAGGGCCGGCACCCATTCGGGACGGGCCGAGGGAGTGATTATCGTCAGGGTATTGAACCGGCTCAACTGGGCCCGCATGTCATACAAGAACCGTTCCAGAGAGGTGATGCCCTCGGCACGCACCTGGGCCAGGACCTCCATCAACCTGCCCTGGTGCACTGGACTGCTGTCGGGGCGGTAGATGATATCCTGGTCCCCGTTTACGGCCAGACCGACGGGCATGCCTTTTTCCACCAGCCGGTTGATGATGGAGGCGGCGATAGTTACCGCCAGTTCCTCGGTGTTGTCCGGGAGTTCGCCCACATGAGAGACGTGGTTCATATCCAACAGAACCCACGCCTCGGCGGAGATCCCGATGTCGAACTCCTTCACCATCAGGGTGTTCATTCGTGCGGTGTAGGGCCAGTGGATCCGCCGGTAGCTGTCCCCCGGAGCGTATTCCCGGACCGATGACACGTCCGTGGTGATCTGGTCCCAATGCTTCATGGTGCGGCTATCGCTGGGCAGGCTGGCCAGCCGTGGGTCCATATTGGGCAAAGGCTCGGTGGCGGGCAGCACCACGTAGGTTTCCGGCTCCAGAAATCGCCGCTTCAGCCGGAACAGGCCAAAGGGGTCTTGGCTGATCACGTCTACCTGGCCCGTGTGGAAGACGCCCCGCCGGCTCAAGTAGGTCTGCACGCGCCAGGTGCGGGCCTGCGCCTTGACCATCGCCAAACCGCGGCCGGTGCCGTAGTCTGGCAGGTCGGAATACTCCACCACCTCCAGCCAGGACTTGGGCAGGCGGGTACGGTTGGTGATATACACCCGGCCTTCCAGGTAACCGCCCACCTGGCCTCGGGTGGCGGTTCGAGTCAACCTGACATCGATTCCCAGTAGATTGACCCAGGCCCAAATCAGACCCAGGGACAGCAGCAACAATAAGGCATATAGAAACCGGTAGAAGAAGGAGAATCCGGTGCCAAAGGCATAGAAGGCTACGACAGCCAACAGAACCAATATGCCCACGGTACGCCTGTTCAAGATTCCTCTGTCAAGTTGCCTGGCCGGAGCCCTCAGGTCTACCGGCGGCAGGATCCTCCATCAGCTACCAATCGACTCTACTATGTTTATCTACTGTGGTCAGGTCCCATTTCTTACGATTGGCCAGATTCTCACGCTAGATCTCCATTTTGAGGAAAGGAGGGGGAGATTCAGTCCAGCGGCGCCTGTTACAGACGAACCGGCGCAGTGGAACGGCGGGTCACCGTTGGCGATGCCCTAGCGGGTTGCCCCCGGCACTGGCACTTCCTCTAACAGCTCGGCAACCACATCCAGGGCACTCAAACCTCGCATCCTGGCCGATGGGGAGAGGATGATCCTGTGGGCGGTCACCGCGGGGGCCAGTGCTTTGATATCGTCTGGCAGCACAAAGTCCCGGTCCTCGACCAGCGCCAGAGCCCGGCCGGCCCGGAAGAGTCCCAATGAGGCCCGTGGCGAGGCGCCCAGGGACACATCCCGGTGACTGCGGGTAGCCTCAACCAGATGAACTATGTATTCACGTACCACCCCATCAACGTATATCCCCTTTGCCGCCTCTTGCAAGGCAACGATGTCCTGGGGGCCGGCCACCGGCTTCAAACTCTCGATGGGGTGCACCTGTTCCTGTCGCTCGATGACGGCCAACTCCTCCTCAAAGTCCGGATATCCCAGACTGATACGCATCAGAAACCGGTCTAGCTGGGCCTCCGGCAGGGGGAAAGTACCCTCGTATTCAATGGGGTTCTGCGTGGCGAATACGATGAACGGGTGCTCAAGATGATGGGTTACGCCATCGACGGTTACCTGCAGCTCTTCCATGGCCTCCAACAGCGCGGACTGGGTCTTGGGAGTGGCCCGGTTGATCTCATCGGCCAGCACTACCTGTGACATTATGGGACCTGGGCGGAACTGGAAATCCCCGGTCTGCTGGTTGTAAACCGAGACGCCGGAAACATCGCTGGGCAGAAGATCGGGAGTAAATTGGATACGCTTGAATTCGCACCCAATGGACGTGGAGAGACTCTTGACCAACATGGTCTTGCCCACTCCCGGCACGTCTTCCACCAGCACATGACCCTGGGCAATCAAGGCCGCCAGGGCATGCTCAATCACCCGCCTCTTCCCCACGATCACTTTAGAGACATTGTCCACGATGCCCTGGGCCACCATCGTGGGGGACCTTGTGCCCTCCAAGCCAGACCTCCTAGTCACACTGCGCCTGATGGAATCGGATTATTGCCGGGCAGTCTATCGCGGAAACCTACAACAAACAATCGGTAGCGACCGGTCTCAAACCGTAATGAAAAGGCGGTTGCCCCAAGTTCATAGTATCATTTAGTTATGGAAACTGGATAGCGCCTGTCCTAAGACAGCCGGGAACTGCATCCGACCCGACGGTTTGAGCGTATCCTTTTGCACGTATCATTGCGAACGCGGTTCTGTGGCAATCTTACGGATCTCTCTGCACTGGGAGCGTAAAAGCCTAAAGTTAGTCTGAAACGCGCGGTCTTCCTGGCAGCTGAATTGTACCCGTCATGGATACAGTAAATCATTGGGAGTGCCCATCAAAATGGCAGCAGGCGCATGGAGACTTGGGAAGCTGGCACTAGTGGCTGGCACCGTCGTGCTGCTCGCAGCGGCCACGGCCTGCGCGTCGGATTCCTCCCAGGAGACGACGCAAAGGCTGGAGGAGCAGCTTGCCGATCTGGAGCAGCGCCTGACGGAAGCCGAGTTCCAACCGGCGGCGGCCCCTCAGGACGGCGAACGTGGCCTTGAAGAGAGGCTGAGCGATCTAACGGCCGAGATTGCCGCATTGGAACTCCAGCTTGGCGTGATCCAAGCAATGATTGAGGAAGGCTCACCGGCGGCTGATCCGTCCGGCCTGCCGGAGAGGCTGTTCGCCCTGGAGCAGAAGCTGGAAGCGCTGGGAACCCTTGGGCCCATGTCCATGGACATGGGGGCGCCTGCTCCCGAAGCCACGATGATGACACCTGCCGCCACGCCCGATGCCACCGTTATGGCGGCGCCAACACCCACTGCCGGGGCGACTGTGGCGGTCCCCAGCATCCAGGAGATCGGGATAATTGAGAATTACGCCGCCACCCAGTTCTATCCCCAGAACATGGTGGTGCTCAAAGATATACCCGTGATAATGTACCTGACTCGTCTGCACCGGGAGCACGTTAACCGATTTACCATATCGCCTTTCTACAGCTCCAGCGCGGTTATCTTACCCGGCGAGATCGGTGTTATAGAATTTGTCCCAGACCAAATCGGGGAATTCAAGATCCGAAACGTGGGTCATGACTTCGAGGCCACTCTGATCGTGGTGGAAACCGAGGCCGAACGGCAAGAATACATCGCCGGCAGAGGGAGGCAGATGTATGCCCTCATACATAGCGTCGATGACTTCCAGATATTTCCCAGCCAGTTGGTGATCCAGGAAGGTATCCCCACAACCATCTTCAACATCGGCATCATAGCGCAGCACGAGGTGTCCTTTGAGCCCTTCTACACTCCGGAAGGCTTGAATATCAGGCCAGGGGAGATCACGACCATCGAGTTCACTCCTGATGAGACCGGAGCGTTCACCATACGCCACGAGCTGCATGGATTCACCGGGCGATTGATCGTCGAAGGCCGATAATTATCCCAGCGGATGCCGGTTAGTCTTTTTGCCACGCCCCAGTGATCGAGCGGAGTGATGTATATAAGGAGCAGAGTTAGAGTGAAGTTAGTCAGAACCAGATACACCCAGTTCCCGAGACGCCCCTGGACGGCCATCGCCGGCCTTATGGCGATCGCTTTTCTTATAGCAGCCTGCGGTGGCTCTGCTCCTGGCGTCACGCCGGAATCAACCGATACAGGACAAGCCACCTCGACACCGGCTCTGGAAAGTCCCACCGCCTCTCCAGGCGCCACCCCCATCGTGGTGCCAACACCCGGCCAGGGCGGTCTATCCCGGGAACAGTTGCTCGCCCTCCTGGCCTCACCCACCCCGGAAGGCCAGGTAGCGTCGCCTTCGTCCACTCCAGAACAGGGGACGGTGGCAGCCGTGGAGCAAGCCACCCCCGATCCTGCTTCCGCGGGCAACAACCCGCAGCCGGCAACGTCGCCCACCCCCAACAGTCCGGTCGGCGGCGAGGTTGGCGGCCAGGCCGCCGAGTTGGAGGGCATCGTTGCCTGGATCAACAGCGAACCGTTGACCATCCAGGAATTGCGGGGCAAGGTGGTGCTGGTGGACTTCTGGACCTACACCTGCATCAACTGCATACGCACCTTCCCCTTCTTAAAGCTGTGGCACGCCAGGTATGCCGATGACGGCCTGGTCATCCTTGGGGTCCACACCCCCGAATTCGACTTCGAGAAGGTCCTGGACAATGTGGTGGCCGCCACTCGCGACAACGGCATCGTCTGGCCCGTGGCCCTGGACAACGATTACGCCACGTGGCGTAATTACTCCAACCGCTTCTGGCCGGCCAAATACCTCATCGATGGAGACGGCGTGGTGCGCTATACCCATTTCGGAGAGGGCGCCTACGCGGAGACCGAACGGCAGATCCGAGACCTTCTGGAGGAGAACGGCGCCGATCTGAGCGACGATGCCTTCACGCTGCCTTCGGACCAGCAGATCGATCCGACCTATCGCAATAGCATCAATGCCGAGATCACCCGAGAGCTGTACGCCGGCTACGACCGGGGGTACTTCGACAACCGGTACGGTCAGGGCGGTTACGTTCGGCAGCAGGAGTACTACCAGGAAAGGAATGTCCGCGTCTTTTTCCAGAGCCCTGAGGAGCTGCTTCCCAATCTGATCTACTTTGACGGGCTGTGGGAGATCGGACCGGAAAGTGCCACCCACGGCCAGGAAGGCAACAGCTCCGAAGACTATCTCTCCATCGTCTATTCGGCCCGGAGCGTGAATGCTGTGTTAACCTCGGAATCCGGGGAAGACTACAGAGTTATGATTACCATGAATGGCGAGAATCTGACCGCCGACAATAAGGGAGCAGACGTAACTATCGGGGCGAACGGAGAGAGCTACATCTTGGTCACCGGGCCGCGCCTGTACAACATCGTGGAAAATCCCGTTTATATGCGCCGCCAAACCCTGCGCATGAGCTCTGACTCCGCAGAATTCGGCCTTTTTGCATTCACATTCGGTGTGTACGAAAAAACCGGATGATGGCCAACATCGTCCATTCGACGAGCCGGCGGCTGCTTCCGGCGGTGCTCGCGGTTGCCATGGCCGTGGTGATGGGATGTGGCGCGGCGTCGGCGTTGATAGGGCCCTCCGGCGGCAGGGTGGGCAGCGAAGCGCCGGAGTTTCAGGGCATCGTCAACTGGATCAACTCGGAACCTCTGACCATGGAGCAGCTACGGGGCAAAGTGGTGCTCATCGACTTCTGGACCTATACCTGCATCAATTGCATACGCACTTTCCCTTTTCTCAAGGAGTGGCACGCCAAGTACGCCGATAAAGGCCTTGTTATCGTTGGCGTTCATGCGCCCGAGTTTGAGTTTGAGAAGCTGACCGGGAATGTGATCAACAGCGCCAACAGTTTTGGCTTGGAGTATCCCATCGCCCAGGATAACGATTTCGTTACCTGGAATAATTACTCCAACCGCTTCTGGCCCGCCAAATACCTCATAGACAGCGAAGGGGTGGTGCGCTACACCCATTTTGGGGAGGGCGACTACCAATCCACCGAGGACTTTATCCGCAAGCTGCTGGAGGACACGGGCGCCGACCTGACCGGCGTGGCGCCCAGCGCGATTATCGCCCCAGAGCTAGCCCCGGAGGCCCGGCCGGGAAACGTTACCAGGGAACTCTACGGCGGCTACCAACGCAACGCATCGCGCGGCGGCATCTATGTGGCCCAGGAAGCATACTACGGCGGTTCGGAGCGGATCGTGTCTTATGTCGATCAAGGTGATCATCTAAATCACCGGATCTACCTGCAAGGTTCCTGGTTCAATGGTCTGGAAGAGCTGCGTCACGCCCGGAAGACGGAGGACTACGAGGATTACATCGCGATCAAGTTTTCCGCCACCACCGTTAACGCGGTGGTCAATCCTCTGGCCGATTCACCCTTCGAGGTCCAGGTGACCATCGATGGACGCCCGCTGTCTGTCGAAGAAGCGGGGCCAGACGTGATAGTTACGGATGGGCGCAGCTATTTCAAGGTTGACGAGGGCCGCTTGTACCAGGTGGTGGCCCTCGCCGAGTACAGCACTCATGAGCTGAGTCTGAGCTCAAACTCGGACAACTTCGCGCTGTTCGCCTTTACCTTCGGCGCATACCAAGATGGACCATGATAGAAGGACCATGATGATCATATTTCACCGGCGGATTAGTTTCTCCACCAATTGGCTCGTTCCGGCCCTGGCGATATTGGCCGTGTCACTGGCGGTAGCCTGCGGCGGTGCGGCGACCGCCGGTCCAACCTCCATCCCCGCGGCAGTACCGGCAGCAGCCAGCAGCGGAGGACTGGAGCCCATACTGGCCACCAAAGTTTTACACGTGGGAGTTCAACGCGTCTCGTTTCTTTTGACAACGCCCAACTCCCTGGTCACGGTTCCGGAGGCCACCGTCACCTCCGTGTTTCTGGGAGATGGACCATCGATGACCGAAACCAAGCGGGCCGGTTTTCACCTGTGGCCCTATGGCGTGCGCGGCTCCTACGCCACGGAGATCAACTTCGACCGGCCGGGACGCTGGCGTCTGGAGATCTCGGTTGACCACGAAGGCGTGAAGGGGCAGACCTCTGTGGAGATAGACGTGGCGGCGGATAGCATCGTGCCGGGCGTCGGGACCGTTCCACCGCTGAGCAACAATAAAACCCTCGCCGTCGTGGGCGATATCGAGCGCCTCACCACCCACTACACACCGGACCCGGACCTGTATCAGCTAACCATCGCCGACGCAGTCGCCAACGGCAGGCCAACCGTGGTGGTGTTTGCGTCCCCCGCATTCTGCACCAGTCCCACCTGTGGACCCCAGACGGAGACGGTAACCGAATTAAAAGAGAGCTACAGCGGCCAGGCCAACTTTATACACGTAGAGATCTACGACAACCCCCACCTGATTCAGGGAGACCTGAGCCAGGTCACGCTGGTCCAGCCCGTCCACGACTGGGGAATCAGCGCCATACCCGGATGGTTCAACGAGTCATGGACCTTTATCCTGGGCACAGATGGCGTGATCGCCCAGCGATTCGAGGGGTATGCCGCCCTGGAAGAGCTGGAAGAAGCGCTGAAGGCGGTGCTGGACCTGACCTAGTATTCAGTCAACGTGATTTAAGAAGTGTCGTTGCGAGGCCCGACGGAGGAGGGCCGTGGCAATCTGGCGTGGGATTCCTGAGGGCTGCCCCTACCGAGATTGCTTCGCTTCGCTCGCAATGACATAGTATTAAATACGAGTTGACTGAGGACTAGTAGCCGGGTGACTCGAGCCGGCAAGGCATGCGTTTACCCGCCTAGAGCACACCTGACTGGCCCTTGCCGGGTCCAATCGTGTGGGTTAGGATAGCGGCTGGAACACCCGCCTATGGCGGCTTATCTGTTCTACTCAGCCAGGAGGGGCCCACGCCGTGCCCGACACCGACCCGGTTTCCCCTTCCACATCTGCGATCACGCTCGAC
>JADFJS010000041.1 GCA_022566155.1 Chloroflexota bacterium
GATGACCCGACGCAATTGGATCAACTGTTGCGAGCTGATCAGGTTAGCGCGCAGGCACAGTTGCGGCCTTCCAATGCGGAAAAATGAGGTTCGCTGAACTGCGTCTCAAGGCTTACGGATTGTTTCAGGATCGCCTCTTGGCGTTCCCGCGCCGTGAGACTGATTTTCATGTCGTGCTTGGCGCCAACGAGGCGGGCAAGACGACGGCGCTACGGGCGATATCAGCCCTCTTGTTCGGGTATCCCCACCGAGTCGAAGATGACTACCGATTCGGCGCCAGAGACCTTCGCGTCGGCGCCACATTGGAGAATAACGGGGATGACGGATTGTGCATATACCGCAAACGCGGTCGGGTGCACACCCTGGTGGACGAAGCCGACAATCCCTTGGCTGACGATTGCTCTGACCTTACTTTTGTTGGCTGCTGACATCTTCGTAATCTTGTGACCAACATGCGCGTCGGATGAACGCTTTGAAATGGAAGTGTCTAGATGAACCTGAACTTTGTTTCTTCGAGCCTTCTTGATATCATCACGTTTCGTTCTGTCGAGAGGTTCACCGTATTTCTTGGCCTCTTCTTTGTTCTGACTCTTTTGATATTGCATCATGTCGTTGTTCAAGCTGAAGAAGGGGTCTAAAATATCTGCTGATCGATTGGCTTTGATGCTCTTCATCGAAAGTTTAAAAGCTGGCTCTGTTGAGAGATTGGGCATGTCTGAAGTCACTTGAAGATTGGTGTGGAGCTTCGAAATCATTCGAGCATACTTAGGAACGTCTAGCCCCTGATCCATAATGCCGATGTGGAACTTCGTGGGCTTATCTTGACCAAATCTCCAGATCCGAGCATAACTCTGCTCTTGGTTTCCTGGACTCATGTGATGATCATATCTATACATCGCATTGGCTTTTTGCATGTTGACCCCTTCTTTGATCGACGCATCTACAGCGACTAAAATCTTTGGGCCATTGTCGTCTTCTGTAAAAGAGGGGAGCTTCTTCTTGTCTGCTGCTCTAAAAGGCATAGCCATCTTCTTTAACTCTGGAGGCATGTTATTCATGATGTGTTCCACCGAGGCACTTCGCTGGCAAAATACGATGAACTTAGAGTTGGAAGGGTCTGCAAAATGTTCTGTCAACTTCTTGTAAACGTCTTGAGCTTTGGAGCTCACCTCATTTTTAAGGTTTCGCACAGCCTCAACAGCTTCGGGGTCCATCCACTCAAACAAATGCTTTTTCTGCGGGTCATCTACCCAAGAAGCCAGGCAACTGGACCAATTTCTGGCGGACTTAGCCGGTTCTTAAGCCCGGACGGTCCCAAGTTAGGGAACCATGCCTGCGGCATGCCGCCGTGCGCCTATAATGGCGTTGGTTGCGACCCTCCGGATGTTTTGAGTGCAGGCATGGACTCCGAGACGCAGCGGGCGCCAGGTAGCACCATGGCCAATGAAGCAGAGAAGTTCGGAGGCCGGAAGCGGAGAGTGCGCCCATCCCGGCTCGTGGTTCACCTCCCAGGCCTGTCAGACCCTGACACTTCCCCATTGACCTCGGCTCTTGATTATTAGAACATACGTACTTCATTCACCGGCAGCCGTTACCCCACCGAGAACGTGTGCCAACGGCCCGATTGCGGTTGACTAGGGGCTAGCCGGTCCAAGGAGTGCACTATTCATGAACATCTTCTATCGGGGTTACGTGATCCACGAGGACATCCGGGCTATCTGCTACACCATCTATGGCCAGCGGCCCGACCGGCATGAGCTGGGCGCCCAGGGCACATACACGGAGGCCATGCAGTGGGTGGACCGGGACCTGACGGCGGAGGCAAGCGCCGGTTGGAGCCACCCGGCGGCGCAGCTTGCCCTTTTATAGACGACGCTGATGGGCTAAGGGGGCCACCGCCTGCTCCTGATGATGACGCTGAGTCCCTATTTGAGAGAATCAGAGCAGGACCGGTAGTCCTCAAGGTTTGATGGAGCGGCTGATGGATGAAAAGACCGGAGGCGGTTCGCCCCCAGGGTTACGGTCGATAAGCTATTCCAGGGTGGTGGACTTGACTCACGTCATACGTCCCGGCATACCCCTCTGGCCCGGAGACCCGCCGGTGGAAATCAATGAGGTAGCCCAATTGGATACCCATGGGTTTTACCTGCGCCGCTTCGCCATGGGGGAGCACGGCGGCACCCACATGAACGCACCCAGAAGCTTCGACGCGGAAGGCGCCGGCATCGATGCCTATACCCCTGATGAGCTGGTGGTCCCGGCCATCGTTATCGACTTCCGGGCACAGGCTGCAACAGGCTCAGACACCTCGTTATCGCCTGGAGACATCCTGGCCTGGGAGGAACAGTACGGCCTGGTTCCGGCGGGGTCATTGGCGCTGCTCAACACCGGCTGGCAGCACAAGTGGGAGGACCCCGGCGCCTATCTGGGCCTGGACGGCACGGGAGGGTTGCACTTCCCCGGGTTCGGCCAAGATGCCGCACAGCTATTGGTGGAAGAACGCGGAGTAGCCGGGTTGGGCACCGACGCCGCCGGCGTGGAGCCGGGCCAGGATGATTCATTCTTCGCCAACCGGCTGGTACTGGCCAAACGCGGCATCATCCTGGAATGCCTGGCAAACCTGGACCGGTTGCCCGCCACCGGCGCCACCCTGGTGATCGGCCCCTTGCGCCTGGAGGGTGGCAGCGGAGCCCCCGCGTCGGTGTTGGCATTGGTACCGTAAGAGCTATCAGCCGTCAGCGTTCAGCCGTCGCCGGTCAACGTGGAGCGGAATCATATCGTCTCCTGAATACTGACGGCTGACGCCTGACGGCTAAAGGCCTGACCGCCTGGCCCCTACAGCTTGGCGATGCCGGCTTTGGAGCAGTCTTCGTCCTGCTGGGAGGTGCCGCCGCCCACTCCGACGGCCCCGTCGACCACGCCGTTGCGTAGGATGGGAAGTCCTCCCTGACCCATTATCATGTGACCACCCTCGGCTTCTCTGATACCGCTGAGGGTGGGCGTGCCGGCCCGCTCGGCCAGTTCACCGCTGGGCCGGCCAAATCCGGCCGACGCCACCGCCTTGCCCTGTGAGCCGTAGACGCCTCCCCAGATAGCGCCATCCATGCGGTTGAAGGCGATGAGACGGCCACCGGCGTCGCACACCGCCACGTTGATCTTGATATTTAGCTCCTGGGCATGGGCTACAGCGCCCTCCAGGATCCGGTTCGCTTCCGCCAGTGTGATCGCCATGATCTGCCTCCTTAAGTATGCGTTTCTGAGATTACCGTGCCGGTACTGATTCCGGCGGCACTGAAGTGATAGTTCCGAAAGACTTGGACGTCGTTTCGTCCTTAAACGCCAGCTTCTCTTGCGCCTCTTCCCACCCTCGGCCGGTGTGAAGTTCGATGCCCAGACCGTCGGCTATCCGCACCATGTAGTTGAAAAGAGCGGTGATGTGAACGATGTCGATGATGTCGGTATCGGCCCAGCCGGCATCTCGCAGCGCCTGGACGTGTTCCTCAGTCACGCTGGAGGGATATAGAGTCAGGAATTCCGCGTACTCCAGCATCGCCACCTGCTTGGTAGTCAGTCCGGCGTTCCGATAGTCGTCGCCCACCTGCCGGGCTAGTTGGGAATCCGGGTCTTCGGCACGCAGAGCCTCTGCGTGGGCTATCGTTCAATACTGGCACTTGTTGGTCGCCGAAACTACCGTGGCTACCATCTGCCGCTCCGCGGGAGTCAGGCCCGATTCTGTCGTCATTACGCTTCGGATGTGGGCGGACAGTGTGGTCATCAGATGGGGACGAAGGCTGCTGACACCGATGACGTTGGCGATGCGGCCTCTGGTCTGGAGCAGACCTTCATAGGCTGCCTTGGTTTGCTCGTCGGCTTTCTCAAAGGGTACTGTCTTCACAAATGGCATGGCGCCTCCCCTTCGGCAAAATTACTACAGACCAGCATAGCCGGTGCTGGCTAATTCTAACCCACCGTTCGTCCCCTGCCAACAGCCGGCAGCCCGGACCGGCTGGTACGTGGCCGGTCAGGAGGATTGGCGGCGGG
Organism: Chloroflexota bacterium; assembly: GCA_022566155.1. Lineage (GTDB taxonomy): Bacteria > Chloroflexota > Dehalococcoidia > Lucifugimonadales > UBA3495 > JADFJS01. Next base: position 4,042 of record JADFJS010000041.1, read on the forward strand.
TGGTATACTGCTGAAGGTAATATTGGCCAAGCCAGAGTGGTCCACCGGGTAGGAAGAGGCAACACGCCTCCCCAGATGCTTCGCCGCTGCGGCTGGCTCAGCATGACATTATTGAAGGGAATCATGTTGACGAAACGCATCATCCCATGCCTGGACGTTGACGGCGGAAGGGTGGTCAAGGGCACCAGCTTTGTCGATCTCAGGGATGCCGGTGACCCGGCGGAGTTGGCCGCCCTATACGACCGGGAGGGCGGCGACGAGCTGGTATTCCTTGATATCACCGCCAGCTCCGACTCCAGGGAAACCATGGTGGACGTGGTACAGCGGGTTTCGGAGCAGGTGTTCATCCCATTGACCGTGGGCGGCGGCATACGCAGCGTCGAGGACATCCGCCGGATGTTGAGGGCCGGCGCCGACAAGGTATCGGTCAACACCGCTGCGGTTAACGACCCTTCTCTGATCAGCAAGGGCGCGGCCCAATTTGGCAATCAGTGCATCGTCGTGGCCATCGACGCCAAAAGGGTGACGCCGGATGCCACCACGGCAACTCATCAGGACAACGAACTGTCGCTGAACCAGGACTCCCGCTGGCAGGTCTACACCCACGGCGGACGTACCCCCACCGGGATGGACGCCGTGAAGTGGGCGCAAAGAGCGGTGGAATTGGGCGCCGGGGAGATCCTGTTGACCAGCATGGATGCCGACGGGCAACTAGCCGGATACGACCTACCCTTGACCCGGTCCATCTCGGGGTCAGTGACGGTACCGGTCATCGCCAGTGGCGGCGCCGGTACCCTGGAGCACCTCCACCAGGCATTCACCGAGGGGATGGCCGACGCGGTTTTGGCGGCCAGCATCTTCCACTTCGGCACCTACACTATCTCCCAGGCCAAGGAATACCTGGATGGCCGGGGCATACCGATGCGTTTGCAGCGCTAGCTGTTTATCGAAGATTAACGCGGACCATCAACGTAACTTTCGCAGGAGGCCCAATCAATCCATGAGCCAGATCACCACCGTGGTCTTTGACATGTTCGAAACCCTGGCGCAGAACCCGCCGGGCCACTGGCGGACAACCTTTGAGATAATCGTCAAAGATCAGGGCTATGAAACCCACACCGAACCTCTCTGGAAGGAATGGACGGCGGCGGAGACGGAGTTCCGCGAGAGCCGGGTAAAGCCGGGCGTGGCCTTCCGCACCTATTTTGAAGGCTGGCGGGACAACTTCGCTCAGGCGTTCGCCTCATTGTCCCTGCCCGGAGACGCCGAAGACGCGAGCCGAAGGACCATCGAGGACCTGTCTCGCCGCCCTCCTTATGAGGAGACGGTGGAGGCCCTGAAGTTGGTGCGGCAGCGTTGCCGCATCGCCGTACTTTCCAATGCCGACGACGACTTTCTCCTGCCCGGAGTGGAACGATTGGGCGTCGAGTTTGAAGCGGTCTTGTCATCCGAAGAAGCCCGAGTTTACAAGCCCAGGCCGGAGCTCTTTCAGGAGATGCTGCGCCGCCTCAAGGTCGATCCCCAGGAAGTGATATACGTGGGTGACAGGCAGCTCGAGGACGTCCAGGGTGCCCACCAGGCCGGCATGAGAGCCGTCTGGATCAACCGGTACAAGACTGCGTCCGACCCCGATCTGCCCCAGCCTGACTATCAGATAAACAGCCTGCTGGAGCTTCCGCGTATCTTGGCGGAAGAGCAAGCGTAACCTGTTTCAAGGTAGGGTACACAATGAAAGTAAAGCTCGATGACCAAGGCCTGGTGCCGGCCATTGCCCAAGACATCAATACCGGCCAGGTGCTGATGCTGGGTTACATGAACCCCGGCTCGTTGAAGCGGACTATGGAAGGCACGCAGGTTTGGTTCTACAGCCGCAGCCGGGAAGACCTTTGGCACAAGGGAGAGCTCTCCGGCAATTACCTTAATCTCAAGGAAGCCTGGGTGGACTGCGACGGCGATACAATACTGCTGAAGGTCCAACCCGACGGCCCGGCCTGCCACACCGGTGAGACCTCCTGCTTCTTCACTCCCATGAAGGAGCTGCCCGATGAGTACGAGTCGGGCGAAACCGGCCCGCGTATCCTGGACGAGCTCTTCGCCGTCATCAAGGACCGCCAGCGGGAGATGCCGGAAGACAGCTATACCGCCAAGTTGCTGCAAGAGGGAGTACCCAGGGTGGCTCAAAAGGTGATAGAGGAGGCCGGAGAAGCGGCCATCGCCGCCACACTGGGCGATAAAGAAAACCTGCCGGGCGAGATAGCGGACCTGCTCTACCACTCCCTGGTATTGCTGGCGGCCGCCGGACTATCGCCTCAGTCGGTGTGGGAGGAGCTGCGAGCGCGGAGGGGTCAGGCGGGTTGAGTTTTCATCCGTTAGCTAGCATCTGACCTCGGCTAGAACCCCTCTGATCTACAGAGAGGCTTTATACCGCGCAGACGGAGGCGCGCGCTACACATCTGAAGGCAAGCTCTCTCCCGCTTGGTACACAGTCCATTGGTTGCCCTGATAGACCGTGACTTTTCCCGAGCCCACCACTCTCCATTGACCCGGACGCCCCAAGCATCCAGTTCGTGCGTCAACGCCCAGCACTGTCAAACCGGCCGGCGCCTGGGCGCGTAAGTTTCGGGAGGTCTGTTCCGGGTCCTGCTTCTCGTGGTGAGGGAGCACGGCGAGGTTGGGCACGATCCCCAGGGCCTCCACCCACCCACCGGCGCTTGGCCGCCGCATGTATGACCCAAACACCATGGCCCCGGCGCTGGACCCGGCCAGAACCGCCCCGTTATCCACCGCCGCCAGAATCGTCTTGAGCAGTTGGGAGCCGCGCAGGGTTTCCAGCAGATGATCGGGGCTGCCACCGGTAAAATAGACCACTCCGGCGCCGGCGCTTGGTTCCACGAAACTTGGGTCGTCGGCCTGGCTCCGGTCCAGGACCATCAACTGGACGGCATCGCCCCCCAAACTACCGAAGTGAACCACCCCGTCGTTGGCCGCCTTTGCCGGGCCGGTGACCGCGGCGGTTGGAATCACTACCACTCGAGCGGGTTCCTGGCCGGAGGCGCGCATGATCTCCCGGTCCATCTCCTCGCAGCCCGTCCGGAACTCCTCTCCGCCTACCAGACCGATCTCACCAGCCATGGGCACACCTCATGTATCTATCTACCAGATTGGACGAGAGCAATCATCGGGTAAGCGCCGCCTGTCGTTACGGCACACCGGCCGCACGGGCGCAAGCGCGGCGTAACTGCCAGGCAACACCACACCGCCCTCGCGGAAAAGACTCTCATGATCAGTCTCTCGTGTTTACTGAAAAGGAACCGCATTCCGGGCCGCCTCAACCGCGGCTAGATCTGGACCGACGATGGTCAATGTCAGTTGGTCGTGAATCCCCAGGTGCACCGCCTCATCTTCCCCTATCCACGTGATGTTGCCCTCGATGTCCGGCTCCGATTGCCAGAGCCCTTCGCTCTTCACGCCAATGAATTCAAGGTATAACTGAAAGTACTCTTCGGCGTCAACCGCGCTATCCCAGGCATGAAGCATCACAATCATCCAACGGTCTTGGCCGTCCTTGAGCAGGCTGTAGCGGTCTCCGCCCCAGCCCTCCGCCGCCAACAGAGCCTGATCTTCATCGATGAACGTGGCCAGGTAGATGCCGGTCATCAACTCCCCCAATGTTCCTGCCTCTTGCTCAAACCAACCTTGACCCACGGCCAATGAAATATCCGGCAACTCGACCAGGATGGGTATCTCTCCGTCCAGATATTTCTGCGGATGGAGGATCTGCTCAGTGGACTGCGGCAGGTCATCGAAAGCCCTGTCGATGGCGCCCAGTCCGCCCTGGAAATAGAGGTAAGATGCGAATTTGAGCCCTTCGGAGTGCGCCCAACCGAACGTCTCGCTGATGATCCTTGGAACTTCAGGTCCGGATTCCGGCTCCTCTTCGTCTTCCGCCTCCAGGTCATCCACGATGGTAAACGCAATCTCTTGCTGTAGATCATCGGAGAGGGACTCGAAAAACAGATTTTCCGCCACGTTCGCGCTCCCTTCCACCAAAGCCGTTATCGCTATCGAGTAGTCATCGGAGGCGTTCTCGGGTTCCAGATCGCTCAGGTTGTATTGCGAGTCCTGCAAGGCGTGGACGTACTCGTGGGCGAAGGTGATCCAGTCCACCGGATCAAAAGTCCCATCGTCCAGCACCATTGTGATCATCTTGTCTTCGTAAACGTAGGTGCCAAGCACGCGTTCAACAAAAGTGTCCTCTATCGATTGTTTCAGATTATCTGAAGCAGCGCATAGGTCCAGAATAACGCAAAAACCTTGCAGCGTTTCCAATTCCTTCATCGACTCTTGGCCGATCTCTTCATCCTTGGTTTCTTCCCTGAATTGCTCTTGTGTTATGAACCGCACATCAAACTCTGTTGCCGCGGGTAGGCCGGTTATAGCGGCGACTCTCTCCGCGATCGCTTCTTGGAGCTCTTCCCGGCCCATATCGGCGCCCATTGGTTCGGTATCTGATGTGAGGTCTATTCTGAGGGAGTCTCTGATCAGATTGAAATCCGTCTCATACCTGGGAAATTGGCCCGCACGCGCGGTTGCAATCACGCTGATGATCCGCGTGCCCTTGACCTTGAATAAGGTTTCAACGAACGCTTCGGTGTCTTCCGATGCTGTTCCGTGGCGAAACAAGTAACCGGGCACCTCATCGTCGACGAAGGTCCTGGATATCTCTTCAAGATCCCCAAATTCCTCAGATATAGCGTCCGTCACGAAATCCAGGGTTATGATACCGACCATCGGGGCATCAACCCTCACGAAGTATTCCCCCCTGGCCAGGAATTGGACGGCGGACGGTTCCGGACGTTCCAACTCCCAGCTTCCTGGATAGGAGAAGCTGATCCCCAAGCGCCTGTCTTCGAACCGGGCGACGTCCACGGTAAAGCTGGTTGCCGATACTGTCTCTCCATCTAATGAGACTTCCGCTCTGTAGAATCCCGATGGAAAAACATTTGTGTTCTCGAAACGGCCCCATGCGGACCCCGACCCTTGTACAGGGACGGAGACTTCCACTAGAATTTCGATCTCCTCGCCATCAAAATTAACGCGGGCCATAGCGAAATTCAATACCGAGTTTACCGGCAAGTTCCTAAATCTGGAGATCACAAATAGCAGGTCGACGGAGGATGGGAACTCGCTTCCAGCGCCGATGGGATCACCGTCGACTTCGTCCACGCCAGTCGCCACGAAAATCTCCGTAATGGCCGCTCTCGGTGGAATGAAGTCCGGTCCGGGTAGGGAAACACTGGCAAGAAGGGTATCGATAAGCGGCTGGTATCTGTCGAAAGCGCCCTCTGTGACGTGAACAGTAACTATGATCCCCAATCTACCTCTCACGAAGGTAGACATCTTGGCTTTCCAGGGGCGCTGGGTAAGTGGGTGGGTATAGGCATAGGTGGACTCTATGCCGCCGCCCAAGGTCTCGGAAGATGTTAGATCGAAATCCATCAACAATTCATTGAGCAGGTCTAATACCAGGGAGTTGTGCTCGTCAAGAGCGACAAGATCTTTGAATATCCGAAAATCGATGGTCAATATAGCGGTGCCGAGGGGGTCGCCAATCTCAATGCGTTGAGGCGAAACCAGGTCCACGGACCAGTTTCTAGGATAGGCCGCGGAAAACTGGAATCGTTCGCTGGTGAAGGTCTCCAGGGGGACTGGGGCCGGCTCAGGCGCCGCCGTTTGGGTGGGCGCCGGTTTGGCCGGCGTTGGAGGGGACGTACCAGCGGGTGGCGGGACCATCGCCGGCAAAGGCGCTGGGCTGAGTTGGGTTGATGGTGGTGGTTCGGGGGTCGACACTGCTGTCGGAGAGGGTGCCGGCTCTGCTTGGGTACAGGCGATCACAAGGACGAAACAGACGCATATCTTGATTAACGAATGCCTCATCCACGTTTCCCTACGTTAACTCTTGCACAGGTATTAGACATGCAAGAAGTCCTACGGAGAATCCTCGTGAATTATAGCAAGCCGTCGGGATTGGCCGGAGTCGCGGACCGCTGCGTCCGTGAAACAGCGGCAATCGTCCCCAGATGCCGCCATACCAAGGGGCATTGAATCACCGCATCGGCCCGCAGTTGTGGTGTACGGAAACGAATCGATCCTGCGCCTCACCGTTGCTTCAGCGGCAGTAGATCGGATCCACCAGCATCCTGGGGGTAAACGCGGAACAGCCCCCATAACCCTGCTTCCCGGAAAGGCTCGCGGTGGTCCCCGTACAAATAGTCACCGGGAATCCCCGCGCTGCCTCCGGCGCCCTGGTCCAGGACGAGAGTGATGGCCTCGGAGCCACCGATCTGGACCGAGCTCACCAGGTCTGAGCCGTCCCTGAGCGGCTCCACCGGCCACCGGTGATTCTCGATGGTGAATACGTGGGCTTGCTCGCTGAATGGGACCAGCACGTGGACCCTAACCGGGTCTCCGGACATGGCTTCCATGAGCGGCGTTGCCGGGTCGCCGTGGACGTCGCTACGAAAAACCCGAGCAGCGTCTCCATCCGACGATAGCCGGTCCAGCAAGGGCTCGGACCGGTAGTTCAGGCCAACCACTCCTTCGATCTGCTCGGTGTAGGGCATGATATGCGTGCCGATGACCTCGTCTTCGTCCTGAATCAAGAGGGTGAAGTCTCGATAACTCTCGCCGTCCGGAGGGTGAACGTCCACGCGCCAACCGGACCCGGAGGACATATCCTCGCCGGTGACGGGATGGGTGTAGGCCGATCCCCGAGCACCGACGATGATTGCGCCGTACAGGCCGAGGCCAGGGTTCTCCAGCACGTTGCCCCAGTCCCGGACCAGCGCGGTAGTCTCACCCACCTCGGGGTGGGCGTAGAAGGTGTAGGTGCGGGTCTCCCCCGGCATCACTGCCTGGTAGGGATTCGTACCAGCCGCCACACCCTGGGACTCCTTGGGGTCGAAGGCCAACATGTCCACGTGGAAGGACACCGGTCCCCCCGCCGTTTCATTGGTCAGCCGGACGGAGATGCAGTCCCCCACGTTCACGTGGAGCACCAGGGGCTCGGCCGCCCGGGCGCCGGCCAGAACGCTATCTTTGTCCCGGTCCAGCACGTAGATCTTTCCCAAGGCGCCTCCCAACATGGGCAGGGGTACCTCCACCGCGAAGACGGAGAACTCCTTTCGCGCAGCGCCGGCCGGGCACAGCGACGGTGCGGACATGGGAGTGTCCTCATGGCCCGGAAGCTTTTGCAGCGGCTCTTGGGCGTCGCCATCGTACACCCGCAGGATGCCCCAGCTACCTTCCTCCAGCTTGAAGGACCGCCCGCTGTAATACAGGTAGTCGCCGGCCATGTCCTGGGGACCACCGGCGCTGGGAATCGCCAGATCGTAGCGCTCGGAGATGCCGATGTGGACGGTGCTCACGGGCGGAGAGGTCAGGCTGTAGGGCTCGATCCGGAACCAGTGCCCGTCCAGGTGCAGGGTGTGGACATCGTTGGTTGCCGCGACCAGGCCGCGGATCACTATGGGATCTCCCAAATAAGCCTCGAGCAGGGGCGTGGCCGGGTCTCCATGCTCTTGACTGCTGAAGAGAAGGGAGCTATCGCCACTGCGCGACGCCAAGGGCTCCACCCGGAGGTTGAAGGAGCTTCCGCTGGACAGGCCAACGTTTGTCCGGGGATTGTCATCCTGTATGAACAGGACCATCTCCCGAAAGCTTCCGGTGATGTCGGCGGAGACCGCACTGCCGGTGTGGATGTCCACCAGCGGTCCGCTCCTGACTTCCCGCCCGGTATGGGGATCATGGAAAGTTGACCCCGGCGGCTCGGAGACCAGGGCCCCGAAAAGCCCATGCCGCCAGGAAGTGAGACCGCTAACGTGGTCGTGGAAATAGGCGGTGCCGAACTGGACGTCGGGATACCAGCGGTACCTCACAAACTCAGTGCTAACGATCTCCCCTGGGGAGTGGGCGTAGGCCAGCGGCTCCTCGAAGACCAGGGTATCGCCCTCGATGGCCCGGATCCGCTTGATCTCGAAGCTTTCGGTCTGGTCCATGCCAACGCCCACCAGGGTCCCCACGTGGAAGCGCTGGGTGCCGGACAACCGCACCGAGTTTGCGCCGGCGGTGGCGGCTGCCGTCAGATCCTCGCCTTCCGAGGTGAAGGGCCGCACCGATGTTTCGTAGTTGAAGCCGGTGTTCACACCATCGCTGCCCTGCACGTCGAACTGCACGAAGTGGATGTGGATGTTGACCTTGCTGAAGAAGTTGTTCTCTCCCGTTTCCTCCAGCTCGCTCTTCAAGACAACGTCTATGCAGTCTTCCGCAGCATTGGCCCGGATGGCCAGAGGGACCCTCAGGTCATTGTTAGACCGTACATTCTCCTCCTCCTCCTTCAACACAAAGAGCTGGCCCACCGGGTCCACCAGGTTGGTCCTGGGGTTGAGTACGATGGGCAGGTTGATGGCATGGATCACGAATTCCTGTATGTTGGTCCCCGAAGGACACAGGCTCCATGGTCCGTTCTCCCCAGGTAGGGCCGGGTCTGTACCCTGCCGGAAGGGCTCTAAAAAGGGCGCCGGGCCATGGTTGGGCGCAAAGGGAGGCCGCCGCCCAAGATGGGGCCGTAGGAATGGGTAGGCCAGCTTGCCCGTTGCCGGGTTGAAATACAAAGGAGGCCGGCCTCCAGGGTCAATAGAACGGTAACCGGGCCACGCCAGGCCGCTGTTGGGCTCGTTCAGGTAATAATTGCCCTCTTTCTTCCAGTCCAGAACCGAGGCATCATACCCTACCGGGATGCCGGGAGGAGGGAGCTGCCGCTCTACCCAGGCCGTGATGTTGTCCTCGGCTATCTCAAATGTCTGCCCCTTCCAATCCACCGTTGTGCCTACTAGGTCTTGGGAGGTCACCGCGGCGGCTACTCCATCACGCCGGTCGGGAAGCTCCCGGAGCGGCGGCAGGGAGTCCTGAGAGGCGGCGCCGTCCTGGAGGGTGTTATAAACGCGCCAGATCATCCACATGCCGGCCACATAGTGGTGGGCCACGTGGCAATGGATCAGGTAATCGCCCACGCTGCCCTGACAGCCCCCACTGCCGCATTCGTTGGCCACGTCGAAGCTCTCCGACGGTCCCACCGCTTGGGAATCCGTCCGGGCCGAGGCGGCAGGCAGCAGCGGGGGATTCTTATCGAAGCCGCTGGCAAAGGCGGTGGGCTCCACACCCGGCTGCCGCCGCCAGCGGATGGCGCCACCATGAACGTGGTGCACGTGAAAGACCTCGGACCCACCGTGGATCAACCGCTGCTTCACCGGGTCATCCAGGTAGCTCCTAGCCACGGGCGTTGCAGGGTCTCCAAAGGTGTATGAGCTGTAAGCCTGGGACAGGTCGTAAGAGCCAATGGTTTCGATCTGGAGCTCCATCCGGTTCATGAAGGGTTCGCTGCGGTAGTTCATGGCGCGGCCGCCGGGCTTGTAGGCGCCGCTAATTTCATCCACGAAGGGTACGGCCCTTCCCCTGGCTCCGATATTCCCTACCCCCGATTTGTTGAGGATGGTAAACGCCTCGTTGCCGATCTCGTGGTAATAGATGGCGAACTCCCGGAAGTCGGCGCCGTTGGGGTCTTGGATGACCGCCGCCCATCCGCTGACGACCTCGCCGCCGCCTAATGGGTCCAGATACACCGAGCCTTTCGGTTCCACTATGAGGGCGCCCTCTTCTCTCTGGTGCAGCGCGGCGTCCGGGAGGTGCTGGTGGCGCAGTCTCCCGTGCCCCTGGTGCAACCGGACTCTGCCCGAAGGGGGCGGCCTCGGGACTTCCGGATCGAGTCGAGGCCCCTGTGGCCGATTCCCGCGGTGCAGCAACAAGCGGAGCAGGAGGACATCCGGCAAGGAGAGGAAAACGCCTCCACACCGCCGCTGATGACGGAGGCGTTGCCCGCGCTGCGGGTGCTGGGGCAGGCGCGTGGGATGTACATCGTAGCCGAGGGGCCCGAGGGGGTTTACCTCATCGACCAGCATGCCGCTCACGAGCGAGTGCTCTTCGAGAGGGTGCGTAGCCAGTCACAGGAGCGGCAGGTGGAGATGCAGGGACTTCTGGAGCCGCAGGCAGTGGAGCTGCTGCCAGCGCAGATGCAGGCACTGGAGGCATGGCGTGAGCTGCTGGAGGCCCACGGATTCCAGGGCGAGCCTTTCGGTGAGCGCGCCTTCCTCCTTCGAGGCGTCCCCGGGGGGCTTAGGAGCGTTGGCCCGGAGGGGATGTTTACCGAGGCGTTGAACCTGTTGAGCCAGGCACGGGACCCCGCGCAGGCCGGGGATGCTCTGGCGGCCTCCATCGCCTGCCATAGCGCGGTACGGGCGGGGGATGTGCTGAGCCAGCAGGAGATGGGGGCCCTGGTCCGCCAGCTGGAGGCGGCGGAGAGTCCCCACACCTGTCCCCATGGCAGACCGACCATGCTTCACCTCAGCGCAAGTAACCTGGAGCGGGAGTTTGGCAGGAGGTAGGG
>JADFJS010000042.1 GCA_022566155.1 Chloroflexota bacterium
AGGTTGGTAGTCAGTCAAATCGTATTTAATACTATGTCATTGCGAGCGAAGCGAAGCAATCCCGGTAGGGGCAGCCCTCAGGAATCCCACCCCAGATTGCGACGGCCCTCCTCTGTCGGGCCTCGCAATGACGCTTCTTAATCCAAGTTGACTGGGCACTAGTAGTCGTCACCGGCGGCTTGGCCGCCGGCCGCACCGGCTTGATCCGCAGATTCCCCTGATATGGAGACGGCAAACCACACACCACCCACGTCGTGGCCGTTGGTGTCTCCAGGTTTCTCATCACCGGAATAGTAGTAAATTGGCCGGCCATTGTAGGTTACCTGTGCCGAACCATCCTCCCGGGTCACGGTGCCCAGCAAGCCGCCATCGACACCGTCACCGGCGGCCGGATCATCCACCGTCACCAGGGGTGGCCAGGAACGGGCACAGCCGCCCGAGCAGTTGGAAACGCTGGGCTCATCGTTGGTGAATAAGTACAGGGTCCGGCCGCTGGCATCCACAAGTATCGGGCCCAGCGTCTCGCCCTCTCCCACGTTCACCGCCGCGTTGGTCTGGATGGGGCCGCCGTTGGTGGAAACCGTGAACCACACCCCTCCCGAGTCCTGGCCGTTGGCATCGCCAGCTACCTGGTCCCCGGAGAATAGGTACAGCGGCCAGCCATTGTAGGTCACCTGGCGGGAAGCGTCTTCTCTGGTGATGGTACTGAACCGAGCCTCGTCCAGACCCTCTCCTGATGTAGGTTCTCCTTCAGTGATCAGAGGGGGCCAGGCACCCGCGCACCCGCCGGTACAGTTGGACACGTTGCGTTGGTCCCTGGTGTAGAGGTACAGGGTCATTCCATCGCCATCCACCAGGTTCGGGCCCAGATTGCCCTCCTGGCTGGATGCCACCATTGCGGCAAGGGCCGCCGTCGTTTCTGTAGGAGTAGAGGTATCTGTGGGTGTAGGAGAGTCGGCGGGCGCTCGGGTTTCCGCAGCCACGGTGGTATCTGTGACCACCGGCAACCCCGTTGGTTCCACCGTGCTGGTGGCGATCGGTTGGGTAATGGGCGTGGCTGTTGCATCGCCGCCGCATGCAGCCGCCACTAGCAGCAGGATCAGACCAACGGCGATAATCCGGCAAAATCGTATCAAAAGACCCCCATCAAGCTATGCAGGTTCTTCGGTCCCTTGGCTATTTCCGCCCCGGTCACCTGATCCTCGTCATCCGTCACAGTGCTATGCCACCCAATCACGTATCGCGACGGGTAAGTACCGGGATCAGCGCTGAGGATCAAAGATTAATACGCAGCAGGATGCGTACCGGATCACAGGGAAATATTATTCGCGGAAGTTTGTCCACCGCTGCTCGGCCACCCTGCCATGGCAGGGGTTGTCAGACAGGCACAACTCATAGAAAACCGCCAGGCTGCGGGCACCGATGGTAACAGGAGCAGCGGCCCTTGGATAGGGTAAGTGGTGATATAATTTATCGCACGATATTGGAGGCATTCCACGATGGAAAGTAGTCAGATCCGTCTCACCGAGCTCTCCCACTGCGCTGGTTGAGCCGGAAAGCTTAGCATGGAGGACCTGGTTCAGGTCCTGAGCGGTCTCCCGATGATCAGCCATCCCGACCTATTGGTGGGGACGGAGGCAGGAGATGACGCGGCGGTTTATCGTATCAACGACGATACCGCTTTGATTTTCACTGTCGACTTCTTTCCTCCCATCACCGACAATCTATACGACTATGGCGCCATCGCCGCGGCCAATTCCCTCAGCGACGTTTACGCCATGGGCGGCAAGCCCCTGCTGGCGCTAAACGTTGTGGGTTTCCCGCAGGCCCTGGCCGTAGACATGCTGGGCGAGGTGCTCCGAGGTGGATACGCCAAGGCGGCCGAGGCCGGCTGCCTGATCGTGGGTGGGCACACAGTGGACGATGCCGAGCCCAAATACGGCCTGGCGGTGGTCGGGATCGTGAAGCCGGGCCTTCAGGTTTCCAATGCCGGAGCAAAACCGGGAGACTCTCTCGTTTTGACCAAGCCACTGGGAACCGGCATCATCACCACGGCGGCCAAGCAGGGGATAGCGCCTGAAGACGTACTGCAAGCGGCTGTGGATAATATGGCCGCTCTAAACCTATCTGCCTCCGAGGCCATGGTGGCGGTGGGGGTGAATGCCTGCACCGATATCACCGGCTTCGGCCTGATGGGGCACTTGAAAGGCATGGTCAACGGAAGCAACGTGGGCGCCAATATACGCTTCAACTCGGTGCCGTTGCTGCCCGGGACCAGGGAATTGCTGGCCCAGGGCGCCGTTCCCGGAGGCACCCAGCGCAACCTTACAGGGGTAGCCGATGTAATGCAATGGCACTCTGAAGTGACCGAAGAGGAGCAGCTTTTGCTGTGCGACGCCCAGACTTCCGGCGGCCTGCTGATATCTGTTCCCAGCCACAAGACCGATGAGCTGCTGTCCAAGCTACAGGAGGCCGCCGTGCCCGTAGCGGCGGTTATCGGCGAGATCACCGAAGGACCTGTAGGCCGGATCCAAGTAACCGCCTAGGCTGCGCAACAGGTTAGCGAGCGAGGGTGAATCGGCCGGTGAAGATAACCGGGTCCGATTCGTTAGTTTTGTTTGTCCTGCTGTGCACCCGCTCCATTGGGCGATATCGCCTGCTTCAGGATGAAGTCGGCAAGGTCCCGTGTGAGCGGCCCCTCCAGATGGCAACCCCGAAAGTACTGGAATCCGGGACCCATCTCCTCAAGCAGGCTCCGCACACGGGCTTCGCCGTGCCGGCTTGCCAATGCCCAGGCCAGGCCTTGGGTACTGCGGTTCAGCGCGCTCTCATGTTCTTCCGCTTCTTCCAGCTCGGATTCATAGTCAACCCGGTCTGCCATCGCCAGGCTTTCGGTAGCTTCATTGCGGTGGGAATAGATCTCCCGTAGCAGTCTGTACAGGTCGTCGGATGCAGCCGCCGCTTGCTCAACCAAAGCAGGCACCCTAGTCTGCATCTCCAGGGCGATCTCAATCTCCTTACGGGCCTGGTCCATGGAATTTCGCCGCGATCGTTCCCGTTCTTCTTGCTGGTCCTGTTTGGCCTTCTCCAGGCGAAGCTGCGGGGCTGCGGAGGCAAGGTTTTGCAACCTGTGTATCTCCCCCTCAGCGTCCTCGGCCTGCCTTAGGCGCTCCTCTAACCGTGCTTCAGATATCTCCAGCATAGCCACTCTCCTTAGTTTGATATTTCACCCGGCTGGCCGGGTGCCCATGGGCCGCCAGCTGGCGGTGACAGGGTTCAAGGCCGCACTGTTTGATGCGGACGATACGGAGCCGGGAGAATGGGGCGTGAAGTTCTTTCTAACCAAGCCGCCATTGACCACTACTCCTTGGCTAACATACACGTAAGTGGAGGCAAACGCCCAAGGGTTTCACCCACGAGTTTTGGGCAGTTTGCTCAAGGGGGTAGCTGCCCCTACCGCGTTATTTAGCTGTTAGGCAGCTTGCCTTGACCCGATTGGTTATTTTCAATAGACTGGATTCGTAACACTTCCTCGCTTGATCTCTTTGGCTCCGTGCCGGATCGTTGCCACACTTGTACGTCCTTGCCCCCCTCCCACTTCACACCCGGTTCGCACCGATAGCGCTGAGATTGATTTTTTATGTCTAGTGGACATTGATGGATCGGAAGAAACAACCTGAAGGCCGAAATGGAGATTAAGGTCCTCGGCGCTCATATGTTGGAGAGCCGCGATACGAGGCATTCCTGCTTCCTGATAGACAGCGTCATGGCAGTGGATGCGGGAAGCCTGGCCAGCGCATTGACCAGTGCGGAGCAGGCTCAGGTAGAGGTGGTGCTACTCACCCACGGGCATTTCGACCACATCAGGGACCTACCGACATTGGGCGTGGCCACTCTGGACCGCCCCGGGTCGATAGACGTTTACGGGTTGCCCGAGACCCTGGACCTGGTTCACAAGAATATACTGAACGGAGCATTGTACCCAGACCTGACCGGAGAGTTGAACGGCCAGCCCCCGAAGTACAAGTTCAATGGTGTCGCCGCCAATGAGCCATTTCGAGTGCCGGGCTACCAGGTAAAGCCCATACCGATGGATCACCCCATCCCCTGCGTCGGCTTCATCGTCAAGTCGGATAGCGGCGCCTGCGCCGCCTTCAGCGGGGATACCCAGGGAAAGATCCTGGGCTTTTTTGAAGATTCCCTGTCCCCGGAAGTCCTGTTCGTTGACGTTACCTTCCCCAATCGCATGTATCCCAGGGCCCAGCTTACCGGGCATCAGACACCTTGGATGCTCCGGGAACAGATAGTGATTGCCCTGGCCGCAAGCATGGAGCCGCCACGCATGATCGCCGTTCACCTGGCCCCGGACCACCGGGAGCAAGTGGCCCTTGAACTGGCGGACCTGGCGGCCGAGCTTGGTATCGACCTGGCGGCGGCTGAAGAAGGAATGATCGTGGCGTTGTAAACCATTCGCCCGAGGCCGGTAAACACAAGAAGCAATGGTGAAGGACAGTCGATTTGTTGTTGATCTCAATGTGGGCCGGCTGGCCAAATGGCTCCGGGTCATGGGATACGACACTCTGTTTCCCCGGGAGGGTGGCGACAACCAGTTGGTCCGAATCGCCCTGCGGGAAGGGCGGATATTAGTGACCAGGGATGCCGGCATCACATGCCGTCGAGCGGTCCGGTTGGGCCAGATGCAGGTGGTCCATATCCTTGACCACGACCTGCGGGGCCAGCTACGGCAACTTGTCCGGGAACGCCGGTTGAGTATGACTGGCCTTTTCTCCCGCTGTGTCCGCTGCAACGACCTCCTCCATCCGCTGCCCAGAAGCGAGGCGGCGGATCGGGTCCCTCCCTACGTGCTGGAGAGCCAGTCAACATTCATGGAATGTCTCCGATGCCTCCGCATTTACTGGCAGGGAACTCATTGGGACAACATGAAAGCCGAGCTATGCCGGGCGCAACAAGATACCGCATGACGGAGATCGCATGACCAGACGGGTCGCTTTTGTTTACGAGGACGCCGTTTCCCAGCATCTGCTGCGTGGCGATCATCCCATGCAGCCGATACGTCTGCGCCATACTTACGAGCTACTGCAAGCCTACGGCGCTTTCGATGGAGATACCTCCCTGCTCCTACCGCCACGTGCGGCCACGGAGGAGGAGTTGGGGTGGCTGCACAGCCCCGAGTACATCTCCGCCGTACGCAGCTTCAGCCAGGGTCAAAGCGGCTACGAGCCAGGGCGGTTCAATTTCACGGCCCAGGGCGACAACCCGATCTACCCGGGGATATATGACGCGTCCGCCCTGAGCACGGGGGCTTCGCTGGTCGCCGCCGAGATGGTGGCCAGCCACCGGGTAGACGTTGCATTCAACATCTCCGGGGGGCTCCATCACGCCGCCCAGGGCCACGCTTCCGGGTTCTGCGTCTTCAACGACCCCGCCTTGGCCATCAAGTATTTTCTGGATCTGGGGCTTCGGGTCGCCTACGTGGATATCGACGCCCATCACGGGGACGGGGTCCAGGATTTCTTTTTTGACGACGACCGGGTACTTACCATCTCCATCCACGAATCGGGCCAGTTCCTGTTTCCGGGAACCGGACATGTGGCGGAGGTGGGATCAGGAAAGGGCGTCGGCTATTCGGTGAACATCCCCCTATACCCTTATACCGACGATGACATCTATCTGGAGGTTTTCCGGGAGGTGGCGCCGCCCCTTCTCCGAGCCTTCGCCCCGGACGTATTGGTAACCCAGCTGGGGATCGACAGCTACCACAGCGACCCACTGACTCACCTTCAAATCACCACCCGCGGGTTCGTGGAGGCCGTGCGGGAACTGGCGCGTTTGGACGTGCCCTGGCTGGCCTTGGGGGGAGGTGGTTACGACCTTGGGGCGGTAGCCCGAGCATGGTCGCTGGCCTATGGGGTGATGCTAGACGTGGAGTGGCCCGACCGGATCCCCGACAGTTGCGTGCAATTCGTGGGAACCGATCAGCTAAGGGATACCATTCGGCCCGAGATCCCGCGGGATGTACAGGCGCAGGCTCGCCGATTCGCCGAGGAGACTGTCTCGGCGATAAAAGCACAGGTATTCCCCGTACACAATCTCTAGTCCACAGATGATCCGCGCAGCCTGTTAGGAACTTTTCTTCCTACACCAACGGTCACGCCGTTACCTTCCTCATCCACGCTCACCGTTGGGCCTCCGACGCATGCGCCCGACGACACCCCACGGGGCACAACCTTGGGATTCGGCTGCGAGGAATACCGAGGCCGAATGGGACTGATAATCTCCGCCGATGCAGCGGAGGAGCACGGCGTGATAACGTCATATCGGTGTGGCGGCGCCCACATAGATTCCACCGGGGTATCCCCATCCCGGACTCCCAGGTTTGTCATACCCGTAGTGGTGCCTCTCGAAGTTCGCCTGGACTCGGACCAAAACCCGATTTCCGTGGACGTCCGCCTGTATTCCGGTGCAGGGATGGCAGGTTCCTTCTTCATGTGGCCCGAGGAACTTCCCGGAGGAACGGTTACGGTGGACAAATTCGAGCCTGCACCGTCTTCTAGCTTCCAGTACCTTCCCCCCGCGCTGCCCGGCGAGTACTCCCTGGTAATCAGGGCAACCTGGGAGGGACCCATAGACGTGTTCTACGCCGTAAGTTTCATCATCGAGTGATGAGGAAGGATGCGGCGCCGGTTAGGGGAACGGTCGAGGACAGCATGAGCTTGGGTGCCGGCGGGGTCGCGAGGAAAGCCGTCGCGGTGAGACGTCAGTAATCGGCAAGATAATCCCCGGCCCTTCCGAAATGAGGGGCCGGGGATTTAGCTATTCTGACGTTTAAGGAATACGCATATGGCCGAGTTGCTTCGCTCGGTACGCGCCGCGCTTACAAGTAAACTTCAGTCAGGGCCTTTCATGCTGCCGTTGGGCGGCGGCGCGAAGGGTCTAGTACCGGCTAGTTGACCTGGTGCTCCCGGCGCAGCAACTCTTTAGCGGCGTCGCCAATATTGGCTTCGATGCAGTCTCGAAGGGTGCTATAGATAGACTTATTTATAGAGGCCATCAGCCATGCCTCATAGTTTGGATCTGTCTGATAGCTGTTCTTCACCGCTATCAGGCGCTGCAGCAGACCCAGGTAATGGTACTGGAGGGGCGTCAATTGCTGGTCGATACCCGCAATCACTCCCGTATTCCCGCTCTCTGCTACCTCTTGGTCTGCACTGTCTTGATATGCGCTCATATCCTCTCCATAAGCTTTAATCCCTGTTTTTCCAGGTTTCGCCTTCTGCGAGGACGGTTGCCACCGAAACCTATTATAACAGACCGCCCGCGGCTGCCGTACCAGTAGCAGCACCAATTTTAAACCTCTCGGAACTCCCCTTCCACGGTGCCATCACCCTCTTCTCCGTCGGTCGAGGGATCAACTTCCTCCGGGGAGGCGGCCGCTGCCTGGCTGTACACCGCCTCTCCCAGGCGCTGCATCACGTTATTCAGGTCGGTGGAGGCGGTCTGAATCTCCGCCATGCTGTCGCTGGCGATGGCGCTCTTTAACGCCGTGATCTTCCCCTCCACTTCCTCTTTAAGATCCTGGGGCACCTTATCCTCGTTGTCTTGAAGCAATTTCTCCGTGTTGTAAACCAGGGCGTCCGCCTGGTTTCGGGTCTCAACTTCGGCCCGCCGCTGCTGGTCTTCGGCTTCATGGGCCTTGGCATCGTTGACCATGCGCTCGATCTCATCTTTTGCCAGGCCTGAACCGGACTGTATGACGATCTTCTGCTCTTTGCCGGTCCCCTTGTCCTGAGCCGAGACGCTGAGTATCCCATTGGCGTCGATATCGAATGTGACGTCGATCTGCGGAATCCCTCTGGGCGCAGGCATGACCCCATCCAGCATGAATCGTCCGATCGACTTGTTGTCAGTCGCCATATCCCGTTCACCCTGGAGAACGTGTATATCGACGCCGGTCTGACCGTCGGATGCAGTGGTAAAGGTCTCGTTTTTCTTGGTCGGAATAGTCGTATTGCGGCTGATCAGGGTGGTCATCACCCCTCCCAGCGTCTCCAAACCCAGGGTAAGGGGGGTCACATCCAGCAGGACGATATCCCCTACCTCTCCGGCCAGGATTCCAGCCTGAATGGCGGCGCCCAAGGCCACGGCTTCGTCGGGGTTGACAGTCCGGTTGGGCTCTCTACCAAAGACCTCTTTGACCAGCTGATGCACCGCCGGCATTCGGGTCATGCCGCCGACCAATATCACTTCCTCAACGTCTCCGATGCTGACTCCGGCGTCGCTCAACGCCTGGAGGCAGGGGCCTTCGGTCCGCTTAACCAAGGAGGCCACAAGCTGTTCCAACTTGGCGCGGGTCAAGGTTTTCACAAGGTGGGCCGGGCCGCTGGCGTCCGCAGTGATGAAGGGTAGGTTGATCTCCGTTTCCAGCACACTGGACAGCTCCACTTTAGCCCTCTCCGCCGCGTCACGCAGACGCTGCAGGGCCATGCGGTCCTTGCTAAGGTCTATGCCCGTCTCCTGGCGGAAATCCTGTATCAGCCAGTCGAGAATCTCCTCGTCGAAGTCATCGCCCCCCAGATAGGTGTCACCGTTGGTGGCTTTAACTTCAAAAACACCGTCGCCAAGCTGCAGGATTGAGACGTCGAAGGTGCCGCCGCCCAGGTCGAAAACAGCGATGGTGGCATCCTTTTTGTTCTTGTCCAGACCGTAGGCCAGGGAACAGGCAGTGGGCTCGTTGATGATGCGGAGCACTTCCATACCGGCGATAGTGCCGGCATCTTTGGTTGCTTGCCGCTGAGCGTCATTGAAATAAGCTGGCACGGTGATGACAGCCTGTGTTATCTTCTCTCCCAGTTTGGCCTCGGCGTCTTGCTTGATCTTCTGCAGGATAAAGGCCGAAATCTCAGGCGGGGGATGGGACTGGCTGCCCATCTCAACATGAGCGTCGCCGTCTTTGCCTTTGACGATCTTGTACGGCAGCTTCTTGATGGCCTGCTGTACTTCTACGTCGTCAAATTTCCGGCCCATCAAACGTTTCACCGAAAATATTGTATTTTCCGGATTGGTAACGCCTTGCCGTTTAGCGATCTGGCCCACGTACCTTTCGCCGCTCCTGACGTTGAGGGCGACTACCGATGGCGTCAGCCTCGCCCCCTCGGCGTTCTCCACCACCACCGGCTCGCCGGCATCGATAACTGCGGCCACCGAATTGGTTGTTCCTAGATCTATACCCAGGACTTTAGGCATGCTCAGTCTCCTCTGTTTCTGCGGTTTGCCCGGTTGGGTCAGCGGCCAAGGGCTCGCGAGCCACAATCACCTGGGCCGGCTGAATGACGCGGTCATGCAACCGGTATCCCGGCCGTAGCACTTGTGTTATATACCCGGGAGGTGTCTCGGTGGATTCTTCAGTACCCAGCGCTTCGTGCTCCAGCGGGGTAAACATGGCGCTAAGTGCCTCGATGACGGAAACCCCCTCAGATTCCAGCAAGTTTATCAGCTTGCGCTGGATCAGCTTGATCCCTTCCAGCCAGGCATTTTCAGTGTCATTTCCATCAGCATGGGTTATCGCCAGGTCCAATTCCCCAAATACCGGCAGCAGCTTGGTGATGAGGCGGGCACTGAGATATTTTCCCTGGGAGATCCGCTCGTCGTCGGCCCTACGGCGCTGGTTCACAAGCTCGGCCTGAGCCCGTTGGGCTTGGTCAAGGTTCTGGCCGGCCTCGAGCTGCGCCTTCTCCAGGTCTCCAAGCAGGGCTGTGACCTGTTCTTCCAGGGGAAGGTGCGCGTAGGTGGACGAGGCTATGCCGATATCGGACGATGCCTCTACCATCTCGTCGCCATTGGCTTCACTGGTCATCGCAAGTTTCCTAGTTTCTTAGTTGTCATTAACGCCTGCACTCAGTCCGACACCGGCAGGTCCATCCCGCGAAAGAGCAGGTCGAACTCCTGCGTCATCTCCGCTTCCAGTGGAGTCCCTTCTGCCAGGGAGGACAGGCGCTCCTTCAATCGAAGGAGATTCCCCACCATATTCAGGGTAAATTCTACTCCCGCCAGGTTTAGACCCAGGTTTCCCACCAGGTGGCGGATCAGGCGAAGTTTGCGTATGTCCTCGGGAGAATAGAGCCGCAACATCCCCAGTGTGCGGCCAGGATTGACCAAGCCCAGCCGTTCGTACTTCCGCAGGGTCTGAGGGTGCATGTCCAAAATGCGGGCGGCCACACTGATGATGTAGACCCCCTCCATCAGCATTACCCGTTCCTCGGCATTCAACGCCTGGACTTCTTCTTGCGAAGCCTGACCGGGTTGAGGCCTGACTATGGAAACCTGCTCGGGCCGCGACGGCGGCGGCGGGGAAGGGATCCTAGTCTTATCCCTAACCTGAGGTCTGGGCCGCTGATACATATATCTGCTCCCACCCTGGGATTGCTATTCTCTGGCCCAGCCTTGCCGCTCTTGTTGCGGCGGTACAGGCCGAACCATGCCATGTTTTATCTGACCTATATGATAGACCTTGATATACTCCGTGTCAAGGATTATAATACCTGAATATCAAGCTTGTCCTATTCTAACCCATCAAAAATGATTAAGCTTAGAGGAACCGAATACACGATGATCAAGTTCAAAGAGTGCCCGCGCTGCCAAGGAGACCTGTACATCACCGAGGACGGATTTGGCAGGTATCTGAGCTGCCTGCAATGCGGCTACCTGCGTGACCTGAAGCAACCGGTCCCGGTATCGCAGATGAAATCGCAATTGGACTCGCGGTTGGAATCGGCGCCGGCGGCCGCCACCCTTCAGGAGGCGGAACTGGAAGTGGCCTGATCCAGGGAGGGTCCTACCGGTTTCGCTTGACCAGGCCCGGCCGATACACCGATGCCGGACTCAGGTAGTTTGCAGCGGAGCATAGGCCCGAGAGATCTAACGGGTAAGCTCGGGCCAGAACCTTTCTTCTTTCCAGGGATCGCCGCTCATATGGTAGCCCCGCCGTTCCCAGAAACCGGGGGCATCTTCCGCGATCAGCTCGATACCCTTGACCCATTTTGCGCTCTTCCAGCCGTAGCGGCTGGGTACAATGAGCCGCAGCGGCCAACCGTGGTCTTTCCCCAGTTCCTGGCCGTCCTGTTTATGGGCCAGTAACCCCTCGGCCATGGCCAAGTCCAGCGGCAGGTTGGTGCTATAGCCGCCGTAGCAGTGGACCATGACGAATTTGGCTTCTTCATGCGGCTCGGCAAGCGATACCACGGTGGCGAAGGGCACCCCTTCCCACGTGTTGTCCAGGGAGCTCCACTGGGTCACACAGTGGAAATCCGCCGTCACGACGGTCCAGTCTAGTCCCTGTATCTGCGGCCAGTCCAGCACCAACGGCCGGTGCGCCAGCCCATAGACCCGCAGGTTCCAGGAGGCGAGGTCCACCTCGGGAGAGGAACCGTAGGTAAGCACGGGAAATTTCTTGCTCAGGAACTGTCCGGGGGGGACACGGCCGCCCATCTCCTGATCGGGAGCGCTCTTGATCTGGTCAGGCCGTTTCAACGGCTGCCTCCATTATGATTCTCCTCGAAAGATCCGGTTGAAGATACCTATTAGGGAGCCTCAACGGGGTCAATTTCCAATGTTAGCCCGCTGGTTAGGCGGTGTCAAACCTTCCGGAGTGACCAAGTCCCCGCATTATTCGGTCCGGCGGGGATAGCGGCATGCGGTCCGTGGCCGGAAAGCCCTTGATGCGGTCCCATTGCGAAATGACCCTCGGAATATGGAGGATCGGCGAGGTTTTCGTAGCACTACGGGGTTGACGGAGGATGGGGACATAGGTATCCTGTTGTTGGATAGCTGGAGTGCTCTTTCGAGGGCTGCAGGGTCCAGTTAGGCCCCGGTCCAGACACGGTCAAAGGAATCTCGCGAGGTGGGAGGAACAATGGTCACTGCTATAAACGATAATATGTTTGCGCCAGAAGTCATCGCCGATCCTTACACCTATTATGGCCAACTCAGGGAAGAGGACCCCATCCACTGGAACGAGCTGTTTCGACAGTGGGTGATCACCCGCCACGACGATCTGGTCTGGATCGCCCGCCACAACGAGCTGTTCTCCTCGGCGGTCCTTGCAAAGGACACAAGGGAGGCATTTCCACCGATAGATGAAGAAGACGTGGAGCTTTTTCGGCACGTCAGGGCCCTGGGTTCCCACAGCATAATCCAGCAAGACCGGCCGGAACACGTCGACATGCGGATGGTGCTCCACGGCTATTTCAACCCCAAGTCGATGGAGAAGTGGCGCCCCATGATACAGTCCGCGATCAAGTTCCTCCTCGATCAGGCGGAAGAAAAAGGGGAGATGGACGTGATGCAGGACTTTGCCACCCCCCTTCCCCTACTGGTTATTGCCTCGATGATGGGCGTTCCCGAGGAGGACCGGCCCTACATCAGGGACCTCTCAAAGAAGATCCTCTTGGGCGGCGCGGCGTCAGCCGGTCGGACGAAACTGCAGGCCCAGGGCAACATTGAGATGCGGGAATATCTGGACCCCTTGATAGAAGAGCGGCTGGCCAACCCCACCGACGATCTCCTTTCCATCGTGGTCAATGCCGAGAAAACCGGCCAATACACCCGGGACCAGGTGCTGGGCAACGCTGTGCTGCTGCTGATAGCCGGCCATGAGACTACCTTGAACCTGGTCTGCAACGGCACCCTGGCCTTCATCAACAATCCAGAGCAATGGGAGCTGTTGCGGGCAGACCCGGCAGGCATGGCCCGGAAAGCCATGGAGGAATCCCTCCGCTACGACCCGCCGGTGAAGGGCATCCAACGCATCGCAACGGAGGACGTGGAGATCGGGGGTAAGGTCATTCGCGAAGGCGAGGTCACGAGGTGGATGATCTCTTCCGCCAATCGGGACCCGAGAGTGTTCGATGATCCCGACACCTTTGACATCAACCGCTGGCCCAATCGCCACGTGGCGTTCGGGTCCGGCACCCACCACTGCTTGGGCGTGAACCTGGCCAAGATGGAGGGCCTGGAGGTCTTCAAAGCCCTCGGGGAGCGGTTTGAATCTCTCCACTTGAATACAAACGAAGACCTGGAATACTGGCCTACCATCGGCTTCCGCTCTCTGTTTACCCTTCCAATTACCTGGAATTAGAACATTCCCGGGCAAGCAAGAGACCTCCCCTGCAAGTAAGCAGGGGAGGTCTTTTACGTTTGGCTCGATCCCGTATTTCGGACCGATGTTTGGCCAGAGCTTGATTCTCAACCGCGACTACGAACACTACACGGGCACGATGCACTCCGGGCCGGAGTTTTTGAACGAGTTCACCAGACTGGACACCACGTATGAGTCCAGCTCTTCCGGCGGAGAGGGGATCAATAGCGGGTTCAACGTCGACGCCTCTTCGGTTATAGGGTCAAGCCACAGCGCCTCGGTCTCCTGGGACAGGATCACCGGCATCCGGTTGTGTATCGGAGCCATGAATTCGTTGGGCTGGGTGGTCACGATGGTGCAAGACCGCACCAGTTCACCCTCGGGATTTTTCCAGGTTTCCCACAGCCCTGCCATGGCGAAGGGCTGTCCCGACTTGAGGAAGATGTAGGTCGGGATCTTCTCCTTGCCCTCTTTCCGCCATTCGAAGAAACCATCGGCCAGGACGAGACAGCGCCGCTTCTTGAAGGCCGCGCGGAAGGCCGGTTTGCTGGCCGCCGTCTCGCCCACGGCGTTGATCATGCGGCTGCCGATCTTTTGGTCCTTGGCCCAGAAGGGTATCAGGCCCCAACGCATGAACTCCGCCCGCCGGCCGCCATCGTTGACCACCGCCAGCACCGGCTGGGTGGGAGCGATGTTGTAACGGGGCCGATAGTCCAGGTCGCGGGCTTCAAAGCCGAACCTCAACTGCAGGGCATCCAGATTTGAGTTGAGGGTAAACCTTCCGCACATATCTCGGGTCCTCCTTCGTCCGGGCCCTTCGCTTTAACCCCGGCGAACGTACTTGTCCACGCCCCCTGGAATGCCGACGTAGATATCCCCGTGGGCATCCACCCAGCTACCATGTCCACCGCGAATGCCAAATCGGGACAGCACATTGCCTTGCTTGTCGAGCACGCTAAATCGTGCGTCCGATCCCTCCACGGAGCCCTCGCTCACGTGCAAGATACCGTCCTTATCTTCGGAGATGTCCATGGGCCGCTGTATGTCGGTCCAGATGGAGCTAAACTCACCATCGGAGGAAAAGACCTGTATCCGGTGGTTTTCCCGGTCACAGACAAACACCGTGCCCTCACCGTCCACCAGCAGGCTGTGGGGCAGGTG
Organism: Chloroflexota bacterium; assembly: GCA_022566155.1. GTDB lineage: Bacteria > Chloroflexota > Dehalococcoidia > Lucifugimonadales > UBA3495 > JADFJS01. The sequence goes on from JADFJS010000042.1 coordinate 14,315, forward strand.
GAAATCATTGGGCTCGGTCTTGCCCGGTTGACCCCAGGACTGTTTTAGCTGGCCGTCGCCGGAGAAGCGGTGGATCCGTGCGTTGCGGTAGCCGTCGGAAATGTACAGGTCTCCCGAGGGCGAGGGTACCATTTCGGTCAGATAATTGAAGGGCCCGGCGGACCTGGGGACCAGATCGCCCGCTCTTTCGCAACCGGTGTCCGAGTACTC
>JADFJS010000156.1 GCA_022566155.1 Chloroflexota bacterium
AGGGCGTAGCGGAGGCTGTACCCACAGATTCGGGGATGGTCGACTATGTCCATGGCTCCACGGTAGCCACCAACGCGTTGCTGGAAGGTAAAGGCGGCCGCACCGCCCTGGTGACGACCATGGGCTTTGAAGACGTGCTGGAGATCGGCCGTCAGGCTAGGGCTGACCTTTACGATTTCAACGTGGACCGGGCTCCGGCGCTGGCCCCCTGGGAGTTGCGTTTTGGTCTGCCCGAGCGCATCGACCATACCGGCGCCATCGTGGAAGACCTTTCCCAGCAGGCCATCGAAACCCTCGTGTCCTTGCTGGAGGAGGCCCGTGTCGACGCCGTGGCCGTCTCATTCCTTTTCTCCTTTCTCAACCCAGTCCATGAAGAGATGGTGTTGGAAGCGCTGCGCCGCCTTCCCAATACGCCGTTTTTGTGCATCTCCAGCCGCGTGCTGCCCGAGTTCCGCGAATACGAGCGCACCAGCACCGTCGTGGTTAACGCCTACGTAGGCCGGTTGATGGAACGATATCTGGGGAGGCTGGAAGAGACTCTGGGCCGGGGACTTCGGATAATGCAGTCCTCGGGCGGGAGCATCACCGCGCGGATGGCATCGGAGCAGCCGGTGCGCACGATATTGAGCGGTCCGGCCGGTGGTGTTGTAGGCGCCTTCTATACGGGTGTCCAAGCAGGCTACCCCGACATAATCACCCTGGACATGGGCGGCACCTCCACCGACGTTTCCCTGTGTCCGGGGCGCATCAAAGAGACCACCGGCTCGTCCGTCGGGGGCTACCCCATCAGCGTCCCCATGATCGAGATACACACCGTGGGCGCCGGCGGAGGCTCCATCGCCAGGCTAGACAGCGGCGGCGCACTTACGGTCGGTCCCCAGTCGGCCGGTGCGGACCCCGGCCCGGCCTGTTACGGCAAGGGGGACCACATCACGGTCACCGATGCCAACCTGATCCTCGGACGATTGCGCCCGGACCATTTCCTGGGAGGACGCCTGGCACTGGACCCGGAGAGGTCACGGGTTCTGCTGTCCTCCCTGGCTTCCCAGATGTCCGTCGGCGTGGAAGACGCCGCTCAGGGGATCGTACGGGTTGTCAACGCCAATATGGAGCGCGCCATCCGGGCCATCTCTCTGGAGCGTGGCTACGATCCTCGCCGCTTCACCCTGGTGCCCTTCGGCGGCGCCGGACCCATGCACTGCTGTGAGCTGGCACAGGAGCTTGGGATACCCAGGATATTGGTCCCCACCCGCCCCGGTATCCTCTCCGCCCTGGGGGTAGCCATCGCCGACGTAGTCAAGGACTACTCCCGTACCGTCATGCTGCGGGGCGGCGACGTGGACCGGGTCCGGCTGGAGGAAGAGTTCCACGGCATGGAGCGCATGGCCCGTGAAGAGCTGGACCGCGAAGGACTGCCTGGAAAAGAGATGACGGCGCGCCGGTATTTGGATGCTCGTTACGTGGGACAGTCATTCGAGCTAACCATCGACTATCCCTCGGCCCGTTCAGACCTTGCGCGCTCTATATCCAGAAGCTTCTATCAGGCCCACCTGCAGAGGTTTGGCTATGCCGACCGGTCGGCGGAGGTGGAGGTCGTGAGCCTGCGCATGAAGCTGGAGATGCTGGTGGAAAAGCCTCAACTTGAGCCACAACCCGCCGGTCCGGCGGACCCAACGGCGGCCCGCATCGGTGTGGCGCCGGTGGTATTCCCGGGCGGGTCGCGGGAAACTCCCCTCTACTTGCGAGAGAAGCTACGGACGGGCAACCGGCTCCAGGGGCCAGCCCTGGTCCTGCAGATGGACACCACCACCGTGTTGCCGCCGGGATGGAACGGCGAGGTAGACCCCTTCGGAAACCTGTTGCTGGAGCCGGAGTAGAGGAGAACGGTGCCAATATATCAACTCAGTAAACCAGGTGGCACCCCTCAAGCTATGCCCAAGCCCTGGCCCCAGTGAAAACCACCCGCTACTTTGAAGAGCAAGTCCTGCGGAAACGGCCGTACATCCAAATGGAATGGTGCCAACAAGCGTTAAGCGATCCGGCTCGCCGAGAAGTCCAACCAGACGGTCGTGTACGTTACTGGATTTACGTAAGTGAGTTGCAGAAATTCCTGCGAGTGGTCACACTTGAAGATGGCGAGACTATACTCAACGCGTTCCCTGACCGGGACTTCAGGGAGGTGGGTTAATGAAATTTCACTATTACGCTGAAACCGATTCGCTTTACATCGAGTTTTCGAGTAATCCCAGCATAGACTCTAAGGAAGCCGCCCCTGGGGTCGTATTGGATTTCGACACCGAAGGGCGTCTGGTAGGCATCGACATAGACCATGCGAGCACGGTCACGAGCCTCACGCGTTTGGACGTAGCTGGTTTGACTGTCTCCAATCTTTCTCTGTCCCAGTCGACCAGCTGTTTGCGTCTCCGAGGTAAACCAATTGAGTCAGGATCATAAAAAGTTAAGCCATATTACCGTCCTCGCCGCCTACGCCCATCCCGACGACGAGGGCTTTAGCAGCGGCGGGACCCTGGCCATGCTGGCCGGCCTGGGAGCCAAGATAACCCTGGTGTGCGCCACCAACGGTGACGTGGGTGAGATCAGCGACCCCTCCTTGGCAACACCGCAGACTCTGGCCCAGGTACGGCAAGAGGAGATGCGCCGGGCCGCGTCGGTAACCGGGGCAGTGGATGTGCGTTTCCTGGGCTACCGCGACTCGGGGATGGCCGGCACCGACGATAACAACCATCCCGATTCATTGAACCAAGCCCCGGCGGACCAGGTGGTGGCCAAGCTGGCGGCCATCATCCGGGAGGTGCGCCCCGACCTCGTTATCACCCACGATCCCACCGGCGGGTATGGGCATCCCGACCATCTGGCGACCTACGCGCACATGACCCAAGCATTCGCCGCGGCCGGGGAACCGGCCGCCCAATCGCCCCAGCCTGGTTCCGCGGACCAGCCCTGGACTCCCCGATTGCTATACTATGCATGCTTTCCCCGTAGCGTCATGCGCCGGATGTGGCAAGAGATGCGTGACGCCGGCGTGACACCGCCCTTCGCCAGCCGGGAGCAGGAGGACACTCTGGGCTCCCCCGACGAGGACGTAACCACAGTGGTGGACGTTGGGGAGTACGTAGAGACCAAGCTGGCGTCGCTGGCTTGCCACCGGACTCAGATGAACCCCAACGGTCCCTTGGCCCAGCTTCCCGAAGAGGTGATGCGGCGCATCATGAGCACCGAATACTTTACCTTGGCCGTTTCCCAAGGGTCAGAAACCGAAGACCTGCTGGCCGGTCTGGCCGATTCAGAGAGGTAGCCTATGCCGGTGGACCCCATCAGCCTGGAAGTGTTCAAGAGCATGTTCATCTCGGTGGCCGAGGAGATGGGCGTGGCTCTGCTTCGCACGGCCTACTCACCCAATATAAAGGAACGCCGGGACTTCTCCTGTGCCGTATTCGATCCCGACGGGCAGATGGTTGCCCAGGCGGCCCATGTCCCGGTGCACCTGGGAGCCATGCCCGCGTCGGTAAAGGCGGCCCTGGACACCTTCCCCGGCTCCTTGCGGCCCGGAGACATAGTCATCCTCAATGACCCTTACATGGGGGGTACCCATCTCCCGGACATCACCATGGTGGCCCCGGTTTATGTGGATGCCCCCACCTCGTCTCAAGATGGCGTAGGGGACGGCAGGACTTCCAATAAGATCGCCCGGCAACTG
>JADFJS010000157.1 GCA_022566155.1 Chloroflexota bacterium
ATGTTGCTGGAGTAGAACAGCCGGGCCATGTCCCTGAAATGGCTGTACTCCTTGAGGTACAGCTCCTGGTAGACACTGCCGGAGGCTTTCCCCAGCTCCGGGTCCTTCAGCGCGGTGGTCACCTGGGCGGCCGCCAGCACCCCCGCCATCAATGCCAGGTGAACGCCTGAGGAGAACAGTGGGTCCACGAAACAGGCCGCATCGCCAACCAGGATATAGCCATCTCCGGCGAACCTGTCCGAGGTGTAGGACCAGTCTTTGACGATGAAGGGGCCGAGGGCCATCTCGGCGTTCTGGAGCAAATCCGCGGTGTATGGGGCCTGCCGGATCTGGCCGGTGAGGAATCCTTTGAGTCCGTCCCGGCGGATGCCCTCCTGACCGGTGGTGCTGTCCACCACCGCTCCCACGCTGGACCATCCGGTGTGCAGCGGGATGCACCATAGCCACCCGTGGGGGTACGATTCGATAAATATGTTGGTTTCGTCGGGTGGAGACAGACGGTTGGCGCCGGAGTAGTAGGCGTACACGGACAGGTTGCGGAAAAATGGGTCCCACTGGCGGGAGTCGAGCTTGTGCGCGATCAGGCCGCTTTGGCCGCTGGCATCCACAACGAATCGGGCATCGACGGTACCCTCCGCCCCATCTTCGGTGGAATATCGAACGCCCGTGGCCCTGCCGTCCCGAAACATGACGTCCACGACCCGGTGTCCTTCCCTTACTTCAACGCCGGCCTTGCGGCTGTTGTCCAGCAATAGCTGGTCGAACTGGGGCCGCCACACCTGGTAGGAGTGGGGATACTTCTGATTGGTCTCCCGGAAGTACCAGCTCCAGGGCTCGGAGTTACTGCCCCAGACCATAGTCGCGCCCCACTTGGGCAGGAAGCCGGCCTGCTGCACCGCGGGCATGACCCCCAGCTCCTCCAGGACCGGGACGCTGGCAGGCAATAGGGACTCGCCGACGTGGTGCCTGGGGAACCGGTCCCGCTCCAGGATCAGTACATCGATGCCCTGACGGGCCAGCATGGTGGCGACGGTGCTGCCGCCCGGCCCGCCGCCGATCACCACCACGTCGGTGCTGGAGCCGGTCTTGGTCATAGGTCCACCAGAATGACGCGTTCAAATCCCCCTAACCCTCTTGATAGTGGGTTGGGGGGATTTTGACTTGCGCAGTAAATTGCGGGCGCGTTGGTCCTCCATTGGTTAGAAACCGTCTGGCGGACGAAAACTGGCCGGTGCCCGGCGGGCCTACGCAGAGGCATCGCTCCCGGTGTCCTGCTCCATGGGTTTGTTGGTGGCCGGGTCTACTTCAAAGGGTCCGGGCAGCTCCAGTTCCTTGGCGATCTCTTTCACGGCTGGGATAACCTCTGAACCCATCAGCCTCAGGCTGCGCATGGCGTCGTCATGGGTCATGGCGCCGTCACCGTCCCAGAAGAAGATGCTGCCGGGCCGCAGGTACTCCAGCACGTGACGGATCTTGGGGATCACGGTTTTGGGCGTCCCGCAGATAATGGTGTAGTCATTTATCTGCTGTTCATAAGGACGGCCCAGGACTCCTGCCGCGCCGCCTCTGCCGCCCCGGTTAGCGGTGGCGACCGCTTGGGTGGGGAGGACTCTGCGGCGGGAAGTAAGTCCTGGCAAGACGCCAAGGGCCGGGTTAACCGTACCCTCGTTGCCTGCCAGGAAGGGGTTGCTGGGGCCCTGAACGTACTTCCGGCCCGTCTCCTCGGCAAGCTCTTCCGTCTCATCCACATGGACTTTCCACAGGTAGCCGAGGTTTTGGGGACCGGCCTCGTAGCCAATCTCGGCGGCGGTGTCCCGGTAGATCTGGTAGGCTTCACGGGTTGGGTCCATCTCCGTCGCCAGCATGATGTATGGGATCCGTTGCTTGGCTGCCCACTCCAGGGAGTCCCTGCTGACCACCCCCGGCAGCCAGATGGGCGGGTGAGGCTTCTGATAGGGCCGTACCCAGGGGTTGACGTGGCGGTACTGGAAGTGTTTGCCTTCCCAACGGAAGGGGCCCGGTTCGGTCCAGGCCTTGATTATAAACTCGTGGGCCTCCTGGAACCGCTCCCAGTTGAAGTGAGGCTCTATGTTGTGGGCCACGCTCTCCCGGGCCGTGCCACGAACCCAGCCGGAAACCAACCGTCCATGGGAGATCATGTCGATCATGGCAAGCTGCTCTACCAGCCACAATGGGTCGTCCCAGAGGGGCAGGATGTTGCCCAAAAGGACTATCTTGGCTTTCTTGGTGATGCGGGCCAGGACCGCGGCTTCAATATTCATGGCGCCGCCCATGCAGAAGGCAGTGCTGTGGTGTTCGTTGAGCATCAGGCCGTCAAAGCCCATCTCTTCGGCGTAAATCTTCTCGTCCAGATACCGGTTGTAGAGGTCGGCTCCCAGATGGGAGTCGTAGGATGCGTTGCTAACGGACAAGTCCATGATGGGCTTGCCCGTAGCGCCAAAGAAGCCCGACTTGGGGTCTTGGTAGGGGCGCTCGGTAAAATAGCCGATGAACATGGCTGTCCCTCCCTTATCTGTTGCGGCGAATCATGTCCGTTGGCACGCTGGCCGCGAATGGCCTGCGCTCCGCTACGGTGGGCATTATAGCACCGGATTTCTGCCGCTGGCCCAGGCGGATGCTGACCATCTGAACAATGGGATACTAGGCCTCTGAAAAGAAGGCCCGCACCTGCCGGATAAACTCGTCGGTTTTCTCAACCTCCGGATGGTGCCCGCAGTTGTCGATGATGGACAACCGGGAGCCCTTGATGGACTTTTGGTAGACCTCGCCCGCGCTCAGGGGCACGATGGCGTCGTCTCTGCCCCACATTATGAGGGTGGGGAGGTCTTTGAGCCGCCCCAACAGGTGTGGAAGCCCCTGGTAGTGCATGTAGGGCCGCCAGCTCAACCGGCAAGACTCTTCACGGGCCACTTCCCAAGCTTCCGACAGCTCGGGGCTGGGTTCTTCGGGACATAGCTGGGCGAACTCGGGGGTGTTGTCCGGGTCCAGGTATCCTTGCTTGATGAATTCCTTGGCTACCACCAGGAACATGTCGAAGATCTCTCCGGTGGGCGGAAGGATACCGGCGGGGCCCACCAGCACCAATTTCTTGAAAATGTGGGGGCACATGGTGGCCATCTCGGCCGCCAGCCACCCGCCTATGGAGAAGCCGATGGCGTTGACGTGGTCCAGACCCAGCTCGTCCATGACCTGTAGATACCACCCGGCCATGTCCCGCATATTCATCACCCAGTCCAGGCCGTCCGACGGGGTGAAACCGGTGGCGGAGGGTATGTAAAGGGTGTTGTCCTCCGCAAGGGCTTCATGGTATTTCAGCCAGCCGGGATGGCCCAGCTCGTCGTGAAAGATGAGTAGCGGCTCGCCGCTGCCCCCTTTGACCAGTTGGACCCCTGCTCCTGCCAAGCGGACCGTCTCTTCGGTCCAAGTCTTAGAACCAGTGGTCATCTCTGATTCCTCCTTTGGAAGCCTTTGATACGCTTGCGCTCGCCACGTTGGGCGCCCGCGCCAGCCTCAGAGCCCGTTGAAATGCCATGGACATGGTACCACGCCTGTGCGTAATCTGGGTAATGATGGCCCGT
>JADFJS010000043.1 GCA_022566155.1 Chloroflexota bacterium
GATCGTGGTGAGCCTGTCGAACCACATCTGAATTGGCTTCCCGAGACTCAAGTGGTCTTTAAGGTGCGCCGCACGCCGCCATCAACCGGTCTCTACGCCTTGCATCCGCAGGGCATCGGTGCCGTTGAGATAAAGATTCACCAGCTCCCGGGGTTCTTTGTCGGTATTGACCAGTATCAGAATCCGGATGCACTTGGACAAACTGTCGGGAACGGCGATTTCCGTGCCGCCCATCAGAGCTGTATCGTTCCATCCCAATTGGCGGGCGGCCGCGGCGGGAAACACGGCGTTCAAGTCGGGCGTCATGGTGAAATGAACCGCCGCCACGTCCCGCTCCTGGATCTCGTTGGCGTCTATGAGCCCTTTGAGAAGCTCTTTGGTGGCAGAATAGATGGCCTCCGCCGTATTCGCTGCGGCCAACGTGGCGCCCCGGATCCCACGGCAAACGGTCATTGCCCGGGACCTTCTTGCAACGGCAATGTTGGAACCGGCATCGGGGTACCCGCCAGTTCGGCTACCAACCGGCTGGCGCGCGCCACAAGCTGGTCCCGAGGGGATTCCAGCATCACCCTAACCAGGGCGCTGCCTACCACGGCGGCATCGGCCTGACGGCAGACTTCTACCACATGCTCCCGCCGCGAGATTCCGAATCCCAATGCCAGAGGCACAGTTGTGTGTACCCTCACCCGCTTCAGCAGGCTTATGCCCTGTTCCGAAACCCGATCGCGGGCCCCGGTTACGCCGGTAAGGCTTACGCAGTAGATAAAGCCGGTGGCGGCGGCGCAGGCAGTGCGAATACTCTCCTCGGTGCTGGTTGGGGCCAAAAGCGGGATGATATGCAGACTCCGGGGGATGCAAAATGAGGCCAAAGGCTCGACCTCGAACTGAGGCAGGTCAACCACGATCAATCCGTCGACGCCCGCTTCTTGCGCTTTCCCGGCAAACCGGTCGAGCCCGTAAGCCAGCACGGGGTTGTAGTAGCCCATCAGTATCAACGGTGTGTCGGGCACCCGGTCACGAAGCTGCCGCGCCATTTCCAGGCAGTCCTCCAGGGTTACCCGCTGTTTCAGCGCTTGAAAGCTGGACTCCTGGATGGTAGAGCCCTCGCCAAGAGGGTCGCTGAAGGGTACACCCAACTCGATGGCATCAGCTCCCGCCGCAACCAGCGCGGGCACCAACTCCAGAGTTGCCTCTCGGTCGGGGTGACCCGCCGTCAAGAAAACAATCAGGCCCGGCCGCCCTTCCTGGCCGATCTTAGCGAATGTTTCTTTGATTCGGTCCCTATTCATGTCCGCTACGAGAACCGTGTCATCATTGACGATTCGGCCAGGTACGAATTACCCGGAAACGCAACAATATCCCACTTCCGCATAGTTGTCTACACCCAGTATAGGGTCGCCAGGACTGCCAGGGTGTTCTGCCCGGCGTGGGCCAAGATGCTGGGCCAGATGGACCCTGTTTGCCGGTACAGCCAGGCCAAAAGAAAGCCGGTGATGAAAACAGGCACCAGCAGGCCCAATGTCAGGTGGAACAAGCTGAAGACCAACGCGCTAACCAACATGGCGCGCCACGGGCCGAGCCTGGGAGCCAGTCCCGCAAATATGAAACCACGAAAGAAGATCTCCTCTGTTAAAGGGGTCCAAACCGCCAGGGCTTGGAAAGTAGCCGCCGCCGCCGGGCCTGGAAACGCGATCTCCCCGGGGATTTCCGGCGGCAATAGAATGTCGGTCGGGACGAAGCTCACAATGGCGGAGTAGATTATCGTCGCCACCAGGCTTGCCACCATCACGCCCAGGCTCACCAACGGCCACAGGGTGTGGGGCATTCGGGGCGCTCCCAAACCCAATGCCGACAGGTTTACCCTGTAGCGCCTGAGGCCGAGGGCCCACACTACAACCAGGATCGACAGCCCCATCAGATGGCTGCTGGTCCAAACACTCAAAGCAACGTCGTATCTCCCCGCCAGGCTTCCCAATGCAGTGGCCAGGAGAGTGACCGGGACGATGCTGACAAGGACCAGCAGGATGCCGTAGGCTACCTGTCCGCCTCGCCACGGCACCAAAGGGATGCGGCTGCCCGGCAAGCCGGCCGCGGCCGGGGGCGGCGGTTGAGCAATATCCAACGCCCGCCCGCAGTGGGGGCAAAAGGCAGCATCGAAGGGCCGAGGTTGTCCGCAGTGGATACAGTACAACGGGTAATCTCCAGACTTCGAGTATACCAACTCTAGGGGAGTGTGAGAGGCATTGCCCCTCACCATGCTCCGTCGATTGCAAGTGGCGCTCCCCTAAGCCATAATGTCCAGCAATTCGACATATCAAGGAGTGTCACCCATCGCTAACCAAGAAGATCTGGACAGAGATACATTTCTGCGCTTGGCTGCGGCAGCCGGACTGGACGTTTCCAGCCCTCACATCGAGGAGCTATTTCCCAACGTTCGCAGTCTACTGGCCAGCCTGGAGTCACTGCGGCAGATGGACGTTTCCGGAGCGGAACCGGATATGGCCTTCATTCCACCACGGGAGTGAATGCTTGGCCTGGGATCCCAGTTTGCAGCGATCCATTAGGAGGCGGCAGGTAACATGGAAGGGTTAGAACTGTGCTACATGAGCGCCGGTGAACTGTCCCGTCTGGTCGAGAGCCGGGAAGTCTCTCCGGTGGAGATAGTCGAAGCCCATCTGGCCCGCATAGACGCCACCGAGCCGGTGTTGAACTCCTTCATCACCCTGCTGCCGGAAGAGGCCCGGTCCGCGGCACGGCGGGCCGAAAGGGAGATCCAGGCCGGCGCCTACCGCGGGCCGCTCCACGGTATACCCGTAGCCCTCAAAGACCTGTACAACACCGCCGGGGTGCGCACGACATCCGGCTCCCGTATCTTCGATACTTTCATTCCCACCGAGGACTGCACCGTTGCCACCAGGTTCAAGGAGGCTGGCGCCATCCTGCTGGGCAAGCTCAACCTGCACCAGTTCGCCTTTGGGCCAACAGGTGAAAACCCGGATTATGGCCACATGCACAACCCCTGGGATCCCGAATTGATAACCGGAGGTTCCAGCGGCGGCTCCGGCTCGGCCACCGCAGCCGGCCAATGCACCGTGACCACTGGCAGCGATACCGGAGGCTCCATCCGCATCCCTGCCGCCCTTTGCGGCATCGTGGGTCTGAAGCCCACCTACGGACTGGTCAGCCGCTACGGCTTGACGCCGTTATCCTGGAGCTTGGACCACGCCGGACCCATGGTACGAACCGTGGAGGACGCGGCGCTGGCCATGAATGTGATCGCCGGGCACGATCCTAAAGACGTGGCCTCCGCTCAGGTGGAGGTGCCGGACTACACCACCGCGCTGACCGGCTCCGACGGCACTGGGCTCCGGGGCCTGCGCATCGGCGTGCCTGCTGAATACTTCCAGGTTCCCCTGGACCCCCAGGTGGAACGGGCGGTGCGGGAGGCCATCTCACTTATGGAATCACTGGGCGCAGAAGTCACCGAGGTCTCTTTCCCAATGTTTCATGACGCTCAGGCCATCTCGGGCGCCATCTTGGTGGCCGAGGCGGCGGCCTATCACCGGGACCTCCTGCTGGAACACGGCCACAAGCTGTACCCACCGGTACGATTGCGCTTGGAGGCCGGTCTGTTCATCAGCGCGGCCGACTACCTTCGGGCTCAACAGGCGCGGACGCTATTCAACCGCCAGGCCCGCGAGCTGCTGAATCAGGTGGACTTGCTGGCAGGACCCACGGAGCCGGTGACCGCCCCCAAACTGCTGGCCACCCACGTCCAGGCCGGAGAGGAGGAAGTTGCCACCACCGCGGCGCTGACCCTGTACACCCGCCCTTACAACATCACCGGCTTTCCCGCCATCACCGTGCCCTGCGGTTTTTCCGACGAGGGTCTGCCGATAGGGCTGCAGCTTGCGGGCCGCCCCTTCGACGAGTTGACGGTGCTTCGCGCCGCCCATGCTTACGAGCAGGTCACAGACTGGCACAGGCGCCGCCCACCGATCTAGCCGGCGTCCAGATCTGGCTCGCACTGACCTCCCCACCCCGGCCGCCACGGTGTGTCACCTTTTGGTGTAAAATTTCAACTAACCCGCCGGCGGCCTCGCACCAGGAGCAGACCTTGTCCAACATCACCGCGGTGACTTTCGACCTGTGGCAGACTCTGCTGCTCGACAACCGGGAGCTGGGACGCGCCCGTGCACAGGTGCGGCTAGAGGGAGCCCAAGCGGCGCTCAGTAAGGCGGGGCTGGCGTACGGCCTGGAACACATCCGGGAAGCCTACCGTGCCTGCTATCGTCACTGCCACCGGATCAGGGAACAGGACCTGGACCTAAGTTTCCGGGAGCAGGTGGAGGTTTTCATAGAGAATATCGCTCCCGGCCTGGTGGACCGTCTGGACGAGGAGACGATACTGGAGATTCTGGGCGCCTACGCCGACTCATTCTTTGTTCATCCGCCGGTGCCTCACGTCGACGCTGTTGGCGTGCTGCGGGACGTCAAAGCCATGGGGCTGCGGATCGGCCTCATCTCCAATACGGGGATGACACCCGGCGTAACCTTCCGAAGCTACCTGGAGCAACAGGGAATGTTGGAGTACTTCGACACCCTGACCTTCTCCGACGAAGTGAAGCTGGCCAAGCCCTCCCCTCAGATCTTTCAGATCACGTTGAGTTCCCTGGGAGCTGCTCCGGAGGCAACAGTTCACGTGGGAGATCATGTGACGAACGACGTAGTGGGCGCCAAACGTTGCGGCCTAAAGACCGTGTGGATCACCGGGTTCTACGAAAGGGAAGACCCATCGGACCCCGAATCCGAGCCGGACGAAACCGTCGACCAACTGGGATTGGTGGTGCCAGCCATCGCCCGCCTGGCGGGGCGCGGCTAACCAGCACAGTCCAGGTGTGCCTTGACAACTCAAAGTGCGGGTGCTATCGTCGAATTACATTCACACTTCAGCTTGAATCGCGGTTATACGCTCATACACGGTCAGACAATAGAATATTCCGGTTTTATAAACCGGGTGGTTGCGGAGAATAATCACGCTAGTTGAATCATGACGACCGCAGAAGGGCCGGGGCGTGAAAGCAACATGGCTGAATTGAATCGGCGCTACGAAGCCATGTTCGCCCAGCGCCCTCTTATCTTGGCCAGCAACCGCGGACCAGTGGAACATCAGGTGATCCAGGGCGGCCGCCCGGAAGCCCGGCGGGGCAGCGGCGGCGTGGTGACAGCGTACAGCTCCCTGGCGCAGAGCGTGGATTTCACCTGGGTAGCCAGCGCCATGGGTGAGGGAGACCGCCTAGTATCCAATAACGGCCAGGGGCCTCACCTCAAGTCACCGCTACCGGGACACAAGATCAACCTACGCTACGTGGTCACGCCACGCCGCGTTTACCACAAGTTTTACAACGTCTTCTGCAACCCTCTCCTGTGGTTCCTTCAGCATTACATGTGGAATCCACCCTACAACCCCAATGTGGACGCCAGCGTTCACGATGCCTGGAAAACCGGCTATGTACCGGTCAACGAGGCCTTCGCTCAGGCGGTGATCCAGGAAGCCCGGGAGGATAGCCGGCCTCCCATCGTCATGAGCCATGACTACCACCTGTACCTGATGCCGGAGTTCGTGCGCCGTGAAATCTCCGACGCCATAATCCAGCATTTCATCCACATCCCCTGGCCTTCGCCTCGTTACTGGCAGATGATCCCAAGCTACATGACCCTCCGAATCTGCTCCGCCCTCTGCGCCACCGATCTGCTGGGATTCCAGGCGCCTCAGGACCGTAGAAGCTTCCTGGACACGGTGGAGGAATTTCTGCCCGAGGCAACGGTGGACAGAGAACGTCACCTGATAACGTGGCAAGGCCGCCAGACCCAGGTAAAGGTCTACCCCATGTCCATCAACGTCGCCGAGGTCCAGCGGATCGCCAACTCGCCGAGGGCCCTGGACTATGAGACCCGCCTGGCGGCAGATTACAGCGAGATCAATATCGTCAGGATCGACCGGGCGGAACCCAACAAGAACATCGTCCGCGGCTTCAAGGCCTATGAACTGATGCTGTCCCGCCACCCGGAGCTACAGGGCAAGGTCAACTTTCTGGCCTTTCTTGTGCCGTCCCGCACCCATATCCGCCAGTACCAGAGATACATGGACGACATTCAGCAAATCGTCAATCAGGTGAACGGAAAGTTTGGAACCGATGACTGGCAGCCCATCGTCACCTTCATCGAAAACAACTACACCCAGGCGATCGCCGGCATGAAAATTTATGATGCGCTGCTGGTGAACACCATTATGGAGGGAATGAACCTGGTGGCCAAAGAGGGGCCGGTGGTCAACACCAAGCACGGGGTCCTGATATTGTCGGAGAGCAGCGGTGTCCACCACCAGCTCTCCAAAGGCGCTCTCTCCGTTTCTCCCACAGACATCGAAGGCACCATGGAGGCCCTGTACCAGGCCATCACCATGGCGCCGGAGGACCGCGAACACCTCTCGTCGGTGCTGGTGGACACCATCTGTCGAGAGGACATCAACCACTGGATCTCCAGCCAACTGGATGATATATCTGCGCTGCTTTAATCCGCCTCGCCGTTCCGGTGGCGGATATATCCCGGATCATTTGATTCTCGGAACACTCCCTTATCCAGGAAGATTCAGGCAGGCTGCCACGCCGTCCACCATGTTGACCGGCCAAATAACTGGATATTTTCCGGCACTACCTTTACAGTAGTGGTCCAGGGCTGGACATCCATTGAGATTAACGCCATCATCGTATTAGGCCGTCCGGGGCTAGGCCGTCCGGTACAGGAGGAACCCTCCCATGCAAGACTTGTTCAATACTAGGTTGCCCGATGGCGAGCGTCCCGACATTCAGCTGTGCATCTTTCCTCACCTGAAAGAATTCCTCGTGCTGGACCTCCGAGAGACCAACCCTCAGGTCCTGCTTATAAATTCCGATGAGATTTTCGTTGAGGAATTCTACACAACGGTGGAGACGGAGTTCTCCCAGATACTGCGGGAAGGGAAGGACCACCCATTTGCCCACTTGATAGACCTTCCAGTGATGGTGGACGACCTGGTCCGCGATACCGCCATGACGGCTATCCTGAACCGGATGGGCATCCACATCCATCACGAGGACGAAATCCCCACGGTGATCGTTTTCATCGTCAGCGGCGGCGTCCTTTCCAGCCAGTCCGACATGGTGTTGGGAGGACTGAAAAATCTGCTGAAGGAGCACTCCGGCGACGAAACAGTTTCCCAGTGGGAAGACACCGTCTCCAGGTTGCTGTCCGAGGAGAGGGAAGCACTGGAACAGCACAACCAGCAGGAGTTAGCCGCAACCTTGGGCGGCCAATCTCCCGATATGTTCACCCTGTGGGAGAATCGGAACTAGCGGGCAGGGCCCGAAGCCGGTCTGTTACCCATTCACCGCGCATGCCTGTGGCCCGTAAGATGGGCTTTGGCCTTCGCGCTGGCATAATAAGGGTGGTGTGTCAGTTATGGATCGGTCATTCCAGCGAAAGCCGGAATCCATAGAACGTCTCAATCACCAACGTTCCTGGACACGCCTGAGGCGTGTGACGACAAAGGTTACGCCTGACGCAACCCATTAAACTGATACACGGGCACAAAAAGAGGTACAACAAATGAACGATACTGCGTTGCAATTCGGCGCCCGCCAGGACACGACCGACGCTGAAGTAATCTCCATTGCTCAGCTCGCGGAAGAGCTTGGCTATAACACCTTCTTCACCGGCGAGGCGTGGGGCCGGGACGCTTTCACTGTTTTGACCATGATCGGCTGCCACACTACCACGTTAAGGCTGGGTACGGGGATCGTTTCCGTTTTCAGCCGCACCCCCGGCATCATCGCCCAGAGCATCGCGTCCCTGGACATCATCACCCAGGGCCGTGCGATCCTGGGCCTGGGCACCAGCGGCCAACTGGTCATAGAGGATTGGCACGGCGTTCCCTATCACCGCCCGGTGGCACGGACGCGGGAGTACATGGAGATTATCCGGCAGGCCCTATCTGGTGGCGCCGTGAACTATGAGGGAGAGTTTTTCCAGCTGAAGCGTTTCCGTATGGGCGCGCCTCCCATACAGGAGCGTCTGCCCATATATCTTGCCAGCCTTGGCCCCAAGAACCTGCAGCTGACCGGTGAACTGGCCGACGGCTGGCTGCCCATCTGGATCCACCAAGAGCGTCTGCCGGAGCTGATCGGGCAGGTGGCCCAGGCCGCCGGAGAGGTTGGCCGGGACATCTCCGAGATCACGGTGGCGCCACAGATCATGTGCTACGCCTCCGAGGACGACGAGGACCTGGCGGAAGCGGTACAACGCATCCGTGGCCATATGGCTTTTTACATCGCCGGCATGGGCCAGTACTACTACGACCTGTTCTGCCGCTCCGGCTTCCAAGCCGAGGCCGACGCCGTCCGCGAGGCCTGGGCCAACCGGGAGCGGGACAAAGCCGCCGCCGCGATCTCCGACAACATGCTGGAGAATATCGCCGTCTTTGGCGATCCAGCCACCTGCAGGGCCAAGTTGGAGCAGTTCCGCCGCAGCGGGGCCGACATGCCGATAATCACCTTCCCCCAAGGTTCGTCGCTGGAGGGCGTCCGCTTTACCCTGCAGGCCCTGGCTCCCCAGCCGGTACCCGCAACCGCACCCGCTTCATGAAGATCGGCCTGATCTCCGACACCCACGCGGCGGGCAGCGGGCGTGACCTCCCCCAACCCGTCCTGGACGCCTTGTCGGGGGTTGACCTGATCCTTCACTGCGGCGATCTGGAATGCCTGGGCGTTCTGGACTACCTGGAAACGGTGGCGCCTGTGCTTGCCGTGCGGGGATATGAAGACCCCACCGAACCGGGAGACCGGTTGGCGGATACCACTCGGGTGGTCCAGGCAGAGGGAGTGGCCATCGGTATGGTCCATGACATCCAGTGGCCGGGCCCGCGCATCTCCACCACGCCAAACGGCGAGGGGCTGTGTTTCCCCCCGGGTAGTGGCCGAGACCTGCTGGCGCGCAAGTTTGGCCAGCCGGTGGACATGGTGGTATTTGGCGATACCCACTACGAGCTGGTGTGCTACTACGACGGCCTGCTGCTGATCAACCCCGGTAGCGCTACCTATCCAGCCCGCAGGCCCGGCGCCGGCCGCCTGGGCACACTGAGCCTGCTGGAGATCCACGGGGGTATGGTCGAAGTCCGGATGGTTGACCTGGAAGGCCTGAACGCATAGGGATGCGCGGACAGAGCGATCAACTGGAAACCTACCGCCGAATACCACTGCGATAGCCGCCTGCACGTCAGCCCAACTGCCGAGGATGCCGCAGGCGCGGTTGACCTGGCTCGCCGGGCCGGGGTAGATCAGGTGATCAGGTCGATGAGTGGATCGGCCTTCAGGAATACCGGCGCAAATATCAGGGACACGATGGCCATCAGCTTGAGCAGGATGTTCAGGGATGGGCCGGAAGTGTCCTTGAACGGGTCTCCCACCAGGTCACCCTCCACGGCGGCCTTGTGGGCGTCGGAACCCTTCCCTCCGTAGTTCCCCAGCTCAACATATTTCTTGGCGTTGTCCCAGGCGCCGCCGGCGGTGGCCATCATGATTGCGAGCATGAACCCAGATGCCACCGCTCCCATCAGCAGCCCGCCCAGGGCTTCCTTGCCCAGGATGAATCCGGTGGCGATAGGAACAATCACCGCCATCAATCCGGGGATAATCATCTCCTTGAGTGCGCCGGTGGTGGCGATGTCGACACAGCGGGCGTAATCCGGGCGGGCAGTGCCTTCCATCAAGCCAGGAATCTCCCGAAACTGGCGCCGAACCTCGTCTACGATGGAGTAGGCCGCCCGGCCCACTGCTTTCATGGTCAGGGCCGAAAAGATGAAGGGCAACATGGCGCCCAGAAGCAACCCTACCAGAGTGGTATGCTGCAGCAGGTTGATCCCTGCCACCACATTGCCATCTGATTGACTGGGAACCTCACTGATCCCCGGCACGTATATGTCGGCTGCCACGGCATAGGCCACCAGCAAGGCCAACGAGGTCAACGCGGCAGAGCCGATGGCAAAACCCTTGCCCGTGGCCGCGGTGGTATTTCCCAGAGCGTCCAGGGCGTCGGTGCGCTGCCGCACTTCCGGGTCCAGTTGGGCCTGCTGGGCGATCCCACCGGCGTTGTCCGCGACCGGTCCGTAGGCATCGGTGGCCAATGTGATGCCCAGAGTGGAGAGCAATCCCACGCCGGCCAGGGCGATGCCATAAAACCCGGCAAGCTCGAAGGCGACGATAATGGTGACACCGATGGCAAGCAACGGGACCATGGTGCTGAACATTCCGGTGGCGATTCCACTTATCATCACCGTGGCCGCTCCGGTCTGGGAGGTTTCGGCCACCTCTTTGGTCGGCTTGTAGTCGTAGGATGTGTAGTATTCGGTGGAAAGCCCGATAACTATGCCGGCCACCAGACCGACGATAATAACCCAGAACAGTTCAAAGTCCAGGTCGTCCCTCCACAAGATTATAGCCAGAGCAAATACCGCCACCAAGATCGCGGACGCGAAGATGCCGCGGCGCAGCGCCCAGAGAAGCTGCCCAAATTCGGCTTTCTCACCGCTGCGGACCACAAAGGTCCCCAGAATGGCGGCCAGGATGCCCGCGCCGGCGAGCAACATCGGCAGCACGGCCAAGTCGGCTTTGTATGAGGCCACGCTTGCCAGGGCGATGGCGGCAATGATCGAGCCCACGTAGGACTCGAACAGGTCGGCGCCCATGCCCGCCACGTCTCCTACGTTGTCACCCACGTTATCGGCAATGACTCCCGCGTTTCGGGGGTCATCTTCGGGTATGCCGGCCTCGATCTTACCCACCAAGTCGGTGCCCACGTCGGCCGCCTTGGTGAAGATGCCGCCGCCAACCCGGGCAAACAGGGCGATGGAGCTGGCTCCAAACCCGAAGCCGGCCACCACCGTGATGTCCTGGAAGATCATGTAGAGGATGGTTACACCCAGCAGGCCGATGCCCACCACGGTTACGCCCATAACGGTGCCGCTGTTGAACGCCACCCGCAGCGCCGGGTTCAGGCCGTGCATCGCCGCGGCGGCCGTCCGCACGTTGGCCCTAACCGCCACCTGCATGCCGATGAGGCCCGCGGAAGCCGAGCAGATGGTTCCCGCTAGATAGGCGATGGCGGTCTTGGGCACATTCGACTCCAGAGTGTGCCAGTCGATAAGCACCCAGAGCACGCCGGTTACCACTAACACAAAGGGGACCAGCGCCATGTATTCCCGGCGCAGAAAGGCGGTGGCGCCCTCTCGGATGGCGTCGCCGATTTCCCGCATCCGTTCGTTGCCCTGTTCTTGCCGTAAAACCCGGACGGCGGTGAAGGCGGCAAAGAGCAATGCCAGGACGCCGGCCGCCAAAGCTATAATTAATGATTCCAAAGAAGCGAGCCTCTTGCCCCTAGAGGGCACTTGGATTTGAGCGTGGGGAACTTATCACAATCCCCAGGGGGTGTCAAGGAAACCGGACGGCAGACCCCGGACGCCTCCGTGTGTCATCAACCCATCTGCCGGACTTTAGAGCTAGGAACGTATCGGCTCGATCCGTGGCAACCCCATCCACGCCATTCCTGATAGATTCACAGATTATAGGGTATACCATTGGAAGGGCGATTAGTGATAGCTTAGAGTTTGGGATTTTTCGACGTTCGCTAACAATGATTCCGGGAAATCCGTTGATCTAGCCGGCGATCCTGAATCGCATCAACGCGATATTCGGCCCTTGTTACCGGCGATATCAGCCTGCCCGGTACAGCAAATGGAACTCCTTCCGGGATCGGCGGCGGCCGTCTAGGTTGCTGCGGGCCGGCGCACTCCGATAGCAGATTACGGAGGCTAAGCCATGGTACGTGGCCGGTTATTGAGGCTCAAGCCGATGGTTCTCGTCCCGTGGCTGCTGGCCCTGGCATTCATCGTCGCCTGCGGAGGAGGTCCGGGCACTCCCACCCCGGCAACCGGAGGGCTCTCCCCCACGCCCAACCCTCTCACCCCAACGGCGATTCAAACCACTCCAGGGGCCGCAGGACTGGGAATCGCCACTCCCGTCCCTGAAGCAAGCAGCGTCCCAGCGCCGGCCTCGCAGGCCAAGTATGGGGGCACGGTCCCCATGCACGCCTATGCGGCCCCGGGCATCGGCCAACCGCTGATCGAAGCATCCTACAGCCACCTGCAAAACCTGAGCCCCCTGTACAACGGGTTGTTGATGTACGATCCGGAGACCGACGATACCGATGACCTGGTGTGCGACCTGTGCACCGGCTGGGAGGTGTCCGAGGACGGCCAGACCTTCACTTACCTTCTGCATCCCGACGCCAACTGGTCCGACGGGACCCCGGTCACCGCGGATGACGTGGTCTTCACCTTCGAAAGCATCGTGGACCCGGACCAGTTCGGAGACCTCTGGGAGGGCCACAAGACCCGGCCCCATACCGGCCTGGTCAAGCCTTACTACGAGAGCTCCCAGGCCATCGACGACAAGACGGTGGAGATCACTCTTAAATTTCCCGCCCGCGCTTGGCACCCAACGATAGCCCTCCAGGGCATGAAGATAGCTCCCAGGCACATAATTCTGGGCCAGGGGAAGATGCAAGGCCTGGCCAATCCCCAGGACCTGGTGACCTCGGGACCCTTCCGCCACGTGAATTTCGTCAGCGACGTCTCCAATGAGTACGTCAGAAACGAAGACTATTTCAAGGAAGGGCGGCCCTTCATCGACGGCATGGTTCAGTTCATAATCGTCGACCCGGCCTCTATCATCGCGGCCTTCGCTGCTGAAGAAGTGCTGATGACCAATGGCAACGTGGACAACTTGAGTAACATCGAATCCAGGCAATTCCAGGACGACCACGGTGACCGGTACAACGTCTACTTCCAGAGCCCCGCCGGCGCTTACCACGTGATGATGAACGCCGAGAAGAGTCCCTTCAACGACCCAAGGGTCCGCCGGGCCGTCATTCTGGCCATCAACCGCCAGGAAATCATCGAGACATTCAGCGGCGGCGACTATCTACTGGGCCTCCCCTTCCCGCCCGGAACCTGGTACGGCCGCACGCTGGAGGAGGCGGAACAGGTGAAGGGCTACCGCCTGGTCAACGGCGAGAAGCCTCGCGCCGATCTGATCGAGGCAAGGCGGCTGATGGAAGAGGCCGGATTCCCGTTCCCCAAGGGGTTCCAAACCACGATCACCCTGAGGCGAACGCTACAGTACGTGGAGGTTGGCACGGCGATCGCCAAGCAGCTGGAAACAAACCTGGGCATCAAGTCGGTGATCAGGGTCGTGGATAGCGCGGAAGGCCAGGCAGCATTCCTGGCCGGTGACTACAATTACACGGTACAGGGCAGTGGATTGGCCTACAGCGGCCCGGACTCGGCATTTCGCACGATCCATATCGACGGCGGTCTGCTAGGCGACACCTGGGCCCGTGGTCAGAAAACTACCACCTGGGCCGAGATACAGGATATCTTTGCCCTCCAGGCCAGGGAGCCGGATAGAGAAAAGCGGATGGCCCTGATACGCCAGGCCTCCGACCTGATGCTCGAGGACCACCCATTGGCCACCATTTTCTGGACAACCAGTACCTTCAACATCCACAAGAAGATTCAAAACTGGCACCCCAATCCCGGCCTATACGCTTCCAGCATGATGCACGAGCACATCTGGTGCGACCCCCGTTGTTAACGGACATGCGATAGGTCAACTGCGCGAAGGCTTCGGCCGTGAAATTTAGCCTAGTCATGACAGTTGGTACCAGCAGGCCGGAGGGCATGGCAGGAAATCTCCTTGCCCAGCACCCACGTATTCGCTTATCCAACTAACTCCCCTGACCCATTGGCCGGCCAGACACGCCATCATTACCCAGATTACGCACAGGCATGGTACTATGTCCATGGCATTCCAACT
>JADFJS010000044.1 GCA_022566155.1 Chloroflexota bacterium
GGATGCCCCTGCTTACCTCCGACGAGGTGCCGATCAACCCCTACCGGATCATCTGGGACCTGATGCATGCCGTGGACCGCACGCAGACCGTGGTGACCCACGACTCGGGCCATCCCAGAGACCAGACCATCCCCTTCTACGAGGCGATCACGCCGCGGGGCTACCTGGGTTGGGGCAACTCCTCCCAACTGGGGTACGGCTTGGGGCTTGCCATGGGAGCCAAGCTGGGCGCTCCCGAGAAGCTGGTGGTAAACATCATGGGCGACGCCGCCATCGGCATGGCGGGGATGGACATTGAAACGGCGGTACGCTACCAGATCCCGATCCTGACCATCGTCTTCAACAACCATGTGTTGAGCGGCTACAGCAGGAACTATCCTGTGGCCACGGAACGGTTCGGATTCACCAACCTGTACGGCGAATATGCCAAGCTGGCCGACACACTTGGGGCCTACTCCGAAAGGGTGGAGGAGCCGGGAGAGATACTCCCATCCATCCAGCGGGCGCAGGAGGCGATGGCCACGGGCCGCCCGGCTCTGCTGGAGTTCATGACCAAGGAGGAGAACAACCTATCCCGCTACCCGGCGCGGTAGAGTCTTCGCCCATCATTGTCCAGGAGGAGAGCGGTGAACTACGAAAATTTGTTGGTGGACAAGGACGATCACATTGCGGTGGTGACCTTGAACCGTCCGGAGAAGCTAAACGCGATCGACCACGCCCTCCACCTGGAGATGATGCAGGTCTGCGAGGAGCTGAGGGAGGATGAAGACGTGAGGGTGGTCATCTGGACGGGACAGGGACGCGGCTTCTGCTCCGGGGCCGACCTGACCGGCGACCGGTCCGATCGGTCTCAAGGCCGCCAGGAACGCCTCGACGAGTATGGCTGGGTGGGCCGCCAGGCCATAAACATCTATCGGGGCCTGGACAAGCCGTCCATAGCCGCGGTCAACGGCGTGGCCGCCGGCGCGGGCATGTCCCTGGCCCTGACCTGCGATATGCGGGTTGGCTCGGAAAATACCCGGTTCAAGACCGTGTTCATCGAGCGCAGCCTGAGCCCCGACTCGGGCATGTCCTATTTCCTGCCGCGCATCGTAGGGGCAAGCCGCGCCTTTGACCTTGTATTCACCAGCCGCATGGTGGATGCCGACGAGGCCTACCGGCTGGGCCTCCTGGACCGGCTGACCACGGCGGACAAGCTTCTGGATGAGGCCAAGGAGCTGGCCCGTCAGATCGCCTTCTGGCCTCCGGTGGCCATGCAGATGGCCAAAAGGGTCCTGCAACACAGTCAGGATTCCAGCCTGGAAGAGCAACTCCTATACGAGACCCACGGCCTTGGCTTCGGCCGCAAGGCGCCCCACGACGTAGCGGAAGCGGCCGCGTCGTTTCGAGAGCGCCGCCCGCCGGTTTTCACCGGAGAGTAGCGGGAGTCGGCGGAGGAAGTGATCTCTGAGTCCAGCCGAGGTAGACCCCAGGCATAGAGTTCTTTAAGGAGGGTTTGGCCCGCCTCAGGCGGATTGCAAGAAAGGGGTTCCCAACGGCTCCGGCTACAGCCGAATAATCCCCAAGTCTCCCTCGATGCTGATCTCCGTGCCGTAAGGCCGGGACACGTCCTGGAGCCACTTCAACGTCTCCTGAGCGATGGGACCCTCGGCCAGGACTGGCCGGCCCCGCTGGGCGATGGGACGGCCGTACCCCATGTCGATGGGATGGAGCAGGACCTCCTTCAGCTCTCCGCCAGCGTAGTTGCACACCGCCACCACGCTCTGCCAGAATACCGGGTCCCCCGCGAAGGCCTTTTTGCCGCCGCCGGATCGCGTATCCAGGTAGTCGCCGGGGGTCTGGTCGTAGCCAAGGCCGAACCGGCGGTAGGACTCGTCGGGCAGCCATAGCACGCTTTCGTTCTGGAAGATGAAGTTGCCCAGGCTGTAGAAGATGGGCCGGTTCTTGTAGATCTCGATGCCGCGCAGGAAGTGAGGGCCGTGTCCGGCGAAGAGGGCGCAACCCTGGTCGATGGTCCATCGGGCGAACTCTTCCAGGAACTCGGGCGGCGACAGCCGGGAGCCTCCGTGGAACTCTCCGGTGGAGCCGCTCTCGTGGCAATGGACGCTGTACATCATCCAATCTGCCTGCTTTTGGGCTCCACGGATCCAGTTTCCGATGCCGCTAAGGTCGTCCTGGTTCACCGAAGTGTTGACCGCAAACTCCTCGCCAACGACGAACTTCTTTTCCAGGAACTCCAACTCCGTGCCGCCGTCTAATTTCTCCGTAAGTCCTCGGAAGCCGAAGGAGCTCAGGTTCTCCTGGGTCTCCTGGTAACCCAACTCGCGGTTTGCCTTGGTCAGGGCGTCGAAAACATCCCTTTCCACCTTGTGCACCAGTTGGTGGCGGAGGGCGTTGATGCCGGGACGGCCTGGGAAGTCGGGGCGGCCGGGACCGGCCCGGGAGGTCTCGCTAAAGGTACTTGTGGCCGACATTATCGCCAAGCGGCCCCCGGGCGAGTCCACATAGACCGGCGCCCGGGCCTGATCTATGTTGTTGCCGCCACCGGCCTGGGGCAGCTCGATATCGTGGCAATGCTCCAGGGTGGTGAGAAAACCCTCTTCGGAGAAATCGAAGGAGTGGTTGTTGGCGGTGGTCACGGCGTCGATACCCAGCCACTGCAACTCTTTAAGGTTGTTGGGGTCGGACCTGGTATAGGTAGCGCCGCTCCAGTTCCAGGTGCCCTCATAGTCATGGAAGAGCATCTCCAGGTTCACCACGCTGACGTCGGCGGCTTTCAGCAGTTCGCGTAGCTTCAAAAACCCTTCTTCCTTGAAGGGACTCATGCGCCGGGTTATCATGGCGTCCCCGCCCACGGCTATAGAAATGTCCCCTCGTTCGGCGTCGTAGATCATGCTGCCTCCTATCGGTTCTTAAGCCTGGTTTCCAGATGGCTTCTAGCTTCGTCCGTTGGCCCTGATCTTGTCGAAGTGTGGTTCGACAGGCTCACCACGAACGGTACAACGAGCCGTTCGCCCTGAGCTTGTCGAAGGGTCTTCCCGCGGTAGGGTGGTTCGACAGGCTCACCACGAACGGGATCGGTAACGCCGTCCTTTAGACGGAAAATCCAGGCAATGAACGTCATCCTACAGTCGATTAATCCAGGGATTAGTTCATCATACCAGCGGTTCTAAACTGGCCGCCAGCCCTAGCCCCCCTTATCTAAACCCCAACGTGCTGCTTCCCTCATCCACGTAGATGGTGCTGCTGACCTTGGACAATTTGATCTGCTGCCGGTACACCTTATCGTCCAGCTCGCGTTCGGCGTTGTGCAGCTCTGTTGACCAGTCAATATCGTCCGTCCGGGGGCCACCCGCCAGGGCTTCTTCCAGGATCCTGCCGTCCATGGAGCCGTCACCATACATGCCCAGTATGGCAAGGATCGTGGGGGCCAGGTCAACGTTTCCCGAGGGGATGTCCAGCTTGAGTCCTGTTTTGAAGCTTGGCCCCCAGGCGAACAACACGTTGTTCATCTCGTGCTTGCTCATTGAGCCGTGCTGCCCCAGGCCCGGCGCTGCTCCCGAGGAATATGACATGCCGTGGTACCCGGCTTCATTGGCGGTGGATTCCCACCGGAAAGACATGGTTATCTCCGGCGCCCGCGGTCCTTCATTGCCCACCAACGACGCGGGCAGGGTGCCCGGAATGCCGGATACGGCTTCGGACACTGTGATGGTTCCGCACCAGACCTGCTCCATCAACCACGCCGCCAACCGCTCGGCAATGATCCGGTTTCCTTCTCTCACGTAGAAGAGCACCGAGCCCCCGTTGCGGGCCACCACCACTCCCCCGGATTCGTCGCCGGGAGGGAACCCCGCCTCACGCACCATAGCCTCTACGTCGACAACCTCAGATATGGTGGAGTACCCGTGGTCGGAGACCACCATCACGTTGGTTGTGGCGGCGCGTCCCGTTTCTTCCAACCATGCCACCAGGTTGCCCAACTGCTGGTCCGCCTCTTTGATTGCGGTATTTGACAGGCCCGACCCAACACCGGCGTAGTGCTGAGACTTGTCCGGCTCGTAGGACCAGATGAGCGCCACCGCGGGTTGGCGCTCCGGTAGGATATATTCGGTCATGATCCGCATGGCGTGGGCCATCCTTGGCGTGTTGGGGTGGGCCTCATCCGGCCAGGGACCAAACCTGCCGATAATGTCCTCGTTCAGGCCATAGGGAAGGGTGAAATTGGGGTGTATGGTGGCCCCGCCGGTGCGGGCGGCCGTCGGGTTCTGTAGATAAGCGTTGCCGCTGGTGCCGACGCCGATGGCGACGAATTCCTGTTGATTCCGGTGAAGAATCTCGGCCAGCGTGGGGGTCAGCAGCACCCGGCCGGTTTTGCGGGCCACCTGGTCTAGCTCGGGCTCCATGGCCTGCATGGCCTGGTCGGGGTCAAATTCCCGTATCACCAGAAAGTTAGCGGCCAGGCCGTGTCCGCCGGGGTATTTGCCGGTAACTATGCTGGATACATTCACCCGGGTCACAGTGGGGAACACGGCGTGGTGGTTGGCGAAGGTGACTCCCTTGGCGGCCAACGCCGATAGGTTGGGCATCAGCTCGGCGTTCACCTGGGCCGGCTGAAGTCCGTCGAATGCGAAGATTACCACGGACGGCATCTGTCTCTCCCGATCGGGATTCTTTAGCACCCATAGAAGGGGGCCGGGGTCCGCTTGACAGCCCCGGCATCACCGGTACAATCATTGGATGGGTCCGGGGGAACCCAAGTTCGCCACAGACCAGGGCCACAGACCGGCTTGAGGCCAAGTATACACCCGAGTGACCGGCGCGGCGCCGAGGCTTGACCCCGCGCGGCATCGGCGCGAACAGGCGCTGATCGACAGCCATCCAGCAGATACAGAGGAGTGACGAGATGCCAGATGAGACCACCACCCGCGAGAAAGGGGCGCTGACCGCCGAGGGAGTGGACGGATTCAGGCGCAACTTCGAGGCCGACCCCTCGAAACAGTTGATGCAGAACGCCGTAGCCTTGCACGACGTCAACGACGTGGCGCTTAACCGGTCCATCGTGACCCAGGCAACCCACACATTTTCCACCGTGCTGGACGACTGGGCCGTAACCAACCAGGCCAGGACCGGCCGCTGTTGGATGTTTGCCGGCCTGAACCTGTTTCGTCCCGAGGCCAGGAAGATCCTGAACGTAAAGGAATTCGAGTTCAGCCAGAATTACCTGATGTTCTGGGACAAGATCGAGCGGGCCAACCTGCTCCTGGAGGCCATCATCGAGACAGCGGACCGGCCCGTGGATGACCGCACTGTGTCATGGCTGCTCCAACGATCGATAGAAGACGGCGGGCAGTGGGACATGTTCGTGGCGCTGGTGCAGAAATACGGGGTGGCGCCAAAAACGGCCATGACCGAAACCGAGAGCTCCAGCAGCTCATCCAGGATGAACTCGATCGTTAACTACCAGATGCGTCAGGGGGCCAAGAAGATACGCGACCTCTATGCCGCCGAATCGGGTATGGATGAGATGAGGAAGTCCAAGCAGGAAACCCTCAACGTGATCTACCAGGTGCTCTGCATCCACCTGGGCACGCCGCCCAGCACATTCGACTGGCAGTGGAAGGACAAGGACGGCGAGTTCCACCGAGACGGCGCCATGACCCCCATGCAGTTTGCGGAAAAATACGTCACGGTGCAGTTGGAAGACTACGTGTGTCTGGTCCACGACCCACGGGAGACCAGCCCCATGGGCCAGACCTACACCATCGCCTACCTGGGCAACGTGTTGGAAGGGCCGCCCATAAAATACCTGAACGTGGATATCGAGGTTATCAAGGACATTACGATGCGCTTGCTGCAAGATGGCCAACCCGTCTGGATGGGCTGCGATACCAGCAAGCAGATGCACCGGGACCTGGGACTGTGGGACGCCGAGCTGTTCGACTATGCCGGCGTGTACGGTACAGACTTCTCCCTGGATAAGGCGGCACGCCTGGAGTACCACCAGACCAGAATGACCCATGCCATGCTGTTCACCGGGGTGGACGTGGTGGATGGCCAGCCACGGCGCTGGCGGGTGGAGAATAGCTGGGACAGCAAGGTGGGAGACAAGGGCTTCTTCCTGATGAACGATTCCTGGTTCGCCGAATACACCTTCGAGATCGCAGCCCCCAAGAGCTACCTGCCCGCCGACCTGCAAAGGGCGATGGACCTGGAACCCATCGTGTTGCCGCCTTGGGACCCCATGGGATCCCTGGCCCGCTAGGCGATCTCAAGCGCACCACTAGGGGGAAATACCGGGGGACCAGCAGGAGGAAGGTTATGAAGTTCGGATTTTTCATGATGCCGTCCCACCACCATACGGAGAACCCCACCCTGGCCTTCGAGCGAGACCTTGAGCTAATCGAGTACGCTGAGAGCCTGGGGTTTGACGAGTTCTGGGTAGGCGAGCACCACACGGGCGGCTGGGAAACGATTCCCGCGCCCGACATCTTTCTGGCGGCGGCCGCCACGCGCACGAAACGGATCCGCCTGGGCACGGCGGTTATCAACCTGTCCTACCATCACCCCTTCGACGTTGCCGAGCGAATGGCATTTCTGGACCACCTGGCCTACGGCCGGATAATGCTGGGGTGTGGCCCCGGCGTTCTTCCGCCGGATATCAAGCTATTCGGCCTGGAACAGCCTAATCTGCGGCCAATGATGAACGAGTCCCTGGACATCATCCTCAAGCTGTACCGGGAAGAAGGGCCGATATCCTATGAAGGCGAATACTGGACCATCAAAGAGATGGAGATCCAGGTCAAGCCCTACCAGCAGCCGCATCTGCCCATATACATGGTTTCCTCGGGCAGCGGCAACAGCATCAGGGTAGCGGCGGAACGGGGGCTTGGAGTCATATCCGGGGTGTACAGCCAGCCCAACGCGCTGAACATCAGCCAGCAATGGCAGGCCTATGAAGACCTGGCGACCCAGGCCGGGCACCCGGCCAGCCGGCAGGAATGGCGCCTCTCCACCAATATCTACCTGGCGGATACCATGGACGAGGCCTTGAACGACGTCTCAACCGGGATACTCAACGACGTTCGACAGTACTTCTTCAATATCGGCGCAAAGGCGACTTACGAAGCCTATCCGGGACAGCCGGCCGATGAAATAACGGTGGAACAGATAATCGAGCAGCGCAAATGGATCATCGGGGACCCGGACCATTGCATACGCCGAATCAAGGAGCTGGAGGAGGCCACCGGCGGATTCGGCAGCCTGCTGATGGTGGCGGTGGAGTGGACTTCCACGCAGAAATGGCACAGGTCTCTGGAGCTATTCGCCAGGTACGTCATGCCTCAGTTCAACGGGTCTCTAAGGGGTATTCAGAGCTCCTATGACCGGATGGTGGAGGACAACCGGCTCGGCAGATTGCCCTCAGGCCGCGCCGTCCCCGTAGATGGAGGCCAGCCATCCCGTCCGTAATAGCCAAATCTTGGGGAGTGTGAGGGGCGAGCCCCTCACGTCGTCCCAAATCTCCCATCATGTCATCCTGAGGACCGCAGGGACGAAGGATCTCCCCATAGGCGGGTACTTACTGTACGGCTCCCGGGGGTAGATTCTTCGCTGCGCTCAGAATGACAGTTTTGTTGATGTTAGAATGTCTAAATTGGAATAATCGTCCCCGTCACCCGCCCCTCTTTAAGCTCTAGCGTGCCGATGGATGGGACAACCTTGAACCGGCGTTTCCCCGCCGCGCCGGGGTTGAAGAACAGCACCGTACCGATCTGCCGCTGCAAAGCTATGTGGCTGTGGCCGAAGACCACCACATCCGCTCCGGCCTTCCGATAGGTTTCCATCGAAGGGTCGTCCGGGCCTTTGGGGACCTTCACCTCGTGGGTCAGGAAAAAGTTCCAACCATCCAGCTCTACGGTTACCTCCTCGGGAAAAAGAGACTCGGGGCCCGTCCGGTCGTTGTTGCCCCGCACCGTGGTAACCGGGGCGATCTTGGCCAACTCTTCGATGATTCCGGCGTCGCCGATATCCCCGGCGTGCAGGATGTGTTCGACACCCGCAAGCAGCTCGGGCACCTTGGGGTTAAGGTACCCGTGGGTGTCGGAAACGACTCCTATCAACAACCGGCGACTCCTTGCGGCATGGACTCTCTGCCCGATTCCGCTTCATTATAGCAACATCGTTTCGGGATACCTGGGGTTCCGCCCTTCTTCTTCGCAGAGACTGGTCTCCTCCTTTGGAAGGGACTGC
The DNA here is from genome assembly GCA_022566155.1 of Chloroflexota bacterium. Classification (GTDB taxonomy): domain Bacteria; phylum Chloroflexota; class Dehalococcoidia; order Lucifugimonadales; family UBA3495; genus JADFJS01. Next base: position 8,251 of record JADFJS010000044.1, read on the forward strand.
GCTCCTCCGTCATTCCGGCGCAGGCCGGAATCCAGGCGGGCCATTTGTCATGATGGCGGGCGTCTCTGGGTTCCGGCTTTCGCCGGAACGACCTATGGGTCGCTATCTTTATGCGGCGGCTGGTCCTCAAGACAAGGAATTAGCCGCGATTGACCTGCCGCCTCCCCTCCCAATAGTCCTGTGACCCCCCTTTTGTGGTACATTATCCTATCTAACGTCTGATCAGCGCCGAATGTGTTGCACCGGAGGAAAACGATGCCGGATTACGAACCCAACCAGGTATTGGCAACGGGAGAATACAATGTGGTGGGCACCCGGCCCATCCGTCATGACGGCCCGGACAAGGTCATAGGCCGGGCGCGTTACGCTGCCGATATCCACCTGCCCGGGATGCTGCACGGGAAACTGCTGCGCAGCCCTCATCCCCATGCCAATATCAGAAACATAGATGCCACCCGTGCCCTGGCCATGCCGGGGGTTAAGGCGGTGATTACCGCCGCCGACCTGCCTGAAGTGTCCGCCGCAATGGTGGACCAGGAGGAAGGCATTGCCGTGAACTACGGTTTCTACAGCCGCAACGTTATGGCCCGCGAGAAAGCGTTGTACAAGGGCCACGTCGTTGCCGCGGTGGCTGCCATCTCGCCTCACGTCGCCGAAGAAGCATTGGCCCTCATCGACGTGGATTACGAGGTGCTGACGCCCGTCCTAAATGCCGAAGATGCAATGAAGGACGGCGCTCCCCTTCTCCACGAGCGTCTGGTCACCCAGTCCAGCCCCGGCGCCCGCGCCGGCGGATATGGCCAGCCCGGTGAGACCAAAGGCAGCAACATCGCCAACCACTTTGAGTTTCGTGCCGGCGATATAGAGCAGGGCTTCAAGGACGCGGATGTGGTGGTGGAGCGGGAGTTTCACACCAAGCCGGTCCACCAGGGCTACATCGAGCCTCATTCGGCCACGGCCCAATGGAACGCCGACGACACGGTGACCATCTGGGCCAGCAGCCAGGGCCACTTCGCCCTGAGAGACCACACCTCCGCCATCCTTGGCATCGATGTGTCCAAGGTAAAGGTCATCCCCATGGAGATCGGCGGCGGATTCGGCGGCAAGGGCCAGGGTGGCTGCTACCTGGAGCCCGTCGCCGCCACGCTGTCCCGGAAGACGGGCCAGGCGGTGAAACTGTCCATGACCCGGACCGAGGTGTTCGAAGGCACCGGTCCCACCGCCGCCTCCCACATCCGGGTGAAGATGGGCGCCACCAAGGATGGCAAGATCACCGCCGCCGAAGCCAGGCTGGTCTACCTGGCAGGCGCCTTCCCCGGGTCTCCGGTTGCCTCGGGTTGCCGGACCATGTTTGGGCCATACGACATCGCGAACGCCTACATCGAAGGGTATGACGTGGTGGTCAACACCCAGAAGACGGCGGCCTACCGGGCGCCCGGCTCGCCGGTTGCCGCCTTCGCCGCCGAGTCCGTCATCGACGAGATATGCGATAAGCTCTCGTTGGACCCGATCGAATTCAGACTGCGCAACGCCGCCAAAGAGGGTACCCGCCAGGCCACCGGCCCTGTTTACCGCCGCATCGGCTTCGTGGAGATGCTCGAGGCGGCCCAGGGGCATGACCATATCAACACGCCGCTTGATGGACCCAACCGAGGCCGGGGTGTCGCGGCGGGGGCCTGGTTCAACGGCTCGGGCCCGGCCAGCGCCATTGCCAGCGTCAACCCCGACGGCACGATCAGTCTGGTGGAAGGATCGCCGGATATCGGAGGCAGCCGCACCGCCATGGCCATGCACGTGGCCGAAGTGCTGGGGATCCCGGCGGAGCAGGTAAAACCGTCCATCGCGGATACCGACTCCATCGGCTATAGCTCCGGCGCCGGTGGCAGCGGCGTCACTTTCAAGATGGGCACCGCCTGCTACGAAGCTGCCCAGGATATCAAGAGCCAGATGATTCAACGCGCCGCCCGCATCTGGGATGTCGACGCGGATGACGTGGAATATGACGGGGGCGTGCTACAGCACAAGCGAGACCCGGAGCTACGGACCACTTTCCAAGAGCTTGCCCGCCGTCTCAACGGCACCGGCGGCCCCATCGTTGGACGCGCCACGGTGAATCCCGCGGGTGTGGGCAACAGCTTTGGCCTCCACATCGTGGATGTGGAAGTGGACCCGGAAACCGGCAAGGTGGAGATCCTGCGCTATACTGCCCTGCAGGACGCGGGGAAGGCCATCCATCCCAGCTATGTGGAGGGCCAGATCCAGGGGGGCGCCGTCCAGGGGATCGGCTGGGCCTTGAACGAAGAGTACTTCTTCAACGACCAGGGAGAGATGATGAATTCCAGCTTCCTGGACTATCGGATGCCCATCAGCCTGGACCTGCCCATGATCGATACCGTGATCGTGGAGGTGCCCAACCCGGGACATCCCTTCGGCGTTCGTGGCACCGGCGAGGTGCCTCTGGTGCCCCCGCTTGCGGCCATCGGCAACGCCATAGCTCACGCCACCGGGGTCCGTATGAACCGGTTGCCCATGACCCCCGGCGTTATCCTGGAAAGCATATGGGACAAGGGTTAAGCCCAACGGGCTTGCAGTTGAAATTGGTATTGAAAGAGCGCAGTGGTGGGCGTATGCTACCCACAATACTGATAGTTGGCGTTGGCAACTGATGCATCGGTGATAAACGTCGCTGAGTTACGGTATCTCGTTGCATTCAACCGCGAGACAGTCAAAGGGAGGTTGCAACATGGTGGAGCGAACCAACGGTACAGCAACCAACGGCGCCGCAGCAAACGGTAGCAACGGCCGCACCCTAGACGGCGCCCCGCTGGCCCATGACGCCGAGATGGCCTGGCGGGAGGCGCAAGGAGCTACCCCGCTCGGTCCCTTCGAATACGTCCCGCCCATGGGGTTCCGGGAGTACTGGTACCCCGCCGTCCTCAAAAAGGAGGTCGGCGCCAAAAAGCCGGTCTTCGTAAAGATGCTGGGAGAGGACATAGTTTTCTTCCGCGGCAAGGCGGACAAGGTCTATGCCCTGATTGACTGGTGCCCCCATCGCAGCGCGCGCCTGTCCCAGGGAGAATCCCTGTTCCCCGGCACCATTACCTGCGAGTACCACGGTTACACATTCGACGGTTCGGGCGAATGCGTAGCCGGCCTTATCGATGACCCCAATACACCCATCATCGGCAAGATGAAAGCCAGGTCGTATCCCACCGAGGAGCACGAGGGTGTTGTATACGTCTGGATGGGTGAAACTGAACCGGTGGCTCTGGAGGAAGACCTTCCACCCGAGATAGTGGACTCACGCATTCACTTTTACACCCACGTAAGCATGTGGGACGCCAACTGGACCGAGCCGGTCAACCAGGGCGTCGACTACCACGAGGCCTACCTGCACCGCAAGACGTTCAACTACATGGGTGGTTGGACTAAACCCTGGAAGTTCAAATTCCACGGACTGCTCAGCAAGGAACTGCCCTTCTTCCGCCCCCGGATCGCCAACTACGGCGGAATCAAGATCACCTATGAGGATGAGAAGCGGGTCTGCAGCAATCCCATTGACCCCAAATATGGTGAAGACTTCCATCCCGGCGTCAACGATACGTGGCCAAAGAAGCGATGGTATATGTTCTTGCCCAGGCGCCGGCGGACGGGTGCCGCGTTGGTAAACCCTCAGAGAACCAGCTTGTTGGGCATCCCCGGCTTCGCCCACGCCGTGGAGCTACCCTCAAAGATCCGCGTGGGAAGCGGCAGCCACAACCCGGCTATCAGCCTGCACATGCGTTGGATGGTGCCCGTCACCTTCGAAACCTCCCGGGTGTGGACCTACACCATCGGCCCCAGGCCCAAGACGGTGCTGGGCAGGATGTACAAGAGACTCTGGTACGTCCTCTGGCGAAAGCCCAACACCATTACCAGGGTCAACGAGTGGGAGGACCTGGTGACCTTCCAGACCGGCCGGCTGAGGTATGATATCCCCCAAAAGTTGAGTACCCTGGACACGGTGGTTATCTACTTCCGCCGCCACCTGGCCATGCGGTCCCGCGATTTTCAGCGTCTCGGCGGGACCTACGGTTCCAACCATCCGCCGACCGGTGTGGCTGCGCAGAAGGCAACAGAGGCGCCCAGAGAGGCCGCCGAGCTACCGGTGGGAGACGCCTAAAACGGGAAGGGTGCTCCGGCATGGGCCAGACACCCGTTAGGATGAGCCGATATGGTGGAGCAAGATAGCAAGACAAGAATCAACGGCAGCAACGGCCACGCCATTGACGGCGTACCGCTGGCCCATGACGCCGAGATGGCCTGGCGGGAGGCTCAAGGGGCAACCCCGCTGGGTCCATTCGAATATGTGCCGCCCATGGGGTTCCGGGAGTACTGGTATCCCGGCGTCTTCAAGAAGGACGTTGGCACCAAGAAGCCTATATTTGTAAAGATGCTGGGAGAAGACATCGTTTTCTTCCGCGGCAAGGCGGACAAGGTCTACGCCCTGTTCGACTGGTGTCCCCACCGCAGCGCCCGCCTGTCCCAGGGAGAATCCCTGTTCCCCGGCACCATCACCTGCGAGTACCACGGCTATACCTTCGATGGACAGGGCGAATGCGTGGCGGGTCTGATCGACGGCCCTAACACGCCACTTATCGGCAAGATGAAGGGTAAAGCCTATCCCACGGCAGAGCACGGAGGGATCGTATACGTCTGGATGGGCGAGACCGAGCCTGTGCCCCTTGAGGAAGACCTGCCCCCCGAGATCCTGGACGACCGCAATCACTGGTACAACCGCGTCGGTGTGTGGGACGCAAACTGGACCGAGCCGGTCAACCAGGGCATCGATTACCATGAGGCCTATCTGCACCGCAAGGAGTTCAGCTACATGGGAGGCTGGACCAAGCCGTGGAGGGTCAAGTTCCACGGACTGTTCAGCAAGAACCTTCCGTTCTTTCGCCCAAGGATCGCCAACTACGGCGGCGTGAAGATCACCTACGAGGACGAAAAGCGGATCTGCAGCAATCCTAGCAATACCAGGTACGGCGAGAGCTATCATCCCGGCGTCGACGATACCTGGCCCAAGAAACGATGGTACATATTTCTGCCCAAACGGTCTGGGCGCCTGTCCGGGAGTGTTCCGGCCACCAGCCTATTGGGGATACCCAGCTTCGCCCACGGGGTGGAGCTTCCTTCCAAGATCCGCACCGGCAGCGGCAGCCACAAGCCTGCCATCAGCATGAAGATGCGGTGGATGGTGCCGGTGACCTTTGAGACCTGCCGGGTGTGGACCTATACCATCGGCCCCAAGCCCAAGACGGTCCTGGGCCGCGCCTACAAGTATCTCTGGTATGTCCTGTGGAACAAGCCCCATTCCCTGGTGAGGATCAACGAGTGGGAAGACCTGGTAACCTTCCAGACCGACCGGCTGAGGTACGACCTTCCCCAGAAGCTGAGCACTCTAGACACGGTGGTCATCTACTTCCGGCGCCACCTGGCCATGCGTTCCCGGGACTTTCAGCGCCTCGGCGGCGCCTACGGTTCCAACCACCCGCCTACCCGCGCGGGGGTAAAGTCCGATACCGGAGAGCCCAACGAACCCGCCGTGGTTGGGCCCGCCGTGGTTGGGGTCCACGACTGATCGCCGGAGAGCGATTAAAAAACAACACGGTTTTTGGAG
>JADFJS010000045.1 GCA_022566155.1 Chloroflexota bacterium
TCAGGGATCATTGCGATGGTGTCATGCAACTCGTTGTCGGGACCCCACGTGCGGCCGCCATCGCGGACAATCACGGGCATGGTGGCATCAATAATCACATCGCTGGGCACATGCAGATTGGTGATACCCCGGTTGGAGTTCACCATCATCAGCTCTGGGCGGGCGCTATAAACCGCCTGGATATCTGCCTCGATCTCCGCCCGTTTCGCCTCAGGCAGAGATTGGATCTTGGTTTGTAGTTCAGCCACTCCGTTGTCGGGGTTCACCCCGAGCTCACCCAGCACCGCCGCGTGTTTGGTCAACACGTCTTGGTAGTAAACCGACACACAATGGCCGAAGATTATCGGATCGGAGATGCGCATCATGGTCGACTTCAGATGCAAAGAAAGCAACACGCCATCAGCTTTAGCGTTTTCCATTTCGTCGGCGTAAAACTGGCGCAGCGCCTTCACATTCATCACGGAACAATCGACGATTTCATCGGCTATCAGGGGTATACCGGCTTTGAGCACGGTCACACTACCATCGCCGGCCACATACTCGATCGCAGCCGACCCCGCCGCTGCGATGGTCACGGCCTGCTCACTACCGTAGAAATCACCACTGGTCATGTGGCCAACGCGGGTTTTGGACACTTCCGGCCAGTCCTGCATCATCCGATGGGGATTGCGTTTACCGTACTCTTTGACCGAGGCGGACGACCGGCGATCGGAGTTCCCCTCGCGCAGTACCGGATTGACCGCACTACCCAACACCTTGGAAAAACGCGCATGCAGTTCGCGTTCTTTATCGGTTGCCGGGACATCAGGGTAGTCGGGAATATCGTATCCCTTGTCCTGCAGTTCCTTGATCGCGCCTTTTAACTGAGGAATAGAGGCACTGATATTGGGCAGCTTGACGATGTTGGCCGACGGGTCCCGGCACAGCACTCCAGACATAGCCAGGTAATCGGGGATTTTTTGCTCCTCTTTCAGATTGTCTGGGAAGTTGGCTATGATGCGGCCGGTCAACGAGATATCCCAGGCTTCCAATTCGATACCGGACCCCTTGGTAAAGGCCCTGAGGATCGGCAGCAACGAGTGCGTGGCCAAGGCCGGAGCCTCATCGATCTTGGTATAAATAATCTTTGACGCCTCTGGCATATTCTTCTCCTTAGTAAATGAGTTTCACGGTCAGCTACCAGTTGCCAAGAGATGTTTAACTTTAGTCACGGCCAAATGAATCAATACCGATTATAAGATAGATAATTCGACGTTGCCTAGTCCTGCGTCTTAGCCTGACTGTGAGCTCCTACCATTGCCGGAACCTTACACAGCAAACTCGAGTGGAGGCGTGGTTACAAATACGGTATCGCGACAGATTCGTAGACCATGGGCCACAAACGCAACAAGCGTTGCCCGCGCAGGTCACGATGCCGCTAGCGACATCGCCTCTTCAAAAGTTGTCACCGCGTGAATCTCAATGGTATTCCAGTGGAAGAACTGAAGCTCAATCATCAGTTCGTTGATGGCGTGAGCGCTCGGCGCATCAACCATTAGGTAGGATCGGTGGGCTGGTGCATCGACCCAGGAGCCTTGTACGGTCACCTGGAGTTTCTTCGACGCCTCCGCGAGCTTTCCCATTCCGCTCCGGGCTTTTTCCCCGATTTCGGCGTGGACAGCCGCGCACGTGTCCGGACCGTGAGTCATTATCACCATATGCAGCATATCAAGCCCCGTACAGGTTGAATTATATATATCCGGCAAGCCGCTCGGCAACGGTTTACCGCGCTCCTGGCAATTCCGCACAGGCGGCGGCGACGGCAGCCCGCATAGAGGCGGCCTGCTTCCAGACATAGCCGGAATTTAAGAGACTCGCTTGTGGGACGGTTACCCTAACCAACCAAATCCAGCTTCATTAGCAATGGCTTTACACTCATGATGTGCCGCTGCAGGCCCAATTCCTTGGGGCTGATTCCCATGGCTAGGCCGATGGCCTGGGGCATGTGCAGTATGGGCATGCCGATGGGCCGCTGGGCTTGGGCTGCGGCTTTGGGCTGGTAGCCGTCCAGGTTCAGGTGGCATAGCGGGCATGGCGTAATCATGGCGTCGGCTCCCAGGTCTTTGACCTCGGAGGTGTGCTTGGCCACCATGGCCATCGAGTTCTTCTCGTTTATAGTCAGGATGGGAAACCCGCAGCACCGCGTCTTGCCGGCGAAGTCGATCACCGTGGCGCCCAGGGTCTCAATCAGTTGCTCAAGGGAGGTCTGCCGCTCCGGATGCTGCTCGATGTCCAGGGCCTCGGTGGGCCGCACGATGTAACAGCCGTAGAACGGCGCCAATCTCACTCCGTGGAGAGGGCGGGTAATGATCTCCTTGAGCTTGTCCAATCCGTAGTCCTCAATGAGGATCCACAGCAGGTGCTTGGGCTCCGCCGTGCCCTTGTACTCCAGTCCCTCGTCGGCCAGATGGGAATTAATCAGGGCCAGGTACTCAGGGTCCTTTTGCATCCGATAGTTGGCCTGGTTCATAACGCCCTGACAGGTGCTGCAAATGGTCATTATCTGCAACCCGAGCTTTTCGGCCATGGCGAAGGTTCGGGCGTTCAGCGCGTCTCCCAGCAACTCGTTCTTCTCTTGCAGCACGCCCGCCCCAGTGCAGGAGGCACCGGGCATCTCCTCCAACTCGATACCGAGGCGCTGGCAGATCATCTTGGCCGCCGGATACAACTCCGGGCAACCACCTCTGGACACGCAACCCGGGAAGAAAGCGTACTTCAATCTATTCCTCCTGTGCCCCCATCCCTTCGGCTACGCTCAGGGCAGGCTCTGGCCTACACCCGTAAAGGGGAAGGGGACAAATCCTCTCGCCCTTTAAGCGAATGGCCGGAATGGCGGCAAATCTTATGCGACTATCTTTGCAATACAGTCGGGCCGGTCTATTCCTGCTTCGGTTCCTCCAGCTTCTTGATCAACCGGCGAAGGTTCCGCACGTTCTCGATGTTTTTGTGGAAAATCGGCGGCATCTTGCCGTGGGTCAGGGCCCGAATGCCCACGGGCAGGAAACTCATCAGCGCCGGGATGTTGGTTATCCCCACCGTCTTGACGGGCAAGCGCAGCTCATCTATCTGGCCGCTGTGCCCAACCAGCTCGACGAACGCCTCAGCGTGGCGGGCGCCGTTACTGTTGTCGATGCCTGCTTCGATGGCCTGGTCCCGTAGGGCCATGATGCGGTCCATCGGCGCGATCCCCTTGGGGCAGACCTGGACGCACTCGGCGCACCGGGTGCAGTCCCACATTCCCGACGGCTTTACCAACTGCTTCAAACGATCTATAGAGTTGCCATCGGCGTCGCCGTCCCGGGGGTCGGCGGTAAACCGGTAGGCCTTGGCCAGCGCAGCCGGGCCCAGGAAGGTGGGGTCTACCTCCATAACGGTGCAGTCGGAGACGCAGGCGCCGCACATGATGCAGGCGGTCACGCCGGAAAGGTGCAGCATGGACTCGTTGGATGCGGCGTATTCCGCCTCCGGCTCGGGTCCCTCGGGTTGAAGGTAAGGCTCCACCTCTTCGATCTTCTTCCAGAAAAGATCAAAGTCCACCACCAGGTCTTTGATAACCGGCATCACCCCGGCGGGCTCCACTATGATGGTGTTTTCCTTGTCCATGACGCTCCGCGCCTGAGTCTTGCAGGCCAGGCAGGCGTGACCGTTGATGCGCATGGCGCAGGAGCCGCAGATGGAGCTGCGGCAAGAGCAGCGCATGCTCAGCGTACCGTCCATGTCCTCGCGAATCTTGATCAGCGCGTCAAGGACGGTGGCGGTATCCTCGATCTCAAAGTTGAACTCTTGCCAGTAAGTTTCGGGTGCATCCGCGTCGGGGTCGAACCTGCGCACTTTGATGGTTACATCCATTAGTCAAGCATCCCCTGTAGTCGTCTCGTGAGGCTGTCTAGTATTTCCTTGTTTCCGGCGTCCATTGGGTGATGGTAACCGGCAGGTAGGAGATATCCGGTCCCGCTTCTCCTTTGATCACCGTCACGTGCTTCATCCAGTTCTCGTCGTCCCGGTCCGGAAAGTCCGTCCGGGCCTGGGCGCCACGGCTGTCCTTGCGGTCCTGGGCACTGACTGTGATGGTCTCGGCGCAATCCAGCATGAAGCCCAGTTCCAGGGCGAACACCAGATCGGTGTTGAAGACCCGGCCTTTACTGTCCACGGGCACGGTGGCGTAACGCTCTCTGAGTCCCACCAGATCGTGCAGCGTCTCATCCATGCCGGCTTGGTCGCGGTACACAGCCAGATTCTTGTTCATGGTCTCGCCCATGGCCAGACGAACGCTGGCAATCCGGTCACCGTTCTGGGGGCGGTCCAGCATCGCCTGGATCCGCTTCTCCTCTCGGCTCACCGCCTCGTCCACATTGAATTCCACGAATTCCAACTCACGGCAAGCATCGGCCGCGTGGTTGCCCGACCGCTGGCCGAAGATTATCGTGTCCAGCAGGGAGTTGGCGCCCAGGCGATTGCCGCCGTGCACGCTGACGCAGGCACACTCACCGGCAGCGTACACCCCCGGCACGTTGGTCAAGCCGTCTACATCGGTCTTGATGCCGCCCATCATGTAGTGCATCCCGGGCCGGATGGGTATAAGGTCCTTGACCATATCCACGCCCGCCAGGTCGATCCCTATCTCCCGGATCTGGCTGAGCTTCTCTTTGATCAAGGTCTCACCAAGGTGCCGGCAGTCCAGAAAGACGCAACCGTCGACACCGTTGCCGGCGTTGATCTCCGTCTGTTCCGCCCTGGAGACCACGTCCCGGGAGGCCAACTCAATCATGTTGGGGGCGTACTTCTCCATGAACCGGTCCCCATTCTTGTCCAGCAGGTAGGCTCCCTCGCCGCGAGCCGCCTCCGAGATGAGCACGCCGCTGCCGGCCAGGGTGGTGGGATGGTACTGGACCATCTCCATGTCCATCAGACGGGCGCCGGCGTTGTAGGCCAGGGCCATGCCGTCGCCGGTGACGATCAATGCGTTGGTGCTTGGCTCAAACACCCGCCCCAGGCCGCCGGTGCAGAAGATCAGCGTCTTGGCCCGGATCGCGAAGAGCTGGCCGGTGCGGATCTCCAGGGCCATGACCCCGCAGACCTGGCCGTCTTCCTCGATCAGAGAGGTAACGAACCACTCTTCATACCGGCGGACCCCCGATTTGATGAGCTGCTCGAACATGACGTGGAGCATGGCCTGGCCGGTGAAGTCGCCCACGTAGAAGGTTCGGGCGCGGCCCTGTCCGCCAAAGGCGCGGGTGCCCAGCTTACCATCGTCGTCCCGGCTGAAAGTCACCCCCATGTGCTCCATGTCGATGACGGCCCCGCCGGCCGCCCGGCACATCAGCTCTATAGCGTCCTGGTCACCCAGATAATCGCTGCCCTTGACGGTATCGTAAGCGTGGTCTTCCCAGGGGTCTCCCCGGTCCACAAGGGCGGCGTTGATGCCACCTTGGGCTGCGTTGGAATGGCTGCGCACCGGATGAACTTTGCTGATCACCGCCGTGTTGGCGCCGGCGGCGCGGGCGGCAATAGCGGCCCGCATCCCGGCCAGTCCGGCCCCAACCACCAAGACATCATGCTCCAACATAGGCGTCCCTTCGACGATTATTCATACTTCAGCCTCGTAATCTCACTAAGCCTGTAGATTGATTGAATCAGGCCTATGTCCCGGACCCAGCACACGGCATGGGACTTATTTTAGCATCTCCGCGCTAATTTTTGAGGTTCAGCGTCAGCAGTAATGCGGCGATGCTTTTTGCATCCTTTATCTTTCCTTCCTGGATCATCTCATGTACCTGCGCCAGCGGCACCCGCTCAACGGAGATGTTTTCGTCAAAGTCGGCGGAGAGGCTGGCCGGCGTGAGGCCGGTGGCCAGATAGGCGTACATGTACTCGGTGGACCAACCCGGCGTGACCCAGAATCCCGCCAACAGCAGCAGGGTTCCGGCGGTAAACCCAACCTCTTCCTGAAGCTCCCGAAGTGCCGCCGCCTCGGGGTCCTCACCGGGTTCCACGCCCCCCGCTGGGATCTCTAGCAGGTCACCTTCTATGGGTTTGCGGAACTGGCGCACCATCAGCACGTTGTCGTCCTGGTCAAGAGGCACCATGCATACCGACGCGGAGTGCTCAGCGATCTCCCTTGTGGTCAGACGCCCGCTGGGCAGGCGAACCGTATCTACTCTGAGATTGACGATCCGCCCCTGGTACACCATCTTGCTCTCTATCGTGTGTTCCACTTGAGGGTCCAACATCAATTCCTAGAACCGGACCGCCCGGGCCTGCTCCACGCCGAAGCCCAGCCGCTGGGTGAGGGTGCCGTAAAAATAGTTGACGGGATTGGCCCGGAGGAACTTGGCCTTCATTGGACTTTGCTCCAGTTCCACCCGGTCGCCCGGGACCAGAGGATAGTCCAGGTGCCCATCGATGCTAAGGGTAGCCGGTTGGGTCCTCTCCAGTGTCAGCGCCACCTTTGTGGACCCCGACAGGACTATACCCGCGGACAGGCCGATGTGGGCTGCCACCGGCTTCAGCACCAGGTCATCGGATTGCGGGTCCAGGATGGGGCCACCAACGGCCAGGTTGTAGCCGGTGCTGCCCGTCGCGGTGGAGACTATCACGGCGTCGGCCCTGAATGTGGTCAGCTTGGCCTCATCTATGGTACAGGCGATGGTCACCACCCGCGAGACCGCCCCTCTTGCCATCACCACGTCGTTGAGGGCGTGATAGGGCCCATTCACCTCGCCTCCGCTACCCTTGACCACCCGGGCTTGGATCATATTTCGCGCTTCCACGCGGCACTCACCGGTCATATAAAGCGGCAACTTCTCCATGGCCTCTTCCGCCCGCAGTTCCGTCATGAAACCCAAGCGGCCCATGTTGATGCCGACGACCGGGATCCCGCTGGGGGCTGTCATCCGCACGACGCGGAGGATCGTCCCGTCGCCGCCCACTGTGATGACCAGATCGGTCTCTTTAGACTGCTGGAGTAGGGTTGCTTCGTCGTCGGCAGTGGCGATCCAACTATCGGCAGGCAAGTCCAGCCGGTCAAGGATAGCCGCGCTCAGGTCCTTGGCTTCGGGTATGAGAGCGTTGTAGATAATACCGACTTTATTCATCTTAATATGTGGCTATCAGCGGTAAATGAAGGCGCTTGAGGCAGACACTGCTGGCCTGAGGCCCGGAGGCAGGCGCAGTCTAGCACCGGGATTCGTAAAGTGTCAACGTGACCAGAAAAGCATTCAGCCATCAGCCCGCCAGCACCACCGTAGCGGCCTCGGCGGCCCTGAGCATCAATCCCGGCGCCACACCGATCCAAACGGTGGCAGCGCCGGCGATGGCAATGGCGCTCCAGGAGCTGAATGACGCGGTTATCTTCTCCTCCGAGGTAGCTGGCTGCAAGAACATGACCCGTATGATGCGCACGTAGTAATAGGCCGACACCACACTGTTTATCACGCCGACGATCGCCAGCCAAACCAGACCGGCCTCTACCGCCGCCGTGAATATATACAGCTTGGCGATGAAGATGCCCGTCGGAGGAACCCCGATCAGGGCTATGAAGGCCAGGGTCAGCGCGACGGCCAGCAAAGGGGACCGCCTGGCCAGGCCGGCGTAATCGTCGATCCGATCGCTGCCGATCCGCATGCTGATGGCGATGATGACGAAGAAGGCGGTCAGGTTGGCTGCCGCATAGGCCCCCAGGTAAAACAGCACACTGTTTGGTCCGATGGCCACGAACTCCGGCACGCCCGCGCCAAGCTCGCGTACCCCTGCCGCCACGCCCACCAGTATGTAACCGGCGTGGGCGATGGTGCTGTAGCCAAGCAACCGCCGAATGTTGCTCTGCGAGATCGCCACCAGGTTGCCGATGGTCATAGAGGCCGCCGCCAGTACGGCAAGCAAGATACCCCAATCTAGAGCAACATCGAAAAATCCCAGGAAGAAAACCCTCAGAAGAACGGCGAAGGCAGCCGCCTTACTGGCCACCGACAGGAAAGCCACCACGGGCGCCGGTGCGCCTTCGTAGATGTCCGGTACCCACATCTGGAAGGGCACCATGGAGATCTTGAAACCGAAACCCACCAGCAGCAGCACCACTCCCACCAACATGGCGAAACTGCCAAATGCCGGGACTCCTCCACCGAAGACGGCCTGCGCAGGTTCCTGGAAACTTGCCGCGATGCCTTCCAGGGTCGTGCTTCCGGTGAAGCCGAATATCAGGGCCATCCCATAGAGCATGATTGCCGAGCTGATGGCGCTGATGATAAAGAACTTCATCCCCGCTTCGCTGGACCGGGGAGTCATCAGAAATGCGGCCAGGGCGGCCAGGGGAAGTGTGGTCAACTCCAGGGCTATATAGATGGTGATCAGCTCGGTGGCGGAAACCAGCAACATCATGCCGGTGGCCGAGAACAGTATCAGACCGAAATACTCTCCCTGATTCCGCTCCATCTGACGCACGTAGTCCACCGAGCCCAATATCACCAGACCGGTGGCCGCCAGCACCAGGAAGCTGAAAAATAGGGAGAAACGGTCTACAGAGAGGCTGTCCACCAGCACTCCGGATTCCCCGCTGGCCAGGAGGCCGGCCTCCCGCACCAGGTTGACCGAGTCCTTAAGATCGTAAAACTGGATCAACAGCAGCACCAGCGGCGCCACCAGCCCCAGGATGGCAAACGCCGGCAAAAGCCCCTTGCGCGGTGTTACCAGGTCAAAGAGGATGACCAGGATACCAACCCCGGCCATGGCCAGGAGGGGAGAAACCAGGTAAACGTCGTGAGCAGACATGGATTACCTATCCACCCCCGTTGAAGACGGCCACGATGGGCTCCAGACCCGACGCAAAGACATCGGATAGGAAGGAGGGATAGATCCCGACGGCCAGGATACTGATCATCAGCAATCCCAGAGGCAAGGCCTCCACCAGGGAAGCGTCGGTTAGCTGAGAGAACCGGTCCGGCCGCCGGCCGAAGAAAGTACGTTCTATCATCCACAAGATATATCCAGCGGCCAGGACGATGCCCACCACCGCCAATACCGTGGGCCAAGCGTAGGCTTGGAAGGCGCCCATAAACACCAACAACTCCGACACAAAGCCGCTGAGACCGGGTAGACCCAAAGAGGCCAGCCCCGCCACAAGAACCGCCGCTGCCACTATCGGCATGCGGCTGGCCAAGCCGCCAAGGTCGGGGATATACCTGGTGTGGGCCTTGTCGTAGACCAGGCCGGCCACCAGGAAAAGCAGGCCGGTGATGGTTCCGTGGGTAAATAGCTGCATCGCCGCCCCGTTCAGGCCGGCCAGGGTCAGCTCACCTTGGGCCACCCCCACCGAGCCAACACCCACCATCACCAGTCCCATGTGGCTGACGCTTGAGTAGGCGATCAACCGCTTCAGGTCCGTCTGACGCATGGTGACCACCGCGCCATATATGACGCTGACCACCCCCATGGTGATCAGGGCCCATGCGAACTTATGTGTCTCCATGGGAAACATTCCCACGTTGATCCGCAGGATCCCGTAGCCGCCCATCTTCAGCAGCACTCCAGCCAGCATCACGCTGGCGGCGGTGGGAGCGTCGCTGTGGGCGTCGGGCAGCCACGTATGAAGCGGCCACACCGGCAATTTTATGGCGAAGGCCACCAGGAACAGCCAGAATATGCCGCCCAAGGGTATCAACGTCGCGGCGGAAGTCAGCATCGATCCCGAGGTGGAGAGCAGGGTCATGTCGAATGTGCCCACGCCCGGCGTCACGAACACCGCCACGATGGCCACCAGCATGAAAGCGCTGCCCAGGATCGTGAATATCAGGAACTTCATGGCCGAGTACTCTTTCCGGCCGCTGCCCCAGATCGAGATCAGCATGTACATGGGCACCAGTTCCAGCTCCCAGAACAGGAAGAAGAGGAGCAGGTCTAACGAGGCAAAAACTCCCATGACGGCGGTCTGGAGAATCAACAGCCAGACGAAGTACTCCCGTACCCTGAGGCTGATGCGCCAGGAGGCCAGCACCGCGCACAATCCCAGTAGGCCCGTGAGGGCAATCAGGGGCACGCTCAGGCCGTCGACCCCCAGGAAGAAGCTGGCATTAAGGGTCTCGCTGGATATCCAGGCGAACTTGTCGATGAACTGAAACCGGTCAGCGCCGTCGCTGTGATCGAATAGGAAAAAGGCCGCCAGCGCCAGCACCAGGTCGGCCAGGGCGATCAGGACCGCAAATACGCGGATGTTCCGCTCTCCGCGGACCACCAGCAGGATCGCCAGTGCGCCCACGGCCGGCAGAAATACCGTCGCCGTTAGTAGGCCGGTATATCCTGTGACCACTTAACTCCCCAGCCATCAGCCACGATCGAGTCGAGGCGGACGGCCCTTAGCATTAAAACAACAACAAACCCAGGAGGATGAGAAGGCTGCCCAAGGCGATGGCCGTGCCATATGCCTGGACCTGTCCAGTCTGCAGGCGCCCTATCACCGAACCTATATTGCGGAAGATCCAGCCAACGGCGTCCACCGTCCCGTCCACCAGATTCCGGTCAATCCAGTCGAGGGTCCCGGCAATGATCCGGTAGAATGCCCGGCGGACCAACGCGCCCTCGTAGAGTGCATCTATGTAGTATTTCTGAGACAGGAGGGTATGGACCGGCCCGGCCGCCTCCAACGGGTCCCTCCGCGGAACCTGCCGCCCGTCTTGGCGTCTCCAGTAGAGCAGGGCCCCTAGGCCCAATCCGGCAACGGCCACGACGGTGGAAATGGTAGCTATCCACCGGCTAAAGTCGTGCAACTCGATGCGGTCCGCCAACACCGGCGCCGCATGCTCCACGCCGGTTAGCAGGAATTCGCTGATCCAGTGTCCAGGGATGCCAAATTCCTTGACCCACTGGGGATTGACCAGATAACCGGAGAATACGGCCGCCACTCCTAGCACCAGCATGGGCGCCACCATCGCCACCGGGGATTCGGCCAGATGGACTAAGGCATGTTGCCCGGACAGACCGGATGTGGCTGGAACTTGGTCCGGGGCTGCCGGGCCCCTAGTCGCTTCGTCCCGGGTTGCTTGTTCCTGGACTTCCAGCTCCCGGTCCACGCCACCTCGGAACTCGCCGTGAAAGGTCATATAGAGCATCCGGAAGGTGTAAAAAGCGGTAAGCAGTACCCCTCCCAGCAACATGACGAAGGTGACCCGGCTGACCCAGCCATCGACCAGACCGCTTCCGTTCCAGGCCCCTGTCAGGATCTCATCCTTGCTCCAGAAACCGGCCAGGGGAATGATGCCGACCAGGCTCAGGCCGGCGACCACCATCAGCACATAGGTCAATGGCATGCGCCGCCATAGACCGCCCATGTACCGCATGTCGAAGGTGCCGGTGGCGTGATTCACGCTGCCTGCGCCCATGAAGAGCAGTGCTTTGAAAGAGGCGTGGGTCAACAGGTGGAACACGGCAGCGCCGTAGGCCCCGACACCCAGGGCCGCCATCATGTATCCCAATTGGCTGATGGTCGAGTAGGCCATAACCCGCTTGATGTCATTCATCACCAGGGCCATGGTCGCCGCCATCAACGCCGTGAATGCGCCGATCAGGGCTACCACGGTAAGGGCATCTTCGGACGCCTGGAAGACGGGATAGAAGCGGGCCACTAGGAAAACGCCGGCCGCCACCATGGTTGCCGCGTGGATCAAGGCGCTGACGGGAGTAGGCCCCTCCATGGCATCGGGCAGCCAGCTATGTAGTGGGAACTGGCCGGACTTTCCGGCAGCGCCGGAGAAGATCCCCAGCGCAAACCAGGTCAACGCCGTGCCACCGAGGATAGCGCCACCCATCGCCACCGGTTGCGCCGCTTGCCAGATGTCCGGTATGTGAAATGCGTTCAGGTTCTCCGCGGCAAACTGGTCGGCCTGCAGGAAAAGGTAAAGGATCGCTATCAGAAATCCGACGTCGCCGATCCGGGTGATGATGAAGGCCTTCTTGGCGGCAGCCGCGGCCGCGGGACGCTCGTGCCAAAAGCCGATGAGCAGATAGGACGACACGCCCACCAGCTCCCAGAACACGTAGAGCTGGATCACATTGATGGACAGCACCAGCCCCAGCATTGCGGATGTGAACAGCGCCATGTAGGCAAAGTATCTGGCGTGGCCCGTGTCCTCGCGCATGTAGCCCAGGGAATAGACCTGAACCATCAGGCTCACGCCGGTTACCACTATCAGCATGATGGCGGTGAGCTGGTCCACCAGGAGTCCCATCTCGATGGTGGCGGAACCCACCTCCAGCCATAGATGAGGGTCGAAGTCCAGGTCTTGCCCCACGATCACCGCGCGCAGGGCCCAGATGGAGAGACCAAGGGCGGCGGCCAACGGCACGATCAGAACAAAACCGCTGAGAGCGTAGTGGCGGTTCAGGAATGGCCGTATGATGAGCGCAATAACCCCAAAGGAGGCCAGCGGCAGGAAGAAAATGGCCCAGATCGCGGCCTCGGCGCCCATCTAAAGCTTCCTCAAAATCTCTTCCGCCACGTGCTCCCGTCCTTTGGGCACGTAGATCCGGAAGGGAACCCGTTCCGCCCAGTCCAGAATGTCGCCTTCGGGCAAGATGCGAGTGGGCAAGCCCTCACCTTCAAGGACTTCCTTCCACATCTCGGCCATCATCAAGTTGGGGGCCCGTTTGAACTCAACCCACACTGTTCAGCTTTCAGCCTTAAGCCCCGGCTGGGCCGGGGTTAGTTACGCAATTCTGCGACTTGGGTCAGGTCTACCGATCCTGTATTTCGATACATGGCGAAGACTATGCCCAGGCCCAGGGCTATCTCAGCCGCGGCCACGGTTATGATAAAGACAGCGAAAACCTGACCCGTCAGCACGGCGCTCAGATTTTCCTCAAGTCCGGCCGGCGCAACGTATTTCGCCATCGCCACCAGGGTCAGGTTCACCGCATTGAACATCAACTCGATGGACATCAGAACGGCCAGTACGTTACGCCGGGCCAACGCGCCGTAGAGTCCAATGGTAAACAGCACCGCGCTAATGATGAGCATGGCTTCTAGCGACATGGCCCGTTACCTCGGCCTTACCAATACCAGCGCCCCGATTAGGGCGGCCAGCAGTAACAGCGATACCGCTTCAAAGGGGAGCACGAAATCGCCGATGAGCAGGTCTGCCAGGGAGGCCTGGTCCACGCCCGCCTCCCGGACGGCTTGTTTCGACTCCGCGGAGCTGAAGCCGGCCCGTTCCAACGCCTCATCGGTGATGATACTTCCGGAATGGGTCTGTACCAGGTCCACCCGGTCCTGTAACTCCGTGGCCAGCAATGCGGCGACGCCGGCCTGGTCCAACCCTTTGCCGTCTATGTCGGCCCGCGCCGTTTCAGAGATCAGGGCCGCTACGGCTCCTTCTTCCAGGCCTGCCGGGCCGCTGATGGCCTGGCCCCTTGCCGACACCGCGTCCGCGGTCAGGTCCCAATCGGTGTCAATCGCCACCACCACCAGTACAGCCAACAGCAGGGCGGAGAACAAAACCGCGGGTATATGAAACTGGTTTGAAAGATTGCCCTGCTGAACATCACGGGTCAGCATCACGGCGAAGATGATCAGGATGGAGATGGCGCCGGCGTAGATCAACACCTGTACCACTGCCAGGAATTCGGCGCTCAGGAGGACGAAGAACCCCGCCACCGCCATGAATACAACCACCAAAAGAAGCGCCGCCCGGAACAGGTCCTTAATGAGAACCACTCCCAGGGCGGCGCCGATAGCGACCACCGCTAGTATCCAGAAAACGGTATCCTGAAAAAGCATCTAGGTGGGTTCCCCAGCGGAAA
>JADFJS010000158.1 GCA_022566155.1 Chloroflexota bacterium
TGCTTGCCCAAACTTCCGGTGAGCCGGACAAAGCCGCCGAGCACTTCGATGATGCCCTGGCCTTTTGCCGCAAGGCGGGCTACCGGCCCGAGCTGGCCTGGACCTGCTGCGACTATGCCGACTTGCTCAGGGAGCGGGATGCTGAGGGGGACCGGGCCAAGGCTGTGTCCCTGCTGGACGAGTCCCTGGCCATCTCCAGCGAGCTGGGCATGCGGCCCTTGATGGAGCGGGTGCTGTCCCGGCGGGAGATACTGGGGGCGTAGGCGGCTGCCCGTTGCGATCGGGGGGGGAACAGAAGCGGATATCAGGCGGATCTCCCCTTGAACACCGATATTTAGTTAAGGCGAGGAGCGGGTCATGAGGAACGGTTTCAAGGTCTACGACTCGGATACCCACATCACGGCATCGGCCGAGGATCTGGAGCCATACCTGGCATCGGCGATCAGAGACCTGTTGCCGGACCTCGAACAGCTAAAAGTGCCGATCCGGACCAGCTCCACCGGGGAGACGCTGGAGCCACCCTATGCCCACCGCTTCCGGTTTGCCAGCGTTGGGTCCGGATGGATGGCGGACGTACCTCGGATGC
Source organism: Chloroflexota bacterium (assembly GCA_022566155.1). Lineage (GTDB taxonomy): Bacteria > Chloroflexota > Dehalococcoidia > Lucifugimonadales > UBA3495 > JADFJS01. Next base: position 587 of record JADFJS010000158.1, read on the forward strand.
TGGGCGAGGCGGCCCCTCAGGAGAACGTCGAAAGGCGGCATCAGAAGTTCATGGGGACAAAATGGCCATCGAAGGACGGCGAATGGGTGGCGGATAGCCGCATCCGGGACATGGACGAAGAGGGTGTTGACGTTCAGCTCATGGTGCCTGGAGTTCCCCGGGGGCATAGCGACCCGGCCGTGGACATAGAGTTCATGAGGGCCAATCACCGGTTTCTTGCCGACTTCTGTGGCCCGCATCCGGACCGTCTCAAGGCACTGCTCATCCTCGACGCCAGGTTCATAGAAGAATCGGTTCAGGAGATCAAGGCCTGGGGCCGTTCCCGGTGGGCGGTGGGGGCGTGGATCAACCTGCCGCTGGACTTCCCCATGGACCATCCCGACCTCAACCCGGTCTGGGCGGCCATCGAGGAGGAGGGCCTCTGCGTGGTGCACCACTCCTTCTCTTCGGGGTACCCCGGCTACCGAGACATGTGGGGCAATCCTTTCCTGGGCCGCACGGCATCTCATCCCTGGGGCGCCATGCGAACGGTGGCCTCCTTCTTCGGCTCAGGCATCATGGACCGGTACCCAACCATCCGGTTCTCCATCCTGGAGTCGGGCTTCGGGTGGCTGCCCTTCTGGGCGGCGCGCATGCAGGACCAGATGGAGTATATGGGGTATGTACCGGAGCTGCGGCAAACCATGGCCGAGTACATGAGCGGTGGCCGGTTCTTCGCCGCGATAGTCCTCCACGAGGGAGCGGAGATGGTCAAGATGGTTTCCGGGTTGCTGGGCGACCAGCTTCTGATGTATAGCTCCGACTATCCGCATCCCGAGACCCGCTTCCCCGACTCGGTGGACATGGTCCTGGGTTGGAAGGGGCTGGATGAGGTCCTACTCCCCAAGATCATGTGGGAGAACGCCGTGAAGTGCTTTGGAAAACCCTAAAAGGAGACGGCATGACAACTGATCGAGAAGCGTGGCTGGCGTTGACGGAAGAGGAGGCCATCGACCCCGGCCTTCCCATCCTAGACCCGCATCACCACCTGTGGGACCGGCCCGGCAACCGGTTCATGCTGGACGAGCTGACGCGAGACTTGGCCGGGGGCCACCGCGTGGTCCAAACCGTGTTCGTGGAATGCCATTCCATGTACCGGAAGGACGGACCCCAGGAGATGGCCTCGGTGGGCGAGACGGAGTTCGTGCAGGGTATTGCCGCCCAGAGCGCCAGCGGGCAATTCGGGGACACCGCCGTGGCCGCCGGGATCGTGTCGAATGCCGATTTCAGTCTGGGCGACGCGGTGGCGCCGGTGCTCGAAGCCCACATGGCGGCCAGCGGCAACCGGTTCCGCGGCATCCGATTCAGCCTGTCTTGGGATGCCAGCCCCGAGATCACGCCGGCGAGCTCCCGTACCCGCGGATTGCTGTCGGACCCCAAGTTCCGCGAGGGCTTCGCCTACTTGCAGCGGTACGGCCTGAGTTTCGATGCCCTGGTCTACCACCCCCAGCTTACGGAGCTGGTGGACCTGGCCAATGCATTCCCGGAGGTTACCTTCATCCTGAACCACATCGGGCGGCCGCTGGGCACCGGCCCCTACGCGGGCAAGCGCGACGAGGTCTTTGCGGACTGGAAGAAGGGGATCACGGCGATCGCCGCCTGTCCAAACGTGGTCGTGAAGGTGGGCGGCCTGGGCAACACCATCAGCGGCTTCGATTGGCACCAGCGTTCGCTGCCGCCGACGTCGACGGAGCTGGCCAAAACCATGGCGCCCTACTACCTCTTCTGCATCGAGCAGTTCGGGGTCAACCGGTGTATGTTCGAGAGCAATTTCCCCGTGGACAAGGCATCGTATTCATACACCGTGCTCTGGAACGCGTTCAAGCGCATGACCAGCGGCTTCTCCAAGGGGGAGCTTATTGCCCTGTTTCACGACACGGCGGCGAAGGCCTACCGCCTTCCGGAGATCGGACAGGGGTGATTGATCCCAATCCCTTCCCCCTCGACGGGGCCTTGCCTGAAAAGCCCCCACAGCATGTCACCCCGAGCGCAGCGAGGGGTCTAAAATCGTGAGCTTAGGCTCGCCAACTGGGGCGTCACATCCACGGGTTTAGATTCTTCGGTCGCTCCGCTCCTCAGAATGACAGTTTTGGGACAAGGCCCCTTGACGGGGAAGGTTAGGATGGGGGTGTTGTGTCGCAAAATAAACTATTTTGGCGCAGAACTAAGTAATCCCACCCCATCTCAACCACACATGTTGCTACTTTCACCGTCCGCCTACATCACCGAGCGCACCAGACCTCCATCAACCAGGATGGTGGTTCCGGTCATATAGCTTGACTTGTCCGACGCGAGAAACGCCACCAGGTTAGCCAGCTCCTCGGGCTGACCCAGCCGTCCCAGGGCGGTCTCTCCGGCACGGCGTTCCATGGCTTCCTCCACCGTGATTCCCAGCTCTGTGGCGCGGGACGTTACATTCGATACCATCCGCTCGCTGAGGATGGAGCCGGGGCATACGTTGTTGACCAGGATCTTGTCCCGGCCCACCTCGTCGGCCAGGCTCTTGGCCCATGCGACCACTCCCATGCGTGTGGCGCCGGAAAGGGCCAGGTTGTCTATTGGCTGGTACACGGTGCTGGCCAGGATGTTTACGATGCGTCCCCCGCCTTGATTTTTGAAGTGAGGTATTGCTTCCCGGGCCATCCGCACGAAGAATAAAAGAGACCGTTGGAGTGCTGTCTCCCACTGCTCCTCGGTGGCGGTGGCGGCCCTGGCCAGGGGAGGCCCGCCCGAGTTGCTAACCAGGATATCGAGCCGTCCAAACCTGTCCACGGTTGCCGCCACCAGTTCCTTGATGGTCTCGTATTTATCCAGGTCACCGGCGAAGGCCATCACATCGGCTCCCGTAGAATCCTGAATCTCCTTGGCGGCCCTATCCAGGTCTTCTTTGGTCCTGCTGCAGCTCGCCAC
>JADFJS010000159.1 GCA_022566155.1 Chloroflexota bacterium
CTACCTCCGGCAGCCTCTCATGGAGAGATTCCAGGTGGGAGCGCAGGGTGTCGATGTCTCCCCGCACTACCGGGCCGGTAACGCTGGCGTCGGCGCCCGATTTTGCCAAGTTGTCCAGGGTAGCCCGGGAGATCGGATATAGTGCGTCGATGGCCTCCCGTTCCGTGAACCCCATGGCTTGCCACACTTCGATGGTGGCCTTCAACAAAGTAACCAGGTACCCGCACGCTAGCACCGCGGAGGCGTGGTACAGGGGCCGATCGCCGTCGGCGATTGACACCGGATGTCCGCCCAGCTCCGTTGCCATTTCACAGAGATAGCTCTCCAGCCATTCCTGTCCCGCCACGGCAAAGGCAACCCCGGACAGCCGGGATGCTATATCCTCCTGACTCTCTAGCCCGGCGAAGGTCTGGTAGGGGTGGAAAGCGCCGGTGATCGCACCTTGAAGCGCCGCCGTATGCAGCAGCTCCCGGGAAGCGGCGCCACAGCAATGGACCACGGCTTGACCCGGACGCCAGGTGACGGAAGCTGCTATCTGGCCGATCACTGCGTCGGGAGTGGTGATGAACACCAGGTCGGTCGCGTCGCAAAGCTCCTGGGCCGAAGGATAGACCCGGCAGCCGGGAACTCGATCGGCTAACCATTGGGCCGAGCTGGGGCTCTTGCTATGGGCGGCAGTCACTCGGTAACCCCGGTCCGTCAGGCACAGGGCTAACCCTTTGCCCAGGACACCTATGCCGATGAAACCGATAGCTGGCCCCTGCTTATCCATGGTTCAGTTCACCCAGTCCAACTCACCTATCGCGGGCACTCCGCCCAACCCGGTGGCGGCGTTGATAGCACGTAGCACTGCTGCCGCGGTTACTTCTACCGCCGCCGTGCCCAGTGCGGTAAGGTCCACCGTCCCTTGCGCCCTACCCGTGGCCATGGCGAACATGGTGTCTCCGTCGCGGTCCGTGTGGCAGGGACGTATCGTCAGGGCCAGCCCGTCGTGGCTTACGCCTGCTAGATAGTTCACGTCTTCCTTGGTCAGGGCTGCATCTGTGGCAACCAAGCCGATGGTAGTATTGGTCAGGGGCGGCGCGGCGTCGCCGCTTGTTCCCAGCAAAGATAGCTCCACCGGGTCTTCAAACCCTTGCCCGTCTTCCCGGCGGGGACCGGCTATCAGCTTCCCAGACCGGTGGTCCCAGATACCGCCGTAGGCGTTGACCGCCACGACGGCGGCCACCACCACGCCGCTGGCCAGGCGCAAGCTGGCGCAACCCAGGCCCGATTTGACCGCGCCTGCCCGGCCCCTCCCTTTGGCCACGGTGGCCCCGGTGCCGGCGCCTACGCTGCCCTCTTCCAAAGGCGACCCGTTGGCTGCCAGGCAAGCCAGCCGCCCTTCTTCGGCGCCGGGCCTCACTTGCGCGGTGATGAGCCCCAGGTCAAAAAGGATAGCGGAGGATACGATGGGTACCACGGCCGGCCCAACTTGGAATCCGATTCCCTCTCGTTCCAGGTAGGAAACCACGCCGGATGCGGCGTCCAGGCCGAAGGCGCTGCCGCCGCTGAGTACCACCGCGTGCAATTGGTCGACCCGGTGTACCGGCCGCAGCAGGTCGGTTTCTCTTGTGCCGGGAGAGCCGCCACGCACATCCACACCCCCTACCGCCCCCTGACGGCAGATGATCACGGTGCAGCCGGTAGCGTTGTCCCGGTCGGTATAGTGCCCTGCTTCCAGACCTTCTACATCGGTGATGGCGGAGTTCATCCGTGTTTCCTGCCATGCCAACGAGAAGCCAGATGGGCAAAAGGAAAGCCCCGACGCAGCGGGGCGCAGCAAAAACAGTATTCTCGAATTTCGGCCGTCTGGGTCAACATCGGATCCTAGCGGCCCACAATATTTAGGTAACCTGGGCGCTCATCCCCCGAAACGGGTGGATTGCAGGTCAATTCTACGGTCGGCCCACTGGGGTGTCAAGCTGACTTTGAGCTTGGCCGGTTCCTTCGACGCCGCCCCTGGAGGGGATAGGCAGGAATAGGACCAACGCGGCGGTCAACGCCGTCAATATCCCAGAATAATAGAAGATGGAACCGTAGCCGCCAAAGTTGTCGATGATAACCTTCGCCAGGAAGGGTGAACCGGCAGCTACGACTCCGTTCAGGCCAAAGAGCAGTCCTATGGCGGTGGCTTCCGTCCCTTTGCCCACCACATCCAGGACAGCGGCCTGAATGATCTGGTGAAGAGCGAAGCTGAATAACCCCAGACCCACGAACACCAGTACGAGCATCAAGCCGTCTCCGGAAGCGACTACCAACATGGACAACACCGCCGCCACTATGAATCCGGGGACCAGGATCGTTTTCCGGCCTATCTTGTCCGAGAGTGCGCCCAAGATTGGTGCAGATATTATGCCCATGCCGGATAGTAGCCCCAGGTAAAAGCCGGTCCTGATGTGGCCCATGCCCAACTGGTCTTCCAGATAGAACGGCGTCCAGTTGCCAACGGCGCTGAGTCCGATCCCGCGTAGCATAGCCGCCAGGATCAATCCCGCTACCAGGGGATTCTTCAACAGCTTGAAGGTGTCCTTGTAAGCGGCTCCCAGGTCCTTTTTCTGGGTTGGCCCGCCCTCTTTGCCCAGGTCCTTCAGAGACCACCACACAAAGCCAGACATGACCAACGCCGGTATGGTGTATAGCAACATCACGTGCCGCCAGACCAATACGGTCAGGAGCACTCCGGCCATCAGCGGTCCAAGGTAGTTGCACACATTTGCCACGGAACCGTGGACAGACATGGCAAACCCTCTCCGGTCGGCGAAGCGCTGGGAGAGGGCCGCCGCCGCCGGCAGATGCCAAAGCGCACCCGGTATGGAGACCAGGGCCACACCGATCATTATTACGGCGAAATTGGGCGAGAGACCGATAAAGGCAAATGCGAACGCCGACCACACCAGGCACCCGGTGAGGATCAGGCCCCACTGGCCACGGAAGGTGTCCACCAGCGGGCCGGCGCCCAAGTTGATCACGCCGGAGCCGGCTTGTCTGATGGAGAGTAGGATGGCCACCTGAACGGTGCCGAAGCCCATGACGTCGGTGATATTCTTCAGCAGTAACGGAAATCCCAAGTCGTACAGGTGGGATATTCCGTGACCTATGGATAGGCTACCAAGAATAAAGCGCCGGTCTTCCCTCCGGTTCACAGGGGTTTGCGCCACCTGCTCCATCGACACCTCGTAGATTCAGCGTGGGTTCCCTTCAGACTGGGTTCCCTTAACGATTCTCGTCACGGCGATTCTAAGGTCAACTACCCCTCCTGGCAAGGCCTCTTCCATCCCGAATTAGCTGCCTTGGATGCACATTGACCGGAATAGCCGCATCGGCATGGGTAGGATATGGCCAGATCTTGAGCCTAGGCGCAAGCCCAATTACTCGCGTTAAGGACCTGTGGTATCCTTCCGCGTGCGACCGGCCCAGATGCCGCACAAGGTCCATATAAACTATCTCAAAGGGTGCTTCGACGGGCT
>JADFJS010000046.1 GCA_022566155.1 Chloroflexota bacterium
AGGCCGACTCTACTCCTGTTCGATGCGGTGGCGCCGGGGGGGGCTTTCCCTGGGATCTCGAGCCTCCGGGAAGAACGCCAGATTCCCTTCGCGGTATTGATCTTCCGGAAAGATAAAAGCAATTTCCCGGGCAGCTTCACATCTTTCTATTCCGGGAATATCGTTTGTGCCACGGGAGTGATCGAGAGACTTGCGAAAGGACTAGGCCGATTTAACGAAGACAGCCCGGTGATCTTCGCCAAGTCTTCCAGCCAGCTCGACATAGACTGCAAGGCTCAATAAGCTGACAGGTAAGCAGAGCGGAGATATCGACGCCCGGCACTTCCTCGCAATGATCGGCTCTACAATACCGTTGGTGGTGAGCCCTTCGACAAGCTCAGTGCGAACGGATCGCGATACAGGTCATCTCCACAACTAGGTACCGGCTCTTTCCAGCCGGTCGTCCCTGTAACTTGGCTATGGCTCGAGAAGTGCCAGCCCAGGGATTTTCGCACACTATCTTGATCACTCCACCGGGAGCGGGGTAGTCTCATGGGCGTGGATGGCGGGCAGCACGTCTTTGCCGAAGCGCTCCAATTGCTCCATGAACATCTTGTGTGGCATGGCCCCCTGGTTGAAGCTTAGCTGCAGCGTGCCGGCCCCCGACACGTCGGCCAGGTTGATCAGGCGCTCGATCACTTGCTCGGGCGTGCCCCAAGGTAGACGCTCGTTGCGCTCGATATCCTCGATGGTCATGTTGCGGAAGGTGGGCGGGCGGCTCATCAGCTCCCGGCTCTCGGGCCGCATGTAATCGTACACGCCGGTTGTGTATCCGGCCTGGTGTTGCAGGTTTCTTTGGGGCATATTGCCGTGACTGAACAGCGTACGGTTGAAGTAGAGGGTATAGGGGGCCGCCTCTTCGATGGCTTGCTCACGGCTGTCGGCCAAGTGGACGCTGCTCGCCACGGTGATGTGGTCGGTGGTGATCTCATAGCCGTTCTTTTTCAGGCACTGGGCGTAATAGCGAATGATGTCCTGGGAGACGCTGGGAGACAAGCCGCCGGGGTTGATGGAGACATTCTCCCGCGCTGCCCATTCAATGGTTTCCTGGCTGCTGGTCACCGGTACTCGCACGGGTGGATGGGGCTGTTGCACTGGCCGGGGCCAGATTGCCACGTCATGGTAGGACCAGAACTTGCCTTCGTAGGAGAATGACTCTTCGGTCCACGCCAGCTTGACGATCTCCCACGCTTCTTCGAACCGTGCCCGGGAATCGGACATGGCGATTCCGTAGACGTTGTACTCCCGCGGAATGCCCCGGGCGAAACCCGCGATCAGGCGCCCGTTGGTCATGCAATCCAGCATCGAAAGCTCCTCTGCCAGCCGCAGGGGCTCATGGATGGGCAACAGGTTGCCCAGGATGAGGATCTTCATCCGCTTGGTCCGCTGGGAAACCGCCGCCGCCATCAAGTTGGGCGAGGTCATCAGGCCGTAGGGCGACGTGTGGTGCTCGTTGAACCCGATCCCGTCGAATCCCAGGTCTTCCATGAAGGCCCAGGCTTCCAGGTGCTCCTCGTAGTTACGCACAGCCACCTCCGGGCGGAAGTGGCGCTTGGGCAGGGGGTAGGGCAGCTCCGTTCCACTCCCCTTCAGATGGTCCAAGTTTTCCGGATAGGGCAAGAGGTCAAAGGCAAATACTTTCATCGTCGTTATCCTTCTCTTTGGAGATTGTCAGCAACATAGCACAGGTTCGGTTTCGTCTCAAGAGACGCTGGGGTCGGGTGAGGGGCGCGCCCCTCACGCTCCCGGTTATTCGTTGCTTGCTCCAGATTGGCTCAGCGTGTTGGCTTGCGCAGGGTGGACTTCTTTTACGATCTCGACCGCAGTGTTACGGGCGACGATGAGCTCCAACGGCTCCGAACCGTCGTTTACCGGTTGATGCACCGCGTCTTGGGGCACATAGATGAAATCACCGGGACCGATGGTTAGGGAATTCTCCAGATTGTCGCCCGTGAGAAAGCGGCCATGGCCCCTGACCACGTAGATGGCTGACTCGCAGTTCACGTGGTAATGAGGGCTGGAGGCGCATCCCGCCTGGATGCTGGCGATGGCCAGATGGATACCAGTGGACCCAACCAGTCCTTCCGATACCCCCGCCAACCTGGTCATTGCGCCGGAGGATACTTCGGTTTCCAGTTCATCGGGGTGAATAACTCGGCATTCTGCCATGGCCTTGCTCCTTTCTTGGACAAGAGTTTACGATGGCTACGATTCACGGGTGAAGGGCGAGCCCCTCACACTCCCTTTCCTTAGCCGACCTGCGATTTTGACGCAGTGAAGCGGGGCATCACCTCCTTGGTGAAAAGCTCCAACGATGCAGACGCCTCTTCATGGGTGAGGTCTCCCCATTGGAAGGAGGCTACGAAGTAGTTGCAGGTGCTGTCGGCCTCGTAGCGGTCTAGATAGTCTTTGACAGTTTGAGGAGAGCCGGCAATGAAGCTTTGGCGGCTCAGCACTGTGTCGAAGTCGGCCTGACCCGGGGAGTATTCGTTGCGCGGTCCAGACGGCCTTGGTTGTGGCGTGGCCCCGGCAGGCACCGGTTTGTGAAAGTTGCTGCCGTAGGCCGCATACGCGGTCCTGGCCCTGGACACAGCTACCTCGTCTGTCTCCGCCAGGTAGAGGTGCCTGCTTGCTCCATAGAGGGGCTCCTCCAGGTGAGGTAGCATGGGGTTATTCTCTTCCAGTTGCCTCTCCCGTGCTTCAAGATAGCGGGATACCACGCCCGGAAGCTGCTCAATGGCGCCGCCGCCGATGTAATTGGCCCCGTATTCGGCCGCATGCTCCGGGTTGCCCGCGTACCAGAAGGGAGGATGAGGAGCCTGTTTTGGCTTCAGTTCCATCCACAGGTCCCGGAATTGGAAGTATTTACCATCAAATGAGAGGTAATCGTTCAGGAACCCTCGCATGAGAATCTGGAACGTCTCTTCAAAGCGTCCATCATTTTCCTCCGGGTCACCACCCCACATGGCGAACTCCTGTCCGCCGCCGGTGCCCCGTCCGATGCCGATCTGGAATCGGCCATCGCTCAGATTGTCCACCATGCAAATCTCTTCCAGGAGCCGGACCGGATGATGCAGGGGCAGCACGTACACCAACGGCCCAAACCGCAGCCGCTGAGTGTGCTGGGCGATGGCCGCCAGGTAAACTGCCTGGTTGGGAGCCAGGCATAGGGGCGAGTGGTGGTGCTCCGCCACGTGGTAACCGTAGAAACCGCCCTCGTCCATCTTGGCCACCAGCTTCAGGCGGTCACGGTATTGTTGGTCGATCGGGACATCGCGCAGGCGTTCCAGGTGGTCGAAGATTCCAAATTTCAAAGCCATTCTTGCGTACTCCTTAAACTCCCTTTTCCACTACGCATCAGCTCTGGCCCACCGATTTTTCCCCGAATCTATGCCCGAGTGCACCTCGGCGCATTGCCGCTGACCGCCAGGAGCGGCGCCAACGTCATCACTGACCGTCGTTGTCCCCCGGCCCAACATAGTGAGGCATAACCTCTGCGGCGAATAGTTCCAGGGACTGCATCGCCTGCTCATGGCTGAGGTCACCCCACTGAAAGGAACACACAAAGTAGTTGGCTCCGGTTTCGAGGTACTCATCCATGTACTCGCGCACGGTGGCCGGCGAGCCGGCAATGGCGCCGAATCCCGCGCCTCCGAGCCCACCTAGGCCGGATGTTCGGCGCTGTCGCTCCTGCCGTTCCAACTCTTCCAAGGAAGCATCCAGGTCGCGCCGAGCCTCCCTTGCGGGAGCAGCCGCCGGCCGAGCCCCTACATTGTCGCCCAGAAACTGGGCTAACCCCCGCCTTTCCGCCTCAAGGCGGCGGGGAACGCCCAGGTTCCAGCGGTAGGTTTCCCAGGCCGGCTTTGCCTGGGCTATGGCCTTTTCATCGGTCTCCGCCAGAAGAAGGTGAACAACCAATCCAATTTTTGGTATCGTTCCCTGGGCAGTCAGAGCACCAACGCCCTGGTGTTTCTCCCACTCCTCCCGATACCGCTTGACATTGGCCTCAAAACTGTCCAGCGACCCGACGATGATGGTGTTCATTCCCTCGATAGCGGCAGTCTCCACATTGCGCATATACCAGAGAGGCGGATAAGGAGTCTGTTTCGGGCGCAGCCGCATGGGCAATTCTTCGAAGCTGTAAAACTCTCCCTTGTAGGTCAGTTCGTCATGGCTCAGGCCTTCCCGGATGATATTCAGTGTCTCCACGTATCGGGCGTGGTTCACTTCAACATCTGCATCCTGTCCCCAGAAGAACGCCTCCAATACTCCACCCCGCCCCACGCCGATATCCATGCGGCCTCCGCTCAGGTTGTCGAGCATGCTGATCTCTTCGATCAGCCTGATCGGATGATGAAGGGGAAGCACGTAGACGCAAGGACCGATGCGCAACCTGCTGGTGCGCTGGGTCACCGCCGCCAGGAAGACGTTCTGGGAAGGCGCCAGGCTGTGCACTGCGGGGGTGTGGTGCTCCGCCAGGTGATAAGAATAGAACCCGGCTGAATCAAGACGCTCAATCTGGACCAACCGGTCCCGGTAAGTCTGCTCAAGGTCAACGCCCGGGACCGGCTCGATGTGGTCGAAGACGCCAAATTGAATAGCCATGAGGCTCCTGTGGATATTTGGGTTGGGACCACTGCGGCAGCTGGCTATTCTGACCGCAAACGTGCCGGTCAATTGCATAACCTCGGAAGCGATCCCGGTGCAAATATAGCATCATCAGACCAGCAGCGTCGAGAATCTGAATCATACCAACACAGTAATAGGTGATATACTCCACCGAATCCCTCACAAGCGCCCAGGCGCCAGGAGTAGATGGAACTTACCAAGAACCGGCACGCCCGCTGGCTATTTGACGGGGCGGCCGACAAATACGACAACGTAGCCCAGGTATTCTCGTTCTTCCAGTACGGCCGCTGGCGCCGGTATCTCATCTCCCGGCTAAACGCCGGTCCCGGAGATAGGGTTATGGACCCCTGTACCGGGACCGCCGGGGTAGCCTTACATATCGTCCGCACCTATCAGAGCCAGGTGGTTGCCCTGGACATAAGTCCCCACATGCTGGACCTCGCCAGACACAAAACCGCCAACGCCGGATTACAGGAAAACATCGGCTTTTTGATGGGCAGGGCCGAGAACCTGGCTTTCGCCGACGGCTCTTTCGACGCCGCCTGCGTAACTTTCTTGCTCCGCTACGTCGATGACCCCAAGACGACGCTGGCGGAGATCCTCCGGGTGATCAAGCCTGGAGGCCGGTTGCTTGCCCTGGATTTCCAGGTGCCGGAGAACCCGGTGGTTCGCGGTCTCTGGTATCTCTACACCAGGGCCGTGCTTCCCCTGGCTACCCGGCTGGTGTCGCCGGGCTGGCGAGAGGTGGGGGGATTTCTCGGACCAAATATATCCCGCTTCTGCCGGTCGTACCCAGTGGGCAGGTTGGAACAGATCTGGAGTGAACTGGGCGTAGAGGACATCCATGTGAAACGCCTGTCTCTGGGCGGCGCGGTAGTGATGTGGGGGACCAAGTCCGGAGGATAAACTGGCCGTCAGCCGGGCTGGCGCACAGGGCCCAAACGCTCGAGGACAAGGACGGGTCAGAACTGGGATGAGTACAGGAAAGACGCCGGCCTTTTACGCACTGGGGGCATCAGGGGCCTGGAAAGACTACGTTAACCTTCTGCATATCCCGTATACCTTGTGGCACCTCAGCTATGTGGTATTGGGTGCGGCGTTGGCGTCGACGGTCCACGTGGACCGCCTGATCGGTACCGTGGTGGCCTTCTTTCTCGCCATGGGCATCGGCGCACACGCCCTGGACGAGCTAAACGGCCGTCCCCTGGGAACCAGGATACCCAGGGCCGTGCTGATAGCCATGGCCGTTGTTTCTTTAACCGGAGCATTGGTCATGGGTACCGTGGCCGGGTTGATCGCGACGCTGTGGTTGTTTCCATTCATGGCTTTCGGCGCATTCATCGCCGTGGCCTACAACCTGGGCTTGTGGCACGACCGGTTCCACTCCGACTACTGGTTTGCCTTTGCCTGGGGCGCTTTTCCAGCCCTTACCTCCTACTGGATCCAATCGGTCAACCTGACCGCCACGGTAATCCTGTTGGCCCTAGCCTGTTTCACGCTCAGCTTGGCCCAGCGAGCCCTGAGCACCCAGGTACGCACCATCAGACGGAGAACACTCAACGTGGCCGGAACCATGGAAATGACTGATGGAAGTATCGTAACGCTCGATAGTTCCAGCATGATATTGGCGGCAGAGCGGGCACTGGTTCTGTTGAGCGTCACCGTGGTGGTCCTGGCCGCCAGCCTGTTGGCCTATCGCTTGATCGATACCTAGCAGACGGACGGTTAATTGATCTACTGATGACATTTGGACGCGAGAGAACGCGAGGGGCTAGGCCCCTCACACTCCCCAAGAAAAATAACCTGATTACAGCGGCTTTCCGTGAACGTCAGGGCAGAATTAACTGGCTGTTAGCATGATTTCCGTTCTCCGCCAGATGCGAATGCCGGCCTTAGCGGCCTGGCCAGCCACGGTTCCGATTCATGGCGCCGTGGGGCTCACACTGGTGGCCGTGGCATGGCCGGTTTCCTGGCTGCGGGTAACCCCCTTTGGCGAGTATGCCTTCTTCCCCCTCTGGCTGGGCTACGTACTGATCGTGGACGCGCTGGTGCTTCGCTGGAAAGGGACTAGCCTGCTCAGCCGTAACGCAACGGCGTTCTTGGGAATGTTCCTGGCCTCCATTCCCCTCTGGTGGATCTTCGAGGGGATCAATCATTTCACCCAGAACTGGCGCTACGTGGGCGATGAAGAATACTCCCTGCTGCGGTATGTGATCGTGGCGTCGCTACATTTCTCCATCGTCATACCGGCGGTGTTCGAGACGGCCGAACTGGCGGGTTCATTCAGTCTGATCAAGCGGTTTCGCCGCGGCCCGGTGGTTCCAATCTCGCGGCGGATCCTGGCCGGCTCAATGGTTCTGGGCGTGATCTCCCTGGTAGCCCTGTTGATCTGGCCACGCGAGGCCTTCGCGGGCACCTGGCTCTGTCTGATCCTGCTGCTGGACCCCATAAACTACATGACCGGACGACCCAGCATCGTGGGGACCTTGCGCCGCGGGGATTGGGGATTGGTGATGGCGTTATGCACCGGAGCCCTGATCTGTGGCCTGTTTTGGGAGATGTGGAACTTCTGGGCATACCCCAAGTGGCAATACAGCATCTCATTCGTGGACTTCGCCCGGGTCTTCGAGATGCCGTTGCTGGGCTATGGCGGCTACCTTCCCTTCGGCCTGGAGACCTACGTCGTCTACCACTTCCTGACCGGCGTAGTGAGAAAAATTCCCCGGATCCACCTAAACGTGGGCGGCTCCATCTCCTCCCAGCGTCTCTCTGATGGGAGTGCAGAGGGGCGCGCCCCTTTGCCGGTCCTTCCGTAGCCAGGCTGCGCCGGCCCCAGAACTTGAAACCGCCAAGTGGCGGGTGTATGCTGCCGCTATTCAGACCGTAGATGTGCAGGAGGTGTATCGTGAAATTTGGACTATTTCACATCGTACCGTGGCACGAGAGCCGTACCCAGGAGCAGTCGCTGCAGGACGCGCTGGAGCAGATCGAACTGGCCGATCAGGTGGGGATCGATGAAGTGTGGCTGGGCGAGCACCGCTTCTCCCGGCACGGGCTGCTGTCCGGCATCTTCTCGTTTTTGGGCGCCGTTGCCGCCAGGACCAAGCACGTCCGCATCGGCACCGCGGTGGTGGTATTGCCCCTCCACAACCCGATATTGGTGGCCGAAGAGATGGCCATGATCGACGTTTTGAGCGGGGGACGCCTCAACTTCGGCATCGGAGCCGGATACCAGCGGCAGGAGTTCGATGGCATCGGCGTCGACATCGAGGAAAGCCGGGAGCGCTTCTATGAAGCGGTGGACGTGATAATCCAGGCATGGACCACCGAAAGCCTGACCTACCATGGCAAATACACCAACGTAGACGACCTTATGGTGATGCCAAAGCCTCTACAGAAGCCTTACCCGCCGCTGTTCCAGGCCGTCAGCACCAGCCCGGCCTCGGTGGAGTTTGCCGCCAAACGTCAGATACAGGTGATCGCGGGAGGCCCCACCGATATCATGGGGCAGGCGCCGCAGGTCATCAAGCTCTGGCGGGAGAAGATGGACGAATACGGATTTGAACACAAGCACCTGGACCCCCCCATGTCCAAAGGCATCTACCTGGCCCCCACGATGGAGGAGGCCGAGGCGGACGCCGCCGGTCTGATGGATTTCTCCTCTCGGATACTTCGGTCTGTAGGGCCCGGTGGTACCCCCATCGGCATGCCGGTGGACAAGGATGGCAACCTGCCCAAGGGATATGAGCACTGGGCCGGGCGCCAGCAGGACCGGGAACGGCGCGACGACCCGGGCGACGCCGGTCTGCCGCCGCTGCGGGGTACGCCCGAGGTGGTCATCGAGCGCTTGCATCAGCTACAAGAGCACGGCATCAACCACATCTTCGGGTCCTTTGGCTTTCCTGGCCTGCCCCAGAAGAAGGTCCTGCGCTCTATCGAGATGTTCGCCACCCATGTATTGCCCCATTTCCGAGAGGTGCCGGTTCGCTAACACCATGTGAACCGATCAACGCCGCTCAACGCTGAATAAGGGGTTCACCGAACACGATGTACGGATTGATCGTTACCATCAACATCAAACCAGGGTTCAAGGACCAGTTTATGGAAGCCTTGATGGAAGATGCCCGTGGCTCGGTTAACAACGAGCCTGGCTGCCTCCGTTTTGACGTCCTCGAAGACAGCGAGGAGCCCAACCGGATCTACCTGATGGAGGAATACCGGGACGAAGCCGCCTTCCAGGCCCACACCCAGCAGCCCCACATGACCAAGTGGCGGGATACGGTGAAGGACTGGTTCGCAGCTCCCACCCAGGTATCGCGGACCTCCGGCATCTACCCTCCCGGCAAGTAACGGTACCGGCTGACCCAGGGTTCGCCGCCACCTTGATGCCGGCATCGGGATGTTTCACCCGGCGCGATGCCCGCTGCCGTAATGCCTGACCAGGGCTGCAGCTAACCCGGCGCCGGCGGTACGGCTACGCAACACACCCGGCACCCTCTGGAAACGCGAAAGGAGAGTACATGGACTTCGGCATGTTCACCGACTTCCACGTCCGCAAGGGGATGACGCAGGCGGAGGCATTTGAGGAGTCCTTCAGCCAGGTCCTGGCGGCGGAGGAGATGGGTCTCGACTCGGTTTGGCTGGCCGAGCATCACTTCACCCCCGACCGGTCGGTACTGGCCTCCCCACTCATCATCGCCACCGCCATCGCCGCACGCACCAGCAGGATCCGGGTGGGTCTAGCGGTTCAGGTCCTGCCGCTGACCAATCCGCTACGGATAGCGGAAGAGGCCGCCACCGTCGACCACATCAGCCGGGGCCGCTTCGACTTTGGCATCGGGCGTAGCGGGCTGACCAAGTACTATGCCGGTTACAACATCCCCTATTCAGAGAGCAGAGGGCGTTTCTTCGAGGCGCTTGATGTCATCATGAAGGCCTGGACGCAGGAAGAGTTCTCCCACCAAGGCGAGTACTACTCCTACGGCCGGGTGAATGTGGTGCCCAAGCCATACCAGGATCCACATCCTCCCACGCGTATCGCCTTGGCCAGCGCCGACACGTTCCCGATGGTCGGAAAGTTGGGGTATCCGATCTTCATCAGTGGGGCCACCGCCGTTCCCCAGATGCAAGAACGCCTGGAGCTATACCGCAAAGCGCGGAAAGAGGCGGGCCATTCCGAACCCGAAAGCATAACGCTGCGCATCCCCGCCTACGTCGCCGAGACCGCCGAGCAGGCTCGGGATGAACCGGAGGCCAGCACGATGTACGGATTGCAGTACGCCGCCAGGGAGCTAAGCGGTTCGGCCGCCACTCCCGAGGCGGCGGAAAGGCTACGGCAGATGGGCGACGTGCCCTATGAGGAGATCCTTCAGCGAAGGGTGATGTACGGCACCCCGGAAGCGGTGACGGAGCGCCTGCGGGAATATCAGGAGGAGCTGGGCATAACCGGCGTGGTGCTGGAGATGAACTATGGCGGCCAGCTTCCCAACGACCGCCTCATCAACTCCGTGCGGCTCCTCGCCGATAAGGTGATGCCCAACTTCAATTAGGTATACGTGGCAACGTGTACCCGTCCCGGCAGTTGCCGCTCTGAGATGCGCCATTGGGGAAATGGCCCCAGTACTTCATTGCACCAACCGGCGTTTCTAGTACCGTTCGTGGTGAGCCCTTCGACGAGCTCAGGACAGGCTTGTCGAACCACCCGCCTCATGCAGACCCTTCGACAAGCTCAGGGCGAACGGATGATTGTATCGGCCATTTCCGGAGCCCGCCTTAAATTACCCCTTGCTCCCGTAGCTGGTCCAACTCCCCGGTGGAGAGCCCCAGAAGACGCTCGTACACCATCTCGTTATCGTAGCCCAGCGGCACGGACCCCCTCCATATCTCCCCGGGGGTCAGGGAAAACCTGGGGATGACACCGGTGCCCTTGACCTTCCTGCCCAGATTGACGTCTTCCCACTCGATGTGGACATTTCGCATCTTGTAATGGGGGTCCTCGGCGATGTCCTTGGGGGTCATGATCGAGGCGGCCGCTACCTGAACCGCATTGAGGGTCTCTACCACTTCCTTCACCGTGCGCTCCACCACCCAGCCGCGCAGGACGGCGTCGAATTCGATCCCCTCCGGAGATTCCACTTCGTTGGCAGCTGAAGCACTCTTTTCGTCGTCGAGATCCAGGCCGATAACCGTTAGCAGGCGGCCAAAACCGGGGCCGAGGGCTGCGATATTGACCCAGCCGTCGCTGGCCTGGAATGCGTCGTAGGGCTGAAACATCCCCGCCGCATTCCCGTTGCGCTCCCGGTCAAGCCCCAACTCGAAATAGGCAACCATGGTGCCGGCCAGCGTGTTGTGTATAGCTTCGTACTGGGCCAGGTCAATCACCTGACCCTGACCGGTGCGCTGGGCATGTATGTACCCGGCTAGAGAGGACCAGAGGCAAAATAGTGCGGTGATGTAGTCCCCGGTCCAGGGGGTGGCTTTAACAGGTGGCTCAGGGTCGGGGAAGCCGGTCAGATTCATAAGGCCGCCAAAGGCTTGGCCGATGAAGTCGTAGGATGACCTGGCCAGATAGTCGGGGTGGCCCGTCTGGCCGTATCCCGACACGTGGGTGATGACCAGGCGGGGATTGGCATTTTGCACGGTTTCATCGTCGAGGCCCCAGCCCGCATAGGCTCCCGGGATGGAGCTTTCCATCCATATGTCGGCTTGCGGGATCAGGTTGAGGAACATCTCCCGGCCCTTGGCATTGGATAGATCCAGGGTGATGTGGAAGCTGTTGCGGCGGTTCTGCACCCACCCGGCAGCCACGGTGGTGCCGTCATTTCCCTCGATTGGAAACTCCAGGTTCCGCCACACGGCGTCGCCCTGGCCAGGACGTTCGATCTGAATAACCTCCGCTCCCATCTCGGCGGCCATGGAGGCGGCAAACGGTTGGGCGATAATCGTTCCGCTGGAGATGATTCGCATCCCCTGCAGCGGACCGAATTGGCGGGGCAACAGCGAAGACCTGTCAGGCTGCATAGATGAATCCCTCCTGGTCAAATATTGTCACGCGTACCGGCCGCCACATGAGCGGCGGCGGCTAGACAATCCAATAGGCACGAGCGGGTTCTTTCGTCTAGGATCGGGCGTAGCTAGGGCACTTGATTTACGAAGGAGTTGGCATCCAACAGAGGCCCGGAACCCTGGGCATCTGGCAGTGTAGCGGGGGCTTCCGGTGACTGTCAACGGAGGGGTTAGACACTTGTCTTATTAGGGCGGGTTGATTGCCGGATCGGAACAAGATCACCATGGCTTATTGAGCCTCGGCCGGGAGACCGGTCAGCTCGGCGCTCAACCGCCACAACCGGCGGGCGGAATCCTCATCATAGGATGCGTTTGAAGAAGGAACCTCTTGCTCCTTGAAATAATACCGCCCGGTGACCTTCTCAACATCCGGCGAGGATGCAAGATAGATGCTGGTGCGGGCTCCGCGCTCCACGCTCATTCCCTTGACGACCACCGCCATCCTCAGCAATTTTCCAAAGGGGCCGTTGTTGGCTAGGAAATTGGTCCCGACCAGACCGGGGTGCAGCGCGTTCACGGTTACGCCCGTGCCTTCCAGCCGCCGCGCCAGCTCGTAGGAGAAGAGAATGTTGGCCAGCTTTGACCGAGCGTATGCCCCAAACCCCCAGTACCGCCCGCGGACCTGGATATCGTCCAGATCGAGTTTCGCCCTTTCGTGAGAATTGGAGGCCACGTTGACGATGCGGGCCGGAGCGCTGGACTTCAGCCTATCCAGCAGCAGGTTGGTCAACAGAAAGTAGGCCAGGTGGTTGAGGGCAAAGGTCATTTCTATCCCATCCACGCTTTCCCGGCGGGACAGCATGATCGCGCCCGCGTTATTCACCAGCACGTCCAGGCGAGGGTAGCGGTTCTCGAACTCCTTAGCCAATCGGCGGACATCTTGTTGGGACGATAGGTCTGCCAGCAGAAATTCGACGGATGAGTTGTCCGTCTGCCGCCTGATCTGGCTCACCGTGGCCGCGCTTCTCGCCTCGCTGCGCCCCACCACGACGACCGTCGCGCCGCGCTGGGCCAATTCCCGGGCAGTCACCTTTCCAATGCCCGAAGTGGCTCCGGTCACGAGGCAAACCTTGCCGGCCAACGATCCCTGGGACGTGTCCACGGGCTAACCCTCCCTGGATCTGCGAGCTTGTGCTGCACCAATGATAACGGACGGTTCTGACTGAATTTGCAAATGAAGAGCGCCATCATAGGACGATAACCTGCCTTTCTAAAGCAAACTTAGGAAGAGCGGGGTCATCAGGGTGGTGTCTGACCGACGGCGCAGCCAGCCATGTCATGGGTTAATTTTGGAGGGTTCTAGTGATTCCCAGAACTAATCAGGGTAACTAATACCGTTCGTGATGAGCCCTTCGGCTACGCTCAGGACCGGCCTGTCGAACCACTCGCCTCAGGGCGACCCTTCGACAAGCTCAGGGCGAACGGATGAATTTAACGGCAGTTTCCGGAACTACACCTAGTTCTCGAATGTAGTGTCCAGTTTGGCCGACAGGTCGAAGAAGTGCTGAAGGCTCTGGTTGACGCGGAAGAATATGTCGGCTCGAAACTGGTCGCCCGTGGCGTTATTCGAGAGACCGTCCTCCTTGGTGAGGTCAAGGGTGTTGAGGGTATGGCGCAGGTCGGCGCCGCCATTTTCCTTGGTGTTCTGGATCAAGTCCTTCCAGTCGTCCTCGCTCAACTCAAGCACAAAGTCCAGGTCAACCAGGTCGTCTTCGGTCCCTTCCCTGACTTCGAGACATTCAAATGCCTCGAATATTATTACGATGATCTTTGGTCCGACCTTTACCCCCATCGATGCA
>JADFJS010000047.1 GCA_022566155.1 Chloroflexota bacterium
ATTTTTAATCGTGAGGTCCTGGATTATCTCCACGTCCTTGAGCGATCTAACACCTTTGGGAAAAGGGATTTCCTTAAGAGCAAAGAACTCGGCGGTCTGCCGGATCATGGTATCTATACGAGCCATGCGTAGGGCTAGGGCCGGCTTCCAGCCGGCTGCTCGTATCTGATACTCTTGTGGGAATACCTTTCGATATTCGAGAAAGGCATCCCAGGAGTTCTTAGAGAGAAGCCCGAGACCATCCATGCCCTTCTCAGCGGCAATACTCGCCTCGGTTCTAAGATCATCTACGAGCGTGAGGAATTGGGCAAACTCCATGCCAAAAAGCACAAATGGCGATTTAACGATTGCGTACGACTCACCGACTCCCACAGTCTCTGGGTTCCCATCTCCCAAATGATGTTGCCTAAAATATCTAGCATGGAGTAGCGGGTTAATCACATTTAAATGGGGAAACGATTCGAGCGGAACGGACTCCGGGTCATCTATGCTAACTCTCCACAGAGTCTCAGGACCTAAATTGATTACGAAGAACGTATCCATAATCCAAACTCCAATCACTGCGTTCGCCCACGGTGGGATTGCATTTTATATGTTTTGCCGGACGCGCCATGGAGGGCCTCTCGACTCGAGACTCCCCGGTGGACCCGACGTTGCCGAACTGGGCGAAAATATATTCGTCAAAATTAACCTAATCCGAATCTACAGTACGCGTACCAATTAATCGACAATTATTAATGGTCAATCGCTCCATCCAATGAGATTATTCTACTAGTGCCAGTGTCCGGGTTATGCTCTAACCGCCAACTGCAAACGTCTGGGGAATCGCGGTATTGAAATTCCCACTGTTGGAAATAGGTTGCAAGGACCAAAAAAGAAACGCCCCCTGAGACATTTCAGGGGGTGTTTTCATGCCTAGTTTTTGGTAGCGCGTGGGGGATTCGAACCCCCGATCTCCGCCTTGAGAGGGCGGTGTCCTGGGCCACTAGACGAACGCGCCACGCATCCGTGACGATATCCTGGGACGGGATCCGGTGCCGGACCCTTCAATGCTATCAGAGCGCGCCCGCGATTGTAAACCGAGACGGGAGGCCCAACATGATCCATTCACGGCAGGGCAGGCCGGCCGGTTCGGCGTGTGAGCGTAACTTCCACACTCAAGGATACCCAATGAGATAGGGTCACCTATGCCGGAGGACCGGCCTAGGGAGTTACAACGAAGTCGCCGAACATCCCAAGGTTGTGGCCCGGGAAGGTGCACACGAACTGGTAGGTACCGGCTGCGGGCGCGGTAAACCGGACCTCGCCGGAAGTTCCCGCGTCCAGCAACGACGTATGGGCGATCACATCCGGGTCGTCCGGTTGGACCCAATCGTTGCCAGGGCCGGCGCCCGTACCCCGTACGGCTACGTCGTCTTTGGTACCGTCGTTAACCAGTACCCAGTTGTGCTGATTAATGGTGGAAACGTTGTCGAAGATCAGGACCACTTCGGAGCCGGCGGACACTTCAAAGTTGCTCGTGTCGAACGACAATGCGTCGCCGTCCACGCTGATTGTCAGGCTCTCCCCACCCAAGGATGGCGCCACGGTATCCGCAGGAGTCACGGTATCAGCCGGGGCGGTGGTGGCCACCGGTTCCGTGGTAGAAGGGACGGCAGTCGATGGGACTGCAGTCGCGGGGCCCCTGGTAAACGTAGGGGCCGCATCATCTCCGCCACATGCGGCTGCCAGCATCATCAAGACACCAATCAATCCCAGGACAATCAGCACTGCTCGTTGCACCATCCACCTCACTACAATCAATCCTTAACTTTGTTATTTTTATCACAATACCACACGGTAGTCAAAAGTACCTTGGCCCGCACATCCGCATTGGATTATCATAGCGCCAACCGGTCCCCAAGGTGGTGAAGTTGGAAATAGGAAAATTCCCCCAGGAGCTGCTGGAAAGGCTCCTGGCAAAGAACCTCATAAATGACCCGCAGGTGGTGTTGGGCCCAAAGGTGGGCGAAGATGCGGCGGTCATCGACGTTGGGGAAATGCTGTTGGTGGCCAAATGCGACCCCATAACCTTTGCAACCGACCTCATCGGCTGGTACGCCGTTCAGGTGAATGCAAACGACGTGGCCTGCACCGGTGGCACGCCTCGATGGTTTCTGGCAACTCTATTGGTGCCAGAAGCATTTTCCGAGACGGATGCCGAGGCCATCTTCGACCAGGTGCTGGAAGCCTGCACCGCCCTGGGGGTTGCCCTGGTGGGCGGCCACAGTGAGGTCACCTACGGGATCCAACGGCCCATCATCTTGGGCACCATGTTGGGGGACGTGGCCCGTGACCGCCTCATCGAGACCGGCGGGGCCCAGGATGGAGACAGCATCGTAGTGACCAAAGGGATCGCCATTGAAGGTACGGCCATCCTGGCCCGGGAGCGTGCGGCCGACCTCCGGCGGGCGGGAGTCGACGCTGAGACTATTGAGACAGCCGGCGCCCTGATCACCGTTCCAGGTATAAGTGTAATCAAAGACGCCAGGATCGCCTGCGAGAATTTCCGAGTACACTCCCTGCATGACGTTACCGAGGGAGGGCTGGCCACCGGTCTGGCAGAGGTGGCGCGGGCTTCTGGGCTGGGACTGGCGGTGGAGGAGGGCAGCATCCCGTTTCTGCCCGCCAGTGTGTCGATCTGTCAGGCCCTGGACCTGGACCCTCTGGGGCTCCTGGCTTCCGGCGCTCTTCTGATCACCCTACCGCCGGCCGACGTACCCGGGTTGCTGGCAGCGCTGGAAGAGGAAGGGATCGACGGCTGGGAGATTGGACTGATGACCGCGCCTGAGGAAGGGCTGCAGATGATCGGCCGCCAGGGTGAGGTACCCTTGCCCAAGTTCAACCGGGATGAGCTGGCCCGGTATCTCAGCCAGAACGGGTGACCGGCGAAATAGCCGCTAATATACTCCACAGACGGCGGACGGCGATCAGCTTAGTTGCGGCCTTGGTACACTTTTACCGCTTCCAGGAGCTGCGGCAGGGTTGTGTTGGCACCGCTTACTGTAATTGATACCTTTTTACCCTTAACTAGCTCGGGGCGCCTCAGCGCGCCGGCCAAGGCCGCCGCGCCGGCTCCCTCGGCCAAGGTGTGGGCCTCCTCTATCAGGACACCGATGGCGCAGCGTATCTCGTCATCACTGACCAGAACGAAATCGTCGAGATGCTGGCGTAGAATGGACTGGGGGAGATCGTACCCGACTCTGGTGGCCAATCCCTCGGCGAAGGTGGTCGTCGGCGCCTCCACTTCTTTCCCTTGCTCCCAATATAGGTAGCCGCCCGGGGCCTCCTCCGACTGCACCGCCACCACCTGGATGTCCGGGGAGATTGTCTTGGCTACGATGCAAGCCCCGGCAGCGGTGCTGCCGCCGCCAAGGGGCATGAATATGGCCTCCACGTCGGGCATGTCCTCGATGACCTCCAGCGTCTGTGTGGCCACCCCGGCAATGAGAAGGGGCTCATTGGCCGGGTGCACGAACCGGTAGCCTTCCTCCTTCGCCAGCCGGTCGCAGTGGGCCCTGGCTTCGTCGAAATTATCGCCGTGAAAGATAACCTCGGCTCCCAGCGAGCGCAACGCCGCCACCTTTAAAGGATTGGCCCCCCGGGGTAAGACGATGTAAGCGCGGGCGCCGAAGATCCGGCACGCCTGGGCGATGGATTGGCCGTGGTTGCCGGTTGACGCTGTTATAACTCCCCGGTCCCGCTCCTCCTGACTCAGGTGGGCCAGCAGGTTGATGCCGCCACGGGCCTTGAAAGCACCCAATGGCAGGTGCTCGTCGTGTTTCAGGTAGACCTGGGCGTCCAGCCGTTTACTGAGGCCAGGCGAGTGCTGGAGGGGGGTGCGAGGCAAGTAAGGCGCAATGGTCTTTTTGGCCTCATAAACATCGCGCAGGGTGGGTGCTTGCATTATGTAAACCTGTATATTCGACTGTGGCACCAGCTTAGGGAAGGGGTCCGGCGGTGTCAACCGCAAGCGAGGCAACGCGTCCTTGGGCATGGTTTGGAGGTGGCCGCAGCTCGTAGCGGGAAGTAGTGAAACAGGATGCCACCAAGATGCAGATCGCGTCTAAGGGGAATCCGCCCGGTCCTCGGCGCGGATGGCCTTGATACGGCGCCAGATAAACCAGGCAGCGGCGCCGGCCAGAACCACGAGGATCGGAATGTCGAAGGGCCGCATCACCGACCGAAGGTCCTCCCAGTTCTCTCCCAACAGGTACCCTCCATATGCGAGGCCGACGCTCCAGGGGAAAGAACCGGCAAAGGTGTAAATACTGAATTTCCACAGGTTCATCCGGGCAATGCCCGCGGGGACGCTGATAAAGGTCCGCACCACCGGCATCAATCGGGAGAAAAA
Organism: Chloroflexota bacterium; assembly: GCA_022566155.1. Taxonomy (GTDB): domain Bacteria; phylum Chloroflexota; class Dehalococcoidia; order Lucifugimonadales; family UBA3495; genus JADFJS01. Next base: position 4,394 of record JADFJS010000047.1, read on the forward strand.
CACCGCCCAATCTCCGTATTTGCGGAACCACTCTTCGGCTTTGTCCACTTCCTCTCTTGTTATCAGTACATATTTACCATATTTATAGAGCAGACGGCGTCCCCATATTCGAGCGGCGAAATAGGCCACCCAGGAGCCCAGGAGGTTTCCCAGCGCTCCGTAGAACCCCGCCAGCAGGACCAGCCATGCCGAACTACCCTTTGCCTCGATCAACATCCAACCGGCAAGGGGCATAATCAGTTCGCTGGGGAAAGGGATGGACGCGCTTTCAACCGCCATAAGGAATACGACCCCGGGCCAGCCAATGGCGTCGTACACCTTTATGATGATATCCAACAGGGCCGATTCAATACCCACCAGGGCTGTTTCGATGCCAAACATGACTAAATTACCTGATCAATAGGATCGATTAAGGGGACTATGATAAGACCGCCAGGGTGGAAAACCGAGTGCCAGAAGAGTGTTCTAATCTTTTCTTAAAAAAATATAAGAATAATAATAACTAAGTCTTGACAATCATTAGAACACATGGTAGCATGCTCACAGGTTGGACCACAACAAGAATGTTCCGGAGAGCACAGGAGGTGCGACATGGCTACTAGGAAGACTAAGCTGATGCAACGGGTAGAAGCGGAACACCAGCGGCCATTGGAACGGCTTCTCCCGGAGATGGTCAACGAGATAGGTCTATCCGCCACCGCCGAGAAGCTGAAGGTAAGCAAGGCTACTCTGGGCTACTGGCTATTGAAACTCGGTATAAATGTACGCCGTGTGGCCCTAGCGCCCGGCGAAACCCTGGAAGTGAAGCGGGTTAGCTAGTACCGATCCTCTTCGCCTGCCAGGCGAGCTACCCTAGGCGGCCGTCTCTACGGCTTTTGGATGGAAGCTGGGGATGGGTATAGTCGACATGATTCATGGTCGACTCGCCCAACTAAACTATCGCGGCACAACCGGGCTTCTCAAAGCGCCCCGTGACTAACACGGGGCGCTTTCTATTTGGCTCGGTATCGCTGTTGACCAGGCCCCCGGGCCGGCCCTTCGCCATGCCGCTTCCCGATCGCCATCCGGCGCGAACAGATTCACTGCATTTTTCTAAACGTAAAAATGTAAAGGCCCTAATTCTAACCTCACCCTTGGAAAATGTCCTCGGGCAAGAAAGCGGAAACGGTAACGTTGGGCAGGTCCACCGCGTTGCTGATCCTCAGGTCCACCGCCACGCTGCAGATGATGTAGGCCTGTTCCCGCGACCATCCCCGCTCCTGGAGCAGCTCAATCATGTTAATCAACGCGTTGCGCGCGGCCAGGGTCAGGTCTTCACCCTCCTGCGTGCCGTCATCACGGATGGGCATGCCCATGGTTGCGATGAAGTTGCGGGGCACCGCCCACTCGGGCGCGGCGAAGTAGCCTGGGTGCGCAAACCTGGGCCACCGGATGTTTTTCCTGGCCGCCTCCCCCTGGTGGATGGTGAACCGTACCGCGGCCGTGGCGCCCATCTCGATGGCGGTGATACAGCATTCGGAGTCTCCCTGGGCAAAGTGCCCATCTCCCACCGAGTAAAGGGCCCCGTCGACGCTCACCGGGATCAGAAGACGCGAGCCTTTGGTAAGCTGCTTGGCGTCCACATTGCCGCAGTTCTCCCGTGGCGGAATGGTGCGCAGGCCCTCCTCGGCAATGGATCCTCCCCAGGGGACCGCGTCCTCCGGATCAGGCAGGGAGGCGATACCGCCACGCCGCACCAAGTCCGCTTCCCTGCGTGTCCACTCCTCCACCTGGGCCAGGGAAGGGGCCAGGCCGGCGGTGCCCATGAATGAGCCGTTGGGGATGCGGACGCCCGGTAGCTGGGGCGATGTGGCCCAGCCGTCTGCTATGTCCCAGTGGGCCAGGAACGGCTGCGGGAACAGATCGCGCAGGAACCCGGAGCCGGGACGGGTGCGGGTCCAGCCGTGGCGCTGCGGGATTATGTCCAGGTACTCGATCTCCAGCAGGTCACCGGGCACGGCCCCCTTTATGTAAACCGGTCCGGTCAATGGATGGGCTACCTTGGTGTCCAGGCCCTCCAGGCCCTCCACGGACATTCCAGGCGTGACCTGGACGTCGGAAGCGTCCCGAGTCTCCAGGACCACCTCTTCGCCGGGGTCCACCTCGATGACCGGTGTGATATTCGGGTGCCAACGGTTGTGTCCCTTGGCGGGTTCCTCTTTAAGCCGCTTTTCACGGTCGATCTCTATGCTTTTCAACTTACAGCCCCCAGTCATCCGGCAGTATTGGAGTGCCCATGGGCTTGATCATCACCTCGACCATCGCCGCCTGTCCGGATTCGGTGGCCTGTATGGCCCGCCGGAAGGCCCCGGTCAGCTCGGCGGGCTGCTCCACCCTTTCCGAATAAGCACCCAGGGCCTTGGCCAACTGGCTGAAGTTGCCGCCAAGCTCAGCCATGGCTGGAGGAGCCATGTTGGGGCGGTCCATACTCATCAGACCACCTCCGGTCCCTCCGTTGTTGAGCAGCACGGTCAGAGTAGACAGGCCCATCCGCGCCGCAGTCTCTATCTCCATGCCGGTCATGCCGAATGACGCGTCGCCGATGACGTGTATCACCAGATGGTCGGGGCGTCCCAGCTTGGCGCCCACCGCGGCTCCCATGGACCATCCCATGGCCGCCATTCCCCCCATGCCGATGTAGTTCCTGGGTTTGTTGGCTTCCCAGAACGGCGCCAGGTAGCCGCGGCTGCCTCCGGCGTCGTGGATGGCAATGGTGCGGTCGAGATCGACAACCTGCATCAGGTCGTGGACCACCCGATAGCCGTTGGTGGGCGTGGATTCATCGGTGAAGATCGACTCCCATTCCCCCAGCCACTTGGCCTTGGCCTGCTGAATGTCCGCCACCACTTCTTCCTTGATTCCACCTCTTCCGGGACCCAATCGGTCTCGGACCGCGTCTATCAGGTCCCGCAGGGCCAGTTTAGCGTCGGCGAGAATGGCAACGTCGGCCTGGTAGATCTTGTTCAAGTCGGCGGGGTCGGCGTTGATATGGATCAGTTTGACCCCCGATGGGATCGGGCGGCCATCGGTTCCATTGGGCAGTCGGAAGGAGTTGCCCACCGCCAGCACCGCGTCCGCCTTGCGGTTGATGTGCAGTGCCTGGCCCGATGCGTACTTGCTCCTCGGATAGACGCCGCCGCCCAATGACAGGGGATGGTTTTCCGGAAACACGCCCTTGCCCACGAGGGTGGTGGCCACCGGCATGGAAAGCAGCTCCGCCAGCTCTCGGGCTTCGTCCCAAGCCTCGGCGGACAGGACCCCACCGCCCAGATTCAGGATGGGAAATGTTGCATTGACCAGGATATCGGCGGCCTTTTCGATCTCGGCTGAGTCGGCCGCTGCTCTGCGTCCGGGCCCCACCGGCTCGTAATTAAGAACATCGTCGGGGGCCTCCATGGATAGGACGTCCTGGGGCATCTCCAGGACCACCGGGCCCGGGGACCCCGAGCGCAGGGTGGTAAATGCCCGGCGCATTATCGCGGGAATGTCCTCCACCCGGCTAAAGGTGCCCTTCCACTTCACAAAGCTATCGAAGATGCTGGAGGGCACCTCCTGTTGAATCTCTTTACCCATGCTGGCCAAGGGGTGCTGACCCATGAGCAGCAAGACCGGGATGTTGTCGGCGAAGGCGCCGGCGATACCCGTCAGCGCGTTGGTGGCGCCGGGCCCGGTGCCGGTCAGCGCAACGCCCACTTTGCCCGTGGCCCGGGCGTAACCATCGGCGATCTCCACACCCAGCCTCTCGTGCCGGGCTGAAAACACTTTGATGGACTGGGAGGCCCTCAGGGCCGGCCACAATGGTGTCTCGCCGCCGCCGGCGAATCCCGTGATGTACTCAACGCCTTCTTTCTCCAGGGCGTGTATGATCGCATCTCCACCACGCATGACATCACCTCCGAGATTTTTGCTATCAGCTGTTTCCCCAAGGTCCGGTGTTCTGATGGCTGATAGCTCGGATAATACCCTTGGCCCTGGGCAGGGTCAACCAACGGATTATCGGCCAGCTATGGAAAATCCCGGCCAATGACATTATATTGTTATGAGCCGAACCCCTAGCCGGTCAAGCTCCGGCCCGGCCCACGTTTACCCGGCGAGCCTTATCTTTGAATCGGATTAGGTTACCATCTCGAATGCTACCCAGAATGAAGTGTCAGATGGCCAAGAACGGATTCAAGGTGCTTGATAGCGATATGCATTGCATGGAGCCACCCGACCTTTGGGAACGCTACATCGACCCGCCATTCAAACACCGGGCGCCCAAAGGCTCCAGGCAGCAGATGTTCGACGCCCGTTACGTCATAGAAGGTAAGACAATGCCGGCACTCTCCGGCGCCATAAGCGGCACTACGGCCAGAGGGATAGGCACTCCGGAGCAGGAGCAGCGTCAAGAGCGGGTACGCGGCGCTTCGGAGAGGGGCTGGCCGCCGGAGGCCCAACTGGAGGCGATGGATGCGGAGGGGATCGACGTAGCCGTCATCTACCCAACCGTGGGCCTCTTTGCCCTGGCGCTGGACGATGTGGAACCTGACTTTGCGGCCGCCATCGCCCGGGCCTACAACAACTGGCTTTACGACTACTGTAAGGCCGACCCCAGCCGCCTCCTGGGTTCTGCCATGGCCGCGCCCCACGATGTGGAGAGCGCGGTGATTGAGGCTCGGCGGGCGGTCAAGGACCTGGAATTTCGAGCCGTGTTCATGAGGCCCAACCCAGTCGGCGGCCGCAACTGGCACGACCCATACTACGATCCTCTATCGTCTGAGTTGGAGGAGCTGCGCGTTCCCTTGGGATTTCACGAAGGCGTGGGCTCGCTGCTGCCCCAGGTGGGAGACCGGTTCGGGGCCAACCTCTTCCTGCGCCACGTGGCCTGCCACCCCATGGAGATGATGCTGGCCGTGCTGAGCATGTGCGGCGGAGGGGCTTTAGAGCGTCATCCGGACCAGAAGGTTGCTTTTCTGGAAGGCAACTGCGGGTGGCTTCCCTGGCTCTTGGACCGGATGGACGACCATTATGAGATAGAGTTTGGCATCACCGCCGCCGATCTGCCCCAGGAACCGAGCCACTGCTTCAAGCGGCAATGCTTCGTCTCCGTGGAGTCCGACGAGCGTTTCGTGAAACAGGTGATCGACTACATAGGCGATGACCACATCGTATTCTCCACCGACTGGCCCCACCCGGACTCCAAATATCCCCACTCGGTGGAAACTTTCCTGGAAAACAAGATTTCCGAAGAAAGCAAGCGTAAGCTGCTATGGGACAACTGCGCCCGGTACTACGGATTCCAGACTTAGAACAATCGTGAAATACAATCCACTAATTCACCACCGACGATCCATCCGCCTGCCGGGTTATGATTACTCCCAAGCAGGATTCTATTTCGTAACCGTCTGCTCACAGGGTCGAAAGCCGTTGTTTGGTCAGATAGTTGATGGCCATGTGAAGCTAAACGATTTGGGCGGTGTAGTGTCCGATTCTTGGGAGTGGTTGGCTAAGAATTATCCGTATGTTGAATTGGATGAAAAAGTTGTGATGCCGAACCATCTTCACGGGATTATTGTTATCACCGATGAGTGTAAGGGCGGTTCGCGAACCGCCCCTACGGCCGCCTTGGACCGCGGCATTTCTAGGAAGCCCCTCGGTCGTCTGATTGGCGCATTCAAAACCGTCTCCACAAAAAAGATTAACCAGATGCGTGGTGCTCCCGGCATCACCATCTGGCAGCGAAACTACTACGAGCACGTCATTCGGGGCGGAGATTCCTTGCGCTCTATCCGTGAGTATATTGTTAACAATCCAGCCAACTGGGAGTTCGACGAATTAAACATTGGCAGCCAACGATGATTGAACATACAGGGAGGTTTCATGCCCAAAGCGAGTGAACTGATTGTCCGATGCCTGGAAGAAGCCGGTATTGAGTACGTCTTCGGTATCCCCGGCGGCGGCACCGGCCAGATATACGATCTCCTCTACGGCAAAGAGGACCGGATCAAGACCATATTGGTGCGCCACGAGCAGATTGCGGCAATCATGGCGGATGCTTACGGCCGTGCCACCGGGAAGCCCGCAGTGATCATGGGCCAGGGGCTGTTCATGGGCTCCAACGCCACATTCGGCATCATGGAGGCAATGCTGAGCAGCTCGCCTATGGTGGTGATCACCGACACCTCCGACGGCGGCGTGGGCTTTCACGCGGCCAATCAATCGGGCGCGGGCGAGTACGGGAGCATCGACCTGCCCTCGATCTTCAAAGCCATGACCAAATACACCAGCCTGGCCGCCAGTCCTAAAGAAGCGGTATTGGGCACGCAACTGGCCATAAAACACGCAACCAGTGGACGGCCCGGTCCAGCCTGCGTGTTGATGCGCTCCGCTGCCATCGGCGGAGAGGTTGACGTGGAGTCCCCTCCCTTCGTCCACAACACCGCTGGATACCTGAACACCGCCAAGCCCCAGAGCGCACCACAAGATATTCAAAGGGCTGTGGAGATCCTCTCCCAATCCCGCAGGCCGGTATTGGTGGCCGGCAACGGTGTGCACCTTTCCAAGTCCCACAGCCAGCTTCAGGAGCTGGCGGAGATATGGGGGATGCCGGTAGCCACCAGCTATAAAGGGAAGAGCGCCATCGCTGAAACCCATCCCCTTTCTCTGGGGATGGTGGGCGTCTACGGGCAGGAGGCCGCGAACAAGGCGGTGGGCGACGCCGATACCGTGGTGGTGGTGGGCGCCAAACTCACACCCCAGGACACGGTGCGTGAAAGCCCCAGCATATTCGATCCCACCCGCCAGAAGATCATTCAGATCGACATCGACGACCGCAACGCCGGATGGACCTTCCCGGTGGAGCTGGGGTTGATCGGAGACGCCGGCAGTATCCTGTCGCAGCTGGTGGAGGCCTCACGGCAGGCAGCCAGCGATTCCTCCGCGACCAGGCAAGAATGGACCAGCGGCCTGGCCAAGCGGAAGCAGGACCTGGCCTTTTATGAAGACCCGGAATTGCATCGGGACAGTTCGCCGGCCACCCCCCAGCGCGTGGTGGCGCTGCTACAGGAGAATCTGCCTCCGGAGACAATATTTGCCCTCGATGCGGGCAATAACCGTACCTGGATGGCCCACTTCTTCAAATCGCAGCAGGCCAACACTTTCTTCTGCCCCGGGGGGACTGCCGGAATGGGATGGGGTCTGCCGGCGGCGGTGGGCCTCAAGCTAGTGTACCCGGACCGCCCGGTGGTCTGCGTTACCGGCGACGGCGGCTACATGATGACGGTGAACGCCATTTCGACGGCCCTGCAGTACGACCTACCCATCCTGTGTATTGTCTTCAACGACGGGGCCCTGGGCATGGTGCGGCAACACCAGGCCGAGGGCCGGTACATCGCCTCCGAGTTCTTCCCCACCGACAACGCCGCGGTGGCCAGGGGATTTGGTGCATTTGGAGTCCAGGTGGGCGACTCCCGGGACCTGCCCGACGCCATACGGGAAGCGCTGGCATCGGGCTTGCCGGCAGTGGTTGACGTGTTGATCGACCGCGGTCCCAGCCCCGACGACTGGCGTGCCGACGCCAGAAGGGCCGGTGAGACTTAGGCCACCGTGGAGGTTCTCAGGCTTGACCAACAAAGCATGAAACGGACGTCGATCCACGGCTTCGGCGATCAGGTCCAATCCGATGTAATCTCCGGCCTGTCCCTGGCTGTGGAAGACCTGTTCGGATAGCGTCCACGCCAGCGGTATGGACGATGGGAATCCCGTCCAGCTAATGAAGCCCATGGTAGTAACCTGTTACCCATTCCCGGTCACTTATCAAACCGATGGAGGAGCTATAATGCCCGCACGAACCCCCGCAGACGCAGACCATCAGATAATTGCGGCCGTCAACGCCGGCGACATCGATGCCGCCCTGGCGCTTTACGAGCCTGGAGCCACCTTCGTAGCGGAACCGGGAAAGAGCGCCACCGGTACCGCCGCGATCCGCGAAGTGTTAATGGGATTCATCGCCATGAATCCCACCATGACTATCGAGGTTCCGATTGTGATCGAGTCCGGTGACACCGCCTTGTTGCATTCCCGCTGGACCCTCAAAGGCACGGGGCCCGACGGCAGCCCCGTGGAAATGGACATGCAGGGCACCGAGTTTCTTGAGGGTATCGCTGACCAGGATGCGCGCACCGCCCTCGCCGGTCATCACGCCGCGGTCGCCCGCCTGGCCACCGGATTCGCCGTAGAAGGGCGTCTGGTTTGCAACGAGCGCGATCTCGGTGCCTTTGCCTGCCTTTTTTACGCGCTTGCCATCGACCAGCAGCGCCGTCACCTGGCCCTCGGCGGCCTCTGCCGTGTAACCGAGGAATTCGCCGGCGCCTACCTCCTCGCGGATTTCGAACCACACGGCCTCGGTGGCGGCATCGCCCGAGCCCTTCCAGGCGGCGCGGGCCTCTTTCTTTTGGCGGTCCATGGCGGCATCGAACCCGGCCCGGTCAACGCTGCGGCCCTCTGCGCGCATGGCGTCCTCGGTCAGGTCGATGGGAAAGCCGTAGGTGTCATACAGCTTGAAGGCCACATCGCCGGGCAGCGCCGCCCCGGATTTGAGTTTTCCAACCGCCTCGCCGAGCAACTTGAGGCCACGGGTCAGGGTCTCGCGGAAACGGTTTTCCTCCAGCTTCAATGTCTCGGTGACCAGGGCCTCGGCGCGGCCAAGCTCGGGATAGGCATGGCCCATCTCGGTGACCAGCGTCGGCACCAGCTTGTAGAGCAGCAAATCCTTCGCGCCCAGCATATGGGCGTGGCGCATGGCGCGGCGCATTATCCGCCGCAGCACATAACCGCGCCCCTCGTTGGAGGGCAAGACCCCCTCGGCGATCAGAAAACTCATCGAACGCAGGTGATCGGCAATCACGCGGAATGCCATGCCGGCTTCGCTCTGTTCCTCATACTCCACGCCGGAGAGTCGGGAAATAGCCTGGAGCAGGGGCACGAACAGGTCCGTATCGTAATTGGAGTTCACGCCCTGAATGACTCGCGTGATGCGCTCGAAGCCCATTCCCGTATCCA
>JADFJS010000048.1 GCA_022566155.1 Chloroflexota bacterium
CCCTGAAACTGTGGCAGTCGCACGACGGCGGCAACTCGTGGCCGCCGGCCGATTGCCTGACGGTTCACACGCACGACGAACGCGCCGCGGTCACCCAAAAGACCGAAAACGTCGATTTCGCCGAGTATTGGGAGGACATGGGCAAGTGGAGTTTCGGTCATCCGGCCATCTGTCGAGTGGACCACGAGCGCGTGCTGTTGGCGTTTTACGCCGGAGAGCCGGAGACGATGAGCATCCATTGGGCCCGAGTGAACGTGCTCGGGCAGTAGCGTGAAGAATCTGGCCATTCGAAAACCGACCAGACCCGAAAGCCAAGGTTACGCTGATGAACTTCCAACACCTGAAAGCCGAATTCGATCGCGACGGCTTCGTCATCGTGCGGCAACTTTTGCCGGCGGCCGATTTCGCCGAGCTAAACCGGCAGCTTGATCGCTATCTCCGCGAGGTGGTTCCCGGTCTGCCGAACACGGACGCCTTTTACGACGCCGACCGCTCACGCCCCGAAACGCTCAGACAGCTTCATCGCCTGGACCAGGATCCGTTCTTCGCGGCGTATCGGAACAGCCCGATCTGGTCTTCGCTGGCCGAGCCGCTGGTTGGTGAAGCGGTCACGGCCATGCCGCAGGAAGGGTTCAACAAGGCCGTGGAGCTGCGGAAGGCCGCCGACGCCGTGGGCGGTTACGTCATAACGGCGCATCCCTTCCGCTCGGCGCTGATAAAACCGGAGCGCAAGCGGGCCCTCATCTATCAATCGGTTTCCGATCCGCTTCCCAAGGAGCCTGAAGACGCCGTGGGACACCCGGTATTTAAGATAGCCAATGCCGTCGAGGTAGCCAACGGCGGCACGGTCGATGGAGAGAACGAGTTTGCCATGCGGGTCGCCAGACTGATCGGCATGCCGGTGACCGGAGGCAGCGATGCCCACTCGGTTCACGGCCTGGGCAAATTCGTCACGGCCTTTCGGGACGAGATCAACACGGAGAGCGAATTTCTTGCAGGCCTTCACTCGGGCACATTTTTTCCAGCCATGGGCCTGCGCTTGGGGCATCTCCGGCCTTACAAGGTCTAGAGACCGGTGAAAGCCGGCCGGGATCGATTACACTGGAATAGACGCAGCACGCGCGGGCGCCTGGAACAACTCGGACACTTGTAAGCGGTCCCGGCAGTCCCGAGACGGTGACCCAGTTGGGTGAGGGTGAGGAATTGGTGACTGGCGCTCCTTTTGACCAGGAATACGTGGCCCTTGATCTGGAGACGACGGGCCTCGACTCCAATCGAGACACTATAATCGAGATCGGCGCGGTCAAGTTCCAGGGCAGCGACGAGATCGACGTATTCCGGACCTTCGTCAACCCGGGCCGTTCTATCCCCGAATTCGTCCAACGGTTGACGGGCATCACGCCCAAGCATGTCCAGCGCGCGCCCTCCTTTCCATCGGTGGCCGACGAGTTGGGGGACTTCATCGGGGCCCATCCCGTCATCGGCCACAACATAGCGTTTGATATCGGTTTTCTTGCCTCCCATGGTCTTCCACTGGATAACCCGGCCTACGATACCTGGGACCTGGCTTCCGTGGTGCTGCCCCGCATCATGCAATACTCTCTGAAGAATCTGACGGCATACTTGGGCGTGGTCCATACCGAGGCCCACCGGGCGCTGTCCGATGCTCAAGCCACCAGGGGAGTGTTCGTTGAACTGCTACGCCGCATGGGGGAGCTAGAGCCCGGCCTGCTCGCCCATGTTTCCAACTTGGCCAACCGTAGCAGGTGGTCGATCGCGCCGCTGCTGGTCGACCTGGCGGTTGGCAAGACCGCCGGCGGAACTTCAGCGTTCGGGCTGACCGGACTGGACATGGACCGGTTGGCCGTGCGCCTGGGACGGCCGGAGAAGCGGCGGTCGGACGCCAATCTCAGCAACCTGGACGAAGAGAAGATCGCGGGCCTCCTGGGGCCCAGCGGTCCCTTCGCTCCCGGCTTTTCCGGATTCGAGCACCGCCCGGAGCAGGAAGAGATGCTGCGGGAAGTGACCCAGGCCATATATCAGGGCCACCATCTGGTGGTGGAGGGCGGCACCGGCGTGGGCAAGTCCATGGCTTACCTGCTGCCCGCCGTCCTCTTCGCGGTATCCACGGGCCAGCGCGTGGTCATCTCCACCAACACCATCAACCTGCAAGAGCAGCTATGGCGCAAAGACATACCGGCGCTGGTGGAGGTTTTGGAAACGGCGGGGCTTGTCGAGAAGGGCGTGGTGAAGGCGGCTCTGCTCAAGGGTAGGGGAAATTACCTGTGCCTGCGCCGCTGGAATTATCTGGCGCGCAGCGAGAATCCCACGGTGGAGGACGCGCGGCTGCTCAGCAAGACCGCGGTCTGGCTCCAGGATACGGTCACTGGAGACCGGGGTGAGATCAACCTGGCGGGCCGCGACGCATTCACGTGGAACCGCATCTCCGCCGGAGAAAAGGGGTGGTGTCCCGGGTTGCGGGATGGCGGCCCCTGCTTCCTTCGCGGCGCGAGAGAGAAGGCCGAGCAGGCCCACATCGTGGTCGTCAACCATGCCCTGCTGCTTTCGGACCTGATGCACGGCGGTAGCCTGATCCCCGACTACAGCCATCTGATCATCGACGAGGCCCATAACCTGGAGGAAGAGGCCACCAGCCAGTTGGGTTTCCAGGTCACCATGGATCGCCTGGAGGAAGCATCGGAGCTGCAGGGGCGGCTCACCACACAGGTGCGGCTGGCGCTGCGGGCGGAGACGCTGGTATCGGCGGTGCGGCAGGAAGGGGAGCGAAACGTCGGACAGGTTGAGGCGCTGGCGCCCAGGCTTCGTGACCTATGGGCCCGGCTTTGGGCGGCGACGGAGCAGTTTCTAAACGCCCAAGGGAACGTTGGGGCCGACGACCATGCCCAGCTTTTGTTGACCCTGCAGCAACGTGGACAACCCATCTGGTCCGAGGTAGAGCTGGCCTGGGAAAATGTCGACGTGGGTCTGCAGGAAGCTTCCCAGGCCCTGTCCCGGCTGCAACGCTTCCTGGAAAGTACAACCCTTCCGGGGGCCAGCGACCAGCCTACCCTGGTGATGGAGACCTCTACCATCCAGGAGCATTGGGAGCAGCTTCGACGGCAGCTGGCCTCCATACTTGGTGAGCCCGACGCCGACAGCATCCACTGGATCGCCCGGGACCGGGGAAGGGGAGACGTGAACTTCCACTCGGCGCCGCTGGAGGTTGGCAGCGTTCTGGTGGAAGAGCTGTTCGACCGGAAAGAGTGCGTGGTGATGACCAGCGCCACCCTGAGCACCCAGGGTAACTTCGACTACTTCAGGCAGCGGGTGGGTCTACCCGAGGAAACGGATCAACTGCTGGTGGGCTCTCCCTTCGACTACCAGAAGGCCGCTCTCCTGTTGATCCCCGAAGATATGCCCCTTCCTAACGCCGACGGCTACGTGGATGCCATGGCCCGCGTGGTGTCGGACCTGGGCAAATCATTGGGAGGGAAGACCATGGCGCTCTTCACCTCACACTCGGCACTGCGCGGCGTCGCCAATCAGGTCAGGGCTTCCCTCATGGCGGAGGGGATCGAAGTGCTGGCCCAAGGCGTCGACGGCTCGCCGCTCCAGATCATGGCGCGCTTCACGGAAAATCCCAACAGCGTGCTGCTTGGGACCAGCAGTTTCTGGGAAGGCGTGGACATGCCCGGCGGTATATTGAAAGCCCTGGTTCTGACCCGCCTGCCCTTCCAGGTGCCCACAGATCCAATAGTGAAGGCCCGGTCGGAGCAGTTTCAAGACCCTTTCAGCGAGTATTCAGTGCCCCAGGCGGTGCTTCGGTTTCGCCAGGGCATGGGCCGATTGATCCGGAGCAAGGGGGACAAGGGATCCATCGTGGTGCTGGACCGGCGAATCACCGCCCGTTCTTACGGGAAGGCGTTCTTGGAGTCGGTTCCTCCTTGTACTCTGGAGCCCTGCAAGCTGGCAACAGTGGGCGAACAGGCCGCCCGGTGGGTTGGGAGAGGCAGTGGAGCTAAAAACTGACCAACCCTTCGACCTGGCATCCAGCCTGGAAAGTGGCCAGGCTCACCGCTGGCGCCGGGAGGAGGATTGGTACTGTGGGGTAGTCCGGGGCAACTTCATCAAGTTGCGCCAGGTGGACGGGCAGGTGGAATTTTGCAGTGCGCCTTCACCGGAAGCCCAGATGCTGCCCATGCTCCAGAGCTATTTCCGGTTGGACGACGACCTGGCCGCGATCTATGCTGAGATCTCCCGAGACCGGCGGGTGGCCACCATGGTGGACCGGTATCCCGGGCTAAGATTGCTGCGCCTCGAGCCCTGGGAGTGCGTCGTGTCCTTCATCTGCTCCGCCAACTGCAACATACCCCGCATCCACCAGATAGTAGAGGGGCTTGCTACGCGCTACGGGCCGGCGATAGTGCTGGACGGCCAGGTGCGCCACGGCTTCCCCACCCCGGACCAGTTGGCCGATGCCGGCGAGGCGGAGCTACGAGAGGTGGGACTGGGCTTTCGGGCGCCCTACGTGGCCGCGGCGGCGCGGCTGGTGGCGGAAGGGCGGCTGGACCTGGATGCGCTGATCGGGATGCCTTACTTAGAGGCCAAAGCGCTGCTGATGGAATGTCCCGGCATAGGGCCGAAGATCGCCGATTGCATCGCCGTCTTTTCCCTGGAAAAGCTGGAGGCCTTCCCCATCGACGTGTGGATCCGCCGTGCCCTGGCGGAGTGGTACTTCCCCGACGAGAAGAGGCCCACCGACCGGGTGCTGCTGGAGTGGGCCCAGAACCACTTCGGCCGCTACGGCGGCTACTCCCAGCAGTACCTGTTCCACGGCCGGCGGCTGGAGCGGTAACGTGGGGTCGCTGTTCAAAACCTAGTCGCAAATCCTAAATAAATCAAGGTCAGGGCGTTGATCGCCCGAAAGTGACCCCTACGAATCAACTTCTGTTCGCTCGAAGCAGAGCGGACCTAGCAGGTCTGCATGTCTCGATTTTGGCACAGATTTCGTCGAGGACCATCGGTGGCCAAACACATCTTGATAAGTGACCTTAACGAAAGAAGAACCTTGGGGAGCTGTTTCGACCTTGAGGCTAAGCCTTGACCGTTCATTAGGATTGTGGTTTGACTGAGGTCCCAGGACGTTATTCAGCACTTGGCCCACGAGCAACGTTGGCTCAACTAACGACGCAACTTGGTCACCCGAATGAACGACGAGAAGTGCGCAATGGAACGCAGGGCTTCTACCCACATTGGTTAACCGGCAAGATAACTTCTCTGGAACTTTGCCTTTTCCCCTCCTCAAGCCTATCTCAATCAGCTCTATGTCCCTTGCGTCAGCTACGATGTCTATGATTGGAACGAACTCATGAAGTCGCTGCAGTCCCACTTCGCCGGCCAACATGCGAGTCTCGTTCGCTATTCTTCTAGTTTGCATGGCATAGTAAGAGGTGACCAAAAAAGCCCTGCCAGCAACATTGACTCAACTCCGGCTGAAACCCTGGAAAACCTAGCATCGGATACAAAGAGGATGGAGACCCCAGCCGCAACTGCCAATATAGCTAAACCGAAAAATACCCAAATTCTCGTGTCATCTTTCGGCACCCCTCACGGCAGCTTCTTCCGGATCGTCATCTCACCGCCATTCAAATCCCAGACCACTTCAAAACCAGCCAGCCGCTGAAAGTAGCATACTCCGAGCAGGTTGTCCCCGACCTCGGCTACATAGGTGTCTATCTCGCTGCCGCCCAGGCCTTCAATGCTTACCCGACCTAGTCCCACTACGACCAAGCGTGTCGCTTCATAGCCTACCCCATACATCTCGGTTCTCCGAAAGCCTCGCAAGGATGTGGCGGCTTCATTGAAATTCTCGCCGTCAAGTCCGACACCAATCAAGCAGTCGGGACTGGTCATGCCGGTATCGATCAGAGCATCCACCGAACAACCTGCGACTCGTATCCGAACCCGATATTCGTTTTGGTCGTTTCGGCGGAGGCGCAGCGAATCAGCCAAGGGACGACTTTATCCTCCGACCACCTACCCGCAAAGGTCCTATTTCAGGCTCTTCGCCGGCGGGGAAAACCAACCGGTGCCGATAGGATTTGACTGCCTCATCGGCCTCCTTGAAACTGGGTGACACCTTCACGAGCCGGCCATCAGCTATGGCAACGTATTGGCCAAGATAGTTGGCGCGGATTTCGTCCTTGAGACTTTGGTATGCATCCAGGTTTTTGCGCTTTTCTTCTTCATACCGCGGCATTTCATTTCTCCCGGTCAGCTAACGTAGGAGCTTGCGCGCTACCAACCCTACACCGTCAGCACCAGCTTGCCGAAGAAGTTGGTGGCTTCCATGGTCCGGTGGGCCTCGGCGGCCTCGGCCAGGGGGAACACCCGGTGGATGGCCGGACTGATCGTGCCCCGGTTCAGCATCTCAACGATCTCCCGCATGTCCTCCTTTGTCCCCATGAACACGCCGTAGATCTCCACCTGGCGGCTGAATAGCTGGCCCAGATGCAGCTCGGTCCGCAGGCCCGTGGTGGCGCCGCAGATGCCGTAACGTCCCCCCGGCCTCAATGCTCGGATGGCCTTGGAGAAGAAGTCTGCGCCCACGTGGTCCACTACGGCGTCCACGCCCGCGCCGCCGGTCAGCTCGTTGACGCGTTGGGTGATGTCCTCTTCGTTGTAGTTGATCACCTCATCGGCTCCCAGCTCTCGGGCCATGGCGGCCTTCTCGGCGGTGCTGGTGGTGGCGATCACCCGGGCGCCGATCACGTTCTTGGCCACCTGGATGGCGGCGGTGCCCACGCCGGCGGATGCAGACAGTACCAGCACGGTTTCCCAGGGCCGTAGCCGGATCCTCCGTACCAGCATGTTCCACACGGGTAGGAAAGTGGTGGGCACGGCGGCTGCCTGCTCGTAGGTGACGCCGTCGCCGATGACGTGGGCGTTTGACGCCGGTACCGACACGAGCTCGGCGTAGCTGCCGTCTCTGGCGCTACCGAGGAAGGTGGGACGAGGGCATAGATCGTCCTGGCCGGCCAGGCACGCGGGACACTGCTGACAGGTGAGCTTGGGGTTGACCACCACCCGGTCCCCGGTTTTCAGGCCGGCAACCTGGTCCCCGGCCTCGACCACCTCTCCGGCGCAGTCGCCGCCCAGGATCAGGGGCGGAGGAAATTCCCGCTGAAGACCCCGGTCCCCTGCCCGCGTATATAGGTCCAGGCGATTCAAAGACGTGGCCCTAACCCGTACCTTCACCTCGTTGGGTTGAATCAGCGGTTCCGGGCGATCGCCCAAAGTCAGGACCTCCGGCCCCCCGTGTGATTCGATGTACACAGCCTGCATGATTAGACCTCTCTATGGATTTGAGCTATCAGCGTTCAGCAGGTAACGAAGCCTCCGGAAGAGCTTGGCGATTGCCCAATCACTATCCGAAGCATCACTGCGGAAGGTCAACTGACGACTCGTAGCTGCTACGGCTTTTTGCCGAAATAGCATTCGTCGCACAGGAACACGATGGCCAAGGCCTCCTCGTGGCTTCCGATGCGTCCACACCGGGGAATGACGCTGTCCTTGGTCCAGGGTTGGTGAAACTTACCGCCGCACATCTGACACGTGGTCTGATGCACCCCGTCCAGGTCCTCGCCGCATATGACACACGATTCTATTTCCAGCTCTTCATCCACGTCCTGGCTGTCCTCCCAACTGGACCAGCAGCTCTTCGACCAACCTCTTTTCCTGGTCTATTGTGTCCACCTGCCCGTCCAGCTTGGCCTCCCGTAGCTGCCCCAAGATCTTGCCAACCAGGGGCCCCGAAGGCACGCCCAAGGCCAGCAAGTCGCCGCCCTTCAAGACCGGCGCGATATGTTGCAGCTCGTCGAGATAGTTCTCGAGCATCCGTCCGGCCGCTGAGGAAATAGTAACACGAGATACGGCCAGCAAGGCGGCGGGGGAGAATCCCTGCACCAAACTCACCAGCCGCGAGGCAGACAGCCCGGGAGCGGCCAACTCCGGCTCCAACACCCTGAGAGTGATGGTGTCCCGTACCACTTCCGCCCAGGCGCCGGGCAGATTCAAGCGGCCGATGATCCCCTCGCCATCCCCTGGGGACAGGGTATAGACGAGAGCGGCCAGAAAGAGCATGGGCGGGATTTCACCCCCGCGGCCGTCATCCGCCTGATCATCATCAACGCCCGAATCATCGGTTACATTCCGGAGTTGTCCGGACGCCTCCAGCCTGTCAATGGCTTCGGAATTAACCAGAGCGGGATGGATCCCGGCCAGGATCCCCAGCTCTATAGCGCGCCGCAATGCCGGCGCGGGGCGCTCTTCTTGAAGAATCCGGTCCAGCTCGTGACGTAGCCGGTCGCCGCTGACCGCGGCCAGGTACCCTTGATCCATAGCCTCTTGAGCCAGCGACAGGGTCTCGTCCTCGATTCGAAAACCCAGGCGCTGTTCGTACCTGACAGCCCTCAGGATACGGGTCGGGTCGTCGGCGAAACTGCGGCGGTGTAGAACACGGACCAGGCCCCGGCTGATGTCGTCAATGCCGCCGTGGGGGTCGCGGATGGCCGGGCGAGGCTCGGTCAGGGAGAGGGCCAAAGCGTTGATGGAGAAGTCGCGCCGGGCCAGATCATCATCGATGGTTCCGGGAGATACTCGGGGCAGGTCGGCCGGCCGAAGGTACACCTCTTTACGGGCCGTCACCAGGTCCAGCCGGGAGCCGTCGAGGGTAACCGTGGCGGTACCGAATTGTGGGTGGACCACCAGACCGGCGCCCAACTCTTCCGAAAGCTCGCGCGCCAGCGCAGGAGCGTCCCCTTCCACCACCAGGTCCAGGTCCTCGCTGGCTATGCCCAGCAGAACATCCCGCAAAAGTCCGCCCACGAGATAAATCGCCAGGGACCGGCTTTTGGCTCGGCGGCGAAGGGCATCCAGCAGAGACAGGCTGCCGCTATCTAGGCTGGTTTGAATGGCCAGGAGCGGATTAGCGGTATGCCGGAGCTTCTGCGTGGAGAGCCTCCTGTGGCTGGTATTATAGCATACGGCCCTTTCCCCAAATTCCCTGGCAGGCGCGCCAAGCCCGACCGGTGGCCACGGCTGCGATTGGAAACATTGGGCGCCTGAGCAACCCCATCTCGCTTTGACAACCGCATCAGGTATAGATAAAATCCACATAGGAATCCACTTTGGAGGGAGAAAATGGCCGAAGCAGAGATGACCACCTTCTACGATTTCCGTTGACCCTTTGTGTACAATGCCGCCGTGTGGCTGGCAAATGTTAGAGAGGTCTCCGGAAAAGAGATCGACATTGACTGGCAGCCCTTTTCCTTGGCCCAGGTCAACAGCGACAACAAGGGTGGCGACGTTAAGCTCTGGGAGCAGCCCGAGCATCTGGATGGCTCCGATCCCACCTTCCTGGCTCACCGCGCCGGACTGTCGGCCAAACGCCAGGGCAAAGAGGCCTTCGAATCATTCTTCATCACCCTGCTCAGGGCTCGCCACGAAGACAAGGTGGACCTGAACGATCCTGCGGTGATAGAAGAGGCGGTCACCAAGGCCGGCCTGGACATGGCCCGGTTCCGGGAAGACGTGGCCGACCCCGACCTGCTGCGGGAGCTGGGTGAGAGTCACACCAGGGCCGTTGAGGAGTATGGGGCATTCGGTGTGCCGACCTTTGTGTTCCCCAGCGGCAAAACGGCGTTTCTCAAGATGTTTGTCCCTCCGAAGGAGGAGTCCGAGGAGATGTACGATTCGCTGATGAAAGTGATGAGCGAATTCGGGCATTTGGGTGAGCTCAAGCGTCCCCAGCCGCCCTGGCCTCATGGCGTGATCTAGGAGGGATTTCTTGCCCGTCGAGCGCCTGGAGACAGTTCTAGGGGTGGAATTCCGTGACCGGCGCCTGTTGCAACAGGCGCTGGTGCATCGTTCCTACCTCAACGAGCAAGAAGGCCCCACTGGCGGTTCCTATGAACGGATGGAGTTCCTGGGCGACGCCGTCCTGGAATTGATGGTTTCCACCGAGCTCTACCGTCGGTTCCCCGGCATGGATGAAGGGGAATTGACCAAGAGCCGGGCTTCCCTGGTCTGCCGCGAAACGCTGGCCCAAGTAGCCAGACGGCTAAAGTTGGGTGAGTATCTGGTTGTTGGCAAAGGGGAAGACGCCACCGGAGGGCGTGGCCGGGACTCCATCCTCGCATCAACCTTCGAAGCGGTGGTGGCCGCGGTGTACCTGGACCGTGGTTATGCCGAAGCCACGCGGTTCCTGCTGCGGATCATGTCCGAAGAACTGGACCAGTCTACCATCCAAGGCACACCGCCGGAAAATCCTAAATCCCACCTTCAAGAGTACATTCAAGCGTTGGGCCGCGCTGCCCCTAGCTATCGGTTGGTGTCCAGCGACGGCCCCGACCACAACCCGGTGTTTACCGTGGATGTCCTGGTGGAAGACGAGGTGTTGGGTACCGGGCAGGGAGGCAGAAAAGCGGACGCCGAGCGCACGGCCGCGCAGGATGCCCTGGTTCGGCTGGGTTCGGCACCTGTGAAGGATACGCCGGCGTAGCTATCCCCGGGTTTGGCCCAACCACTAGCCTCTCGACATCCGGGTAACTTTTACATTCATGTACCTCTACGGACAGCAGCGGGCGGCTTCTGACAGCCCGCCGGCGCCGGACCACCGCAGCGTTCCCATCCGATATACGGCGGCCTATGTTAAGAATATTCAGACGAAACCGCGACGAAAACAGCAAGCAGACCTCGGATGCCGTCCAGCCCAGCCGTCAGCGCTGGTTCGGGCGCATCCTCGGTCTTCTACGCTCTTCGCACCTGAACGATGAGGTCTGGGAGGAACTGGAAGAGATATTGATCTCTTCCGACGTTGGCGTCGAAACTTCACTCCGCATCATCCAGGAGCTCAGGGACCGGGTGAAGCGAGAAGATGTGGATGACCCGGACCAGGTGTTCCAGTATCTGAAGGATTCCCTGGTCGCGGAGTTGGAGATCGAGGGCGCCGATCAACTTTGGCTGGATGAGGCGCCGGTGGACCCCCCTTACGTCATCCTGATGGTGGGCGTGAACGGTGTGGGTAAGACCACCAGCATCGCCAAGCTGGCCCAACGCTTCACCAACGACGGCAAACACGTGATCCTGGGAGCAGCGGACACCTTCCGTGCCGCCGCGATCGAACAGCTGGAGATCCTGGGCCGGCAGGTCGGCGTAGATGTGATTAGCCACCAATTTGGGGCCGATCCGGGGGCGGTCGCCTATGATGCCTACCAAGCGAGTAAGGCGCGAGGCGCCGACGTGCTGATCGTCGACACCGCCGGCCGATTGCACACCAAGTCCAACCTGATGGAGGAGTTGAAAAAGGTGGACCGGGTGCTCAAACGTTTGAACCCGGCCGCGCCCCACCAGGTCCTGCTGACCCTGGACGCTACCACCGGCCACAACGGCCTGGCGCAGGCCAAGTCCTTCAAAGAGGCAGTGGGCTGCACCGGCATCTTCCTGGCCAAACTAGACGGCACAGCCCGCGGGGGAGTCGTTCTTGCGATCAAGCACGAGTTGCAGGTCCCGATCCTGTTTATCGGCACCGGGGAGAAACTGGAAGACCTGGCATCCTTCGATTCCAGAGAGTTCGTTGATTCCCTACTGGCGCCGGTCTCTTAGATACAGTGTGCCGAGAAAGAGCTCCAGTTTTCAGCGGCAACCTCATCGCAACGCCCTAGTATCGGGAAGGGCCAGATTGGCAGCCGAGTAAGCCGTGCTTGACGCCCTGGTCTGGTTGCTCGCCATCGAGATGCTTGGGTTGGCCGCCCTTCCCTTGACCTTCCTTCTGTTCCACCGGCTGCCCGACCGCGGGTACACTTTGTCGAAGCCACTGGCGCTGGTTCTCTTCTCGTTCGTTCTGTGGGTCCTGGGGCTGGCTCACGTGTTCCCCAACTCCATCTTTACCATCTTCGGCATTCTGGCGCTGGGCACGGGCATCAGCGGCTGGGCCTTGTACCGCTATAAAGACCAGTGGGCCGTATTCCTGCGGGCCGAATGGCGGACGGTGTTGGTGGCCGAAGGGGTGTTCCTGGCCTTTCTCCTGCTGTGGTTGGGGATCGCCTCCGGGTCTCCGGCCATAAACCACACGGAAAAGCTGATGGACTTCGGCTTCGTGAACGCGGTGCTCCAGAGCCGGTTCTTTCCTCCCGAAGATCCTTGGCTGGCCGGACACTCCATCAGCTACTACTATTTCGGCCACTTCATGATGGCCTTTCTGATCAAGCTCACCGGCATATCCTCCGCCGTAGGTTACAACCTGGCCATAACCCTGGTGCCGGCACTGGTCGCCATGGGCGCTTTTGGGCTGGTCTACAACCTGGTACGCTTGTCCGGCGCCGGCCGGGCATCGGCCCTGGGGTTCGGTCTGGCAGCTCCAGCACTGGTGATCCTGGTGGGCAACCTGGAAGGGGCGCTGGAATTCATCCACCTGCGGGATTGGGGCGGCGACGGCTTCTGGGGCTGGATCGGGATCAAGGGTCTGGAGAGTGGGGCTGACACCGGCTCGGGGGTTTTTCCGGACCAGTTCTGGTGGTGGTGGAGGTCCACCCGGGTCATCGATACCTTGGCCGACGGACAGAGCCTGGACTACACCATCACCGAGTTCCCCTTCTTCAGCTTCATCCTGGGGGACTTGCACGCCCATGTTGTGAGCTTGCCGTTCATGATCCTGGTGCTTTCCCTGGGCCTGAATCTATTCCAGTCTCCGGCGAAGCTGGGGTTCCGATGGTTGACGCGCCACCCATTGGAAGCGGCAGCCCTTGCCCTGTTCCTGGGAAGCCTGGCCTTCATCAACGCCTGGGACTACCCCTTGATGGTGGCGATACTGCTGGCGCTGGTGCTGGCCAAGTGCTACGGCCAGGAAGGCGGCGACCTGGGACGGGCCCTCAGGAACACGGCCTTCATCCTGGGTCCAATCGTGTTGCTTTCGGTGGTGCTATTTCTTCCATTTTATTCGACATTTGGGGGGCAGGCCTCCGGGATTCTACCCCTGCAAGACCAGAGCACCCGTCCCTTCCTCTTTTTCATCGTGATCGGGCTGTTTTTCCTGTTGGGGTTATCTTTCCTGCTACGCCAGCTATCCGGTCTGGGCCGGCCGAATCCGGGACAGGCGCCGGTTGCTGTGGCCGCGATCATGGTGCCGATGGCGCCTTTCCTCGTGTGGGCCGCCATAGTTTTGGTTGCTACCGCCATCTCCGATGGTCCTGTGGAGGCTGTTACCAGGGTAGGAGGACGCTTCCTCTGGGTACTGCCAGGGTTGGCCATGGTAGGCTTGGCCGGATTCAGCTCGGCC
>JADFJS010000049.1 GCA_022566155.1 Chloroflexota bacterium
GGCTAGGCCCCGCTACTATTCCTTTTCTAGAGAATAAGAAACCCTGGCCACCAACTGGGGACTTAAGCCATCACGACATCCCGGTCACACCAATGACAGTCCGGCACGAGGCGGCCTAAAGGGAGAAAAACTATGCGGCTGGAAAACAAGGTTGCGCTGATCAGCGGCGGCGCCAGGGGTATGGGCGCCGAGGAAGCCCGGCTATTCGCCGCCGAAGGGGCCAAGGTGGTCATCGGAGACATCCTGGAGGACGAGGGCCGCCGGACCGAAGCCAAGATTAACGAAGCCGGCGGAGAGTGTCTCTATATTCGTCTGGACGTCACCAGCGAAAGTAGCTGGCAGGAAGCCGTCGCCGCTACCGTCGCTCGCTTCGGCAAGCTGGATATAGTGGTGAACAACGCGGGTATCGGCGGAGGCGGCAGGCTGGAAGATACCACGGTGGAGGAGTGGGATCGGGTCATGGCGGTCAACGCCAAGGGTGTGTTCCTTGGCACCAAGGCCGCCATCCCGGAGATGCGCCGTGCCGGGGGCGGATCCATAATCAACATCTCTTCTCAGCTTGGGTTGGTGGGCACCGATAACAGCAGCCCCCAGTACCAGGCATCCAAGGGGGCGGTACGGCTGCTGACCAAGGCCACCGCCATCCAATACGCCGGCGAAGGCATCCGGTGTAACTCGGTGCATCCCGGCCCAATCGTTACACCCATGACCGAGGCCGGCCGGGCCAATCCCCAACGGCAGGAGGTGATGCTGTCCCGCATCCCTCTGGGGCGCTACGGCCTGGCGGAAGACGTGGCCTACGGCGTGCTCTTCCTAGCCTCCGACGAATCGTCCTTCATGACCGGCAGCGAGCTGGTCATCGACGGCGGCTGGACGGCCCAGTAGGGAGTGCCGCAGGCCGCGGAGCCGGCGTTACGGCTAGGGGCTTTCGGCGGTCCGCGTGGTGGACACGAAAAGCTCCGCGGTGGCCAGGTCCGCCTGACCGGTCCTGCCCCCGATAAACAGGACATCGCCGTTGTGCAGCGGGGTCGCGGTGTGGCCGTAGCGCGGAATGTTCAGGGTAATGGCGGCGACGACGATATCCTGTATGGGATCGTACACCTGCGCCGTGTCCAGGACCCTGCCCCCGGCAGACCGGCTTCCCCCGGCCAGGAGAACCATGCCGCTGGGCAGGAGCGTCGCGGTACCGCCGACCCTAACCTGGACCCGGGCCCCCAGGCTGAAGGTTTCGTGGGATGGATCGTACAATTCCAATTCTTCTGATTTGCCAACTACCAACACCAGGGAATTGGCCAGCAGGGAAGCTGCCACGTTCACGTTGAGCTCGTCGCAGGTAAACCGGTTGGCACGGTCTCCGGTTCGGCGAAAGCTATCGGCCACCGGGTCATACAGGTCTCCCGCCTGAGGGCATCCGACCGAGCTTCCGGGCTGCCCAACCACGCCTGCAACAAGCAGCACCTCATTGTTGGGCAGGAGAATCGCACGATGGGCGTGGCGTGGGGTAACCATATTTTCCGCAGTGGCGGTGAACGTGCCCGTCGCCGGATCAAATATCTCCGCGGTCTTTAGAGACCCGCTGCCGCACTCCCCGCCGGCGATCAAAACCCTGCCATCGGCGAGAAGCGTTGCCGTATGGCGGGAACGGGGCACGGACATTTGCCCCTGGGTCCTGCTAAATATGCCGCTGGCCGGGTCGTAGACCTCCGCAGATCGGGTCGTGCATCCGCCGACTATGAGCACCTTGCCATCCTCCAGCAGGGTGGCGCTGTGCTGTGCTCGAGACGTCACCAACTTTCCGGTGAGACTGAATCTCTGAGTGACCGGATCAAATATCTCGGCGCTGCCGCCGCTCCTTCCGAACCCTCCCGTCACCAGCACCCTCCCATCATCAAGAACAGCGGCCGCGTGGCCGCTCCGGGATGCGGACATGTCTCCCACACGAACCCAGACGGGATTGAAGGGGAGGTCACCGGCAGCAGCAATCAATGCTTCGGGGCCCGTGCCTTCCGACGACACCGAGCGGGCCGTCGCCGTTGGCACTACGAGGGGAGTGCCGGTTGGAACCGCCTCAGCCGCCGGCTCCCCACCGTCCCCTCCTCCGCTAATGACCAATGCGGCCACCACGATCGCCGCCACCATAACAACCGCGCCCAGGGCCACGGCCACCGGGATGGTAGGGAATCGCCAGCCCGGTATTCGCACTACCTGCCGGTGTTCGATGGAGCCCTCTTTCTCGATGAAAAACTGCTCACGCCCGGGGCTGCCGGCAAAGTTGTCCTGGGGACGAAAGGCCAGGGTGATTATGTAATAGTCCTCGGTCTCTTCGGCGGAGGCGACCTCGAAGACCATCACTACATTGAGGTAGCGATGCCCGTAGGAGCTGGGTGACTCCACGGCGGTGCGCATGGCCAGCACTCGGGCCTGGTCCATGGAGATATAGCCCAGCGCCTGGCCCGCCGAGTCGAACTCAAACTTTTCGTCGTCTTTTTTTCGTGGTCTATTTTTTCCTGGTCTTCCGCCACTGCCAGCCGCCGGACGCCTATACTATCCGGATTATAAGGCGGCCTTCTAGTTACAAGTCAATGCCATGACGCCGTGACAAAAGCCACCAGATCGTCACTTCTAGGTTCAACTGCTTCACCAATAGACAAGCGGGTCTGTTACAATCCGCAGCGCATATTCCTGCCAGGAGGGAACTTATCATGCCGGTAGAGCGGAGCAATCCACCGGGACTCAGCCACCCAACGGGCTATAACCACGTGGTGAAGGACGGCAGCACGATCTATGTGGCCGGGCAGGTCGCCCGTGACAAAGACGGCAACACCGTGGGCGTCGGCGACGGAGCCGCCCAAGCGGAGCAGGTGTTTCGCAACCTGCAGACGGCGCTGGGGTCGGTGGGCAGCGACCTGCGCCACCTGATGAAGCTCAACGTATTCTTGACCCACCGGGAGGATATGGCCGCCTACCGGGCCGTGCGGAGTAAATTTATTCCCGACAGCGCCCTGCCCGTCAGCACTCTGATACTGTGCTCGGGACTGGCCGACCCAGACTTCCGAATCGAGATAGAGGTCATCGCCTCCATGCCATGAGAATGTCTGTCCGGAGACTCACCGGTGCCCACGCCGCTCTTGAGGCTCACTTTGTTGGCATCGGTTGACCATCGCGGGACGGACCGAAGCGCACTGTGCGAGACCCCCAGAATGTTGAGAGGCAGACCGGCAACTGCTAGACTGGCCGTGCTCTAACAAAGTGATTGACGTCTGAATCTGGCGTATCACGATACGGAAGTGGGCGGCCGATATTGGGAGGTGTCATGTCAACCGCTAACGGCGTGCAAATGGGGGTCGCCATCCCCCAGGTATTCCTGGATGGGCCTATCGACATGGCCCTGGTTGGTAGCTGGATACGGAAGGCGGAAGACCTGGGGTTCGACAGCCTGTGGGTACAAGAGGGCATCGTGGGGAATTTTCGCTCCCTTGAGCCGGTTAGCCTCCTCTCATACGCCGCCGCATTGACCGCCAAGGTCCGATTGGGGACCTCGGTAATGCTTGCCCCCCTGCGTAATCCAGTGCAATTGGCCAAGAGCCTGGGCAGCCTGGACCAGCTGAGCCAAGGCCGCCTTACCGTGGGCCTCGGCCTGGGCGGCCGCCTTAGCGACTATGCAACCTTCGGCATCAGCCCGGAAAAGCGTGTAAGGCGCTTCGTGGAAGTGCTGGAGGTGATGAAGCGCCTGTGGGTCGAGCCTGAAGCCCATTACCAGGGCACCTTTTGGCAGCTTGACGGCATCAGCATGGAACCAAAGCCGGTACAGAAACCTCACCCACCCATCTGGTTTGGCGGAGGACACCCCAGGGCTTTAAAGCGGGCGGTGCGGCACGGCGACGGGTGGATGGGAGCCGGCTCCAGCTCCACGGCCCAGTTCCGAGAAGCGGTCAATCACCTTCAGACTTTCCTGGAGGAAGCCGGCCGCGACCCATCGTCGTTCCCCATCTCCAAGCGGGTATACATAGCCATCGATGACGACGAGGCACGGGCCGAAAAGCGGTTGCGGGAATGGTTCGGAGGCCGTTACAACAACGCGGAACGGGCATCCGAGGTCGGCGTGTGGGGCAGCGTTTCCCACTGCATAGAGCAACTGGCGGAGGTGGTGGCAGCGGGGGCCGGGATGTTGATGATTAACCCGGTATTCGACCACATGGACCACCTCGAATTGCTGTCCCAAGAGGTGGCGCCGAATCTATGACCCAGCACTCAGTCAACTCGTATTTAATACTATGTCATTGCGAGCGAAGCGAAGCAATCCCGGTAGGGGCAGCCCTCAGGAATCCCACCTCAGATTGCCACGGCCCTCCTCCGACGGGACTCGCAATGACACTTCTTAATGCAAGTTGACTAGGTACTAGCTGCCTGCCGCCGGCTTGAAGCTGACAGCTGAATGCTAACCCCGGGATGCAACGAGGGGACTGTGAATAACCAGGACATCGAGGTGGCCAGGGCCTACCATGAGGCCACCAAGCTAAGCTACATCAACCTGGCCAACAAGCCCCCGCTGTACAAGTCCTATGGTTCATTACCCCGGGTCTTCCTGCCATCCGGGCCTCCTCCGCCCGAGATGCCGGTCCTCCAGGCGGTAGCCGGTGAACGATCGAGCGGCGGGTCCGTGACCTTGGATGCCCTGGCCAGAATTCTTTTCTATTCCGCCGGGCTTACACGGAAGCGGGTGCTGCCCGTGGCGGGAGAGGTACACTACCGTGCGGCGGCCTCCGCCGGGGCGCTGTTCCCGGTGGAGCTCTACCTGGTGTGTCAAGATATTCCGGGGCTGGCGGCGGGGGTTTACCATTTCGCGCCGGCCGAGCTAAGCCTGCAAAGGCTGCGCGAGGGAGACTATCGCGGCCGGCTCCTCCAGGCTACGGCGAACCACCCGGAAGTCGCCACCGCGCCGGTTACCCTCATCTGCACGGCGATATTCTGGCGCAGCGCCTGGAAGTACCGCGAGCGGGGTTACCGCTACTGTTTCTGGGACACCGGCACTATTCTGGCTAACCTGCTGGCCGTTGCTTCGGACCTGGGCCTGCCGGCACGGGTGGTGGCCGGCTTCCTGGATTCCCAGGTGGATCACTTGCTGGGCGTTGAATCAGGGCATGAAGCCGCCATCTGCCTCGTTCCACTGGGGATAGGTTCAGGTTCCCCGCCGGGCGTGGACACACTGGACCTGTCATCATTACCGGACCATGGCCTGCCGGAGCCCGAAGGCCGGATAGTGTATCCTGAGATGCTCCGTGCCCATGCCGCCTCCTCTCTGGCAACTCAGGAGGAAGTGGCCGCATGGCGGAAACTTCCGGCCGGCGAGCACGGTCCCGGCGTGGAAGACGTTAACGAGGCTCAACGCACACCGTTGGATAATCACCGGCCGCCCTCGAGTTCGCTGGGAGAAGCGATACTGGGCAGGGGCTCCACCCGGCGTTTCGCCCGCCAGTCCATCTCCGCAGCCCACTTGAACGCCATCCTGGTTTCTTCGACCAGGGCAATCCCGGCAGATTTCCGCGGGCGGCACGGCGCCGGATTACTGGATGTTTATGTCATAGTCAATGCAGTCGACGGTCTGGCCTCTGGGTCCTACTACTTCTCCTCCGGGCGTGGTGAGCTGGAGCTGTTGCGGGAAGGCGGCTTGCGGGAGGAGGCGGGGCACCTGTGTTTTGAGCAAGCCCTGGGCGCCGACGCCAGCGCCGTGGCCTTTTTCATGGCGGACCTGGAGTGGGTGTTGGGCCGGTACGGCAATCGCGGCTATCGGGCAGCCCAACTGGAGGCGGGGATCGTCGGCGGCAACATGTACCTGTGCGCCCACGGTCTGGGTCTGGGCGCCACCGGCATGACCTTCTATGACGACGAGGTTACCGAATTCTTTTCGCCCCACGCCGCGGGTAAGAGCCTGATGTTTCTTACGGCCCTGGGAGTGAAAGACCGGCAAAACCGGGTCCGCCCCTTCCGGTCTCGGGTGGGCGTGCTGCTGGACTCCCTGGCTCGGGGAGCCGGGGGCACACCGACCGCGAGCGGCGGTTGAACCGGAGCCGCGAGACGGGCATATTGGATGGCGGTTGGACCTATATGGGTACAGAATCTCTATGCGTCCGCGAGATTCTGCCGCTACATAAGGGGAGTTCTCCCCCCTCGGCGAAGACAGGTTGCCCAAGGAGATATAATCCCAGCAATGACCCCGGCCGTCAGCGGTCCATCGGCGCGTTGTCACTTATCGAAGGAACTAGGGAGGTAAAGGTATGGAGACAGTAGGTTTTATCGGACTGGGTAACATGGGCGGAGGGATGTCCCTGAATATCCAGAAAGCAGGCTACCCCATGGTGGTCTACGACCTTCGGGAGGAGGCCGCCAAACCATTGCTGGAAGGTGGCGCCCGCCTGGCCGGCTCGCCGGCGGAGGTTGCCCGCCTCAGCGATGTCACCTTCACCTCCCTGCCGGGGCCAAAAGAGGTTGAGGCCGTGGCCACTGGGCTGGAAGGGGTATTGGAGGGAATCCGGCCGGGCGCCATATGGGTGGACCTCTCCACCAGCCGGCCTACCCTGATACGCGAGATCGAGCCACGGTTCCGCGAGAAGGGCGCTCACGTTCTGGATGCTCCCGTTAGCGGCGGAAAGTCCGGGGCGGCCTCCCGGAACCTGGCGGTGATGGTTGGCGGGGAGCGGGATATATTCGACCGTATCAAACCGTTGCTGGAGGCTTTCGGCGATAAGGTGTTTTATGCAGGTTCCATCGGCGCGGGCAGCGTCAGCAAGCTGGTGCACAATATGATCGGGCACGGTGTGCGCCAGGCGATCGCCGAGGGCCTGACCCTGGGAGTAAAGGCGGGCGTAGATGCGGAATCCCTTTGGGAGTGCGTGCGCCGGGGTTCTTTGGGCCGCATGAACGTGCTCCACGAAGGGATCGTCCGCACTGTGTTTCGCGGCGAGTTTGAACCCGCAAGTTTTGCCCTGTCCCTGGCACGCAAAGACGTCGGATTGGCGACGGACCTGGGCCGGGAGTTTAACGTGCCGATGCCGGTGGCCAATCTGGCGGAGCAGATCGCCATCGAGGCCATGAACAGGGGTTGGGGCGATAGGGACAGCAGCGTCACTTTCCTCTTGCAGGAGGAGCAGGCCGGGGTAGAGGTAAGGGCCCCACAGGTAGACCCGGCCCAGGCTGCCCGTTTCATAACCACCCATCCCGATGCTGAATAAAGGCAACTTGCCAAAAATGGTAAACGGCCCCGATCAGATCGGGGCCGTTTACCATCGATCCTGGGTGGACAGCGTGGAACGGGGCTTATGAAACTCCGTCGCTCTGGGAGCCGTTCACACCCAGCTCTCTCATCAGCTCGTCGATGAGGTTGTGATCACCAAGATCACCATTGGAGCGTGAGCCCAGCAGTTCGCGGCCGGCGTACATGATCCTCAGGTCTGAGTCGATAAGCTCCATGATTCCCTTGGTGACGCCCTTGTTTGTACCCATGTCTGGATAAAGCTTCCAGAGCTCGGACTTTACGTTCTCCAGCCACTCCCGATTCGTGTCGTAGTGCCCGCGGTCCTGGTCGAAGTGCCAGTCATACCAGGCGCGAATCATCTCCCGGAAGATCGCCAGGTCGCTGGGCGGAGCGCCCACCGTTGACATCTGAACCGAAAGGCGGTGAGTGTCTCCGGGGTGACCTTCCACCGCGGCAAAGTTCCGGCCTCCTCCCAATCCCCTGATGACGTTGTCGTGCACCTGGGAGTTCGTGATTCCGACCCCGGAGGTGGAGTCGACGTGGCCCACCCGGCCTTCGCCCACTCTCCAGAGGGTTTGCTCCATGGCGGCAGCGCCACGATACATATCCGCCAGCAACTCTCCCAACTCCTCATTGAACCGCGACCCATTTGACACCAAGGAGAGGAATCCGGTGTCTATGGGTAGGGCACTGCGCATCTTCTGCGCGATAGCTTGGGAGATGTACTCCTCCAGTTCGCCTGCCCCTACGCAGTCGTGTCCGTAGAGGGGCCGGCCGTGGAGCGACGAGCGCACCATTTCTCCGATTTCACTCAGGTCCTGGCTGCTCGGGGAAAACCGGTTGACTATGCGGGCAGCTACCTCTTGGGCTTGCGTCCCGGTCAGCAGGTTTTTCACCGTGGGGTCGTCGCTCTCGAAATTCCAAGCCTCCGGGTTCGATACTTGCTGGGATAGTACCCCTCCGGGGCTGGCCCGTCTCCGAAGCTCGGTCGTAACGTCAACCCAGGTCAATTTGAATGTGGCGACCTCGTCTTCCAGCCCTTTCATCACGTCGTGGACCTGTTTTTGACAAAGCGTTTCCAGCCAGTCATCGGTCTGGTCATGCCAGCGCTGCAGGCGTTTCATGAGCTCTCGGCTGTCCTCGGTGTCAAAATCCTCGTAAGAGCGCTCCGGAGGGTCGCCAGGATCGGCCGGTGCGTTCCTGGTAAAGTTGTCCCATCCTCTACCGAATGGGTCCTGCTCCGGTGCGTAAACGAGCCTTTGAATGAACAGGCTCTCCAGCTTGGATTTGACCAGGCGCAGCAACTCCTCGCCTCTTGCATCGACAAAAGTCCTGGCTCGGGCGCATTCGTTCCTGATCTCGGCGTCAGCGTCCCCCACCAGAGAACGGCCGAAGATTTCCCCTCCGGGGGTTAGCTCTTCAAAACGGGATATTATAGCGCGGTCGACCTCACCGAGAGCATTGTGTATCGCACCGTGCACTCGTGAGCGGACATCCCGAGGAGCCGCTATGTTCCGCACCGTACTGAGGAAATCCAGTGGATCCTGGAACAATGGCAGTTCGTTGGAAATATCCTTGAAAGAAATCGACCTGTGCCGGTTAAATGGATTGGAAAACCACGGTTTTAGGTCCATGTTCCTCCCTAGGATCTGGCCCGCCACTTAGTCTGGAGATATCGTCTCGCCGCTAGAACGAAAAACCCTCCAAGGAGACCAACTTCCTTGGAGCTGATGGAACCGAAACGAGCGTCCACCCGGTTGTTGGCTTCTCTGATGGTCTCATGGTAGCGGGCCCACCAGTCCTGGCCCGTGCCCCACGCATCGGCTACCAGGTCCTCCAGTATCCGCGCTACGTGAGCCCGTTGCACCGGAATGGATTCCTTGGGCGCCCGGTGAATCAGGGCCACGTCAAAGTGGGGGCCTTCAGCTATTACCTCTTTGTCCGGGTATACCGTCAATTCAAAGGTGTCTTTACCCGTATGCTCGCCCTTGCCCGCAACCACCCCAGTGGCCGCCCGGAGGAACTGGAGGGTTGCGTAAGCGTTTCTCAGCTGGAGAGGATAGCTGTTCTCCGGGTCTCTGGACATGCCCCTTTGGGGTAGCAGCAGGTGCAACACTACGCTGAAGTTGTAGGCTGTGCCCCTGGCCTCGGAGAGGGCCGCCAGTATCACAGGCAGGGCCCCGACCGTTCCGCCGCCGAGGAATGCCACGATATGTACCCGTAGAAATGTGGTCCCCTCATAATAAGGACAGACCTCTTCAATAAGCGCGTCCAGGTGCCCTTTGATGCTGCTGTAGTTGAATCTGGCGGCGACCCCGGCGTTGGCTAGCATTCCCAGGGCGCCTTCCCTGGAAAGGCTGAGCATTTTCAACTCCGGAACACACTCGGTGATCCATGGCCGCAGGTCGCGCAGATGGGAGAAGTGGGGAAGGGTCATGGGAATGAAACGGGCCGATTTGGTGATTTCAGCCCGGGTGGCTTCCCGCGTATCGAGATACAGGAACCCCAGACTCTTCCGGTCCGAAGTGATCCACTGCTCCGTTATCTCTTCCAAACGCCTGGCGATGTGACAACTGGTGGAGCCAAGGCCAATGATGATCGCAGGGGTTGCGACCCTCTGCTGTGCCCTCACACTTTGTTGCTGCGCGGCCAAGCCCGATAGGGCTTGTGTGGATACCATAGACCCTCCTGAATTCACGAGCTCACTTGGTGAAACCCCACCAAATTCCAAGTGTGTTCTAACCTACAAATATATGCCCGTCCTATTTGCCTGTCAACCCTAGGCATGATATTTGGGTAACGCCGCCTCATACGAATTACATAACCAACCTCCGGAATCGGCGGTAACTTTCCTGCACACGCTCATCCTCGGCGCCGGGTCAGAGAGACCCATCGATGCTTACGTCGATGACCGCGGGCTTGCCGCTGGCGAAGCATCGCTGCACCACGGACGCCAGCATCTGCGGGTCCTCCACCCTTTCTCCGGCAACCCCCATGGCCTGCCCGATGGCCGCCAGGTCCAGAGGATTTGCGAAGTCCATGCCCACGTATTCGCTCTGCCGCTCCTGGTCGTTGAGCATGTGCCGCAGGTAGGTGTCCATGTTGACCTTGAGGATCCGGTAAGAGCGATTGTTGCAGATGGCGTAGACCACCGGGATATTATATCTGGCCGCCGTCCACAGAGCCTGTACGGTATAAAGGGAGGCGCCGTCTCCCACCACCGCCAGGACCGGCCGGTCCGGATTGGCCAGTTTGACGCCCAGAGCACCGGGCATGCCCCAACCCAGGGCCCCGCCCCGGATCCCGTAAAGGCTGCCCGGTTCATCGAAGGTGAACGCGCGCATGAGTGCGGCGCCGGAGGTGATTGCCTCGTTGGCGATTATCGTTTCCGGCGGCACGGCTTGGGCAAGCTCGTGCATCATCCGCTCCACGGCCATGGGCTTCTGGTCCCACAGGCCGGCCAGCCGCCCCCGGTACTCTTCGTCGGACCGCCGCCGCTCGTCGGCCAGAGTAGCGCCACGCGTAATCGCTGCCTCCCGGGCCGAAGCCGGCATGTCCTGGTCCAAAGCGTCGGCCAACTCGGCCAGGCCGGCCTTGGGGTCGGAAAAGATCCCAACCTCAGTGGCATAGATCTTCTCCATCTCTCTGGCGTTGTTGTCCAGGTGGATCAGCTTGGTGGGCGCGTTCAGGAACGGTTCCGCAACATATAGGAAGGAGGAAAAGACGTTGGTACCCACCGCCAACACCACGTCGGCGCTGGCCAGAAGACGCGCCGTGGAGGGGTTGCTGGTGTTCAGGGCGCCTCTGTAAAGGCTGTTGCTGGTGGGGAAATTGACCTCGGAAAAGGACGCGGCATATACCTTGGCGCCAAGCAGCTCCGCCACCCGTACCATCTCGGAAACCGCGCCCGCCTGGGCGATCCGGTCACCAACTATGATGATGGGATTTTCGGCCTGGGCCAATAGTTGGGAGGCTCGGGCTACCGCTTCTATATCCGGGCGGATGTGAAAGTACCCCGGCGAGGAAGGGACGATTTCCATGTCCGCGGTATCGTCCATGGTATCCCAGGGGAACGACAGGAATACCGGGCCGGTGGGAGGGGTCTTGGCCTCCTTGAAGGCACGGCGCACCGCCATCGGTATGTCCGAGGGGTGAAGTACCTCGGCGCTCCACTTGGTGTATTGGGCGGTCATCTCTACCAGGTCGCCGGATAATGTGGGCTCGGTGAGGTGCATCCTCGTATCCGAGTTGCCCGCGGTTAAAACCAGGGGCACCCCGCCCCGGAAGGCGTTGTAAAGGCCGCTGATACCGTTGGCCAGACCTCCGGCGATGTGTATATTGGCAAAGGCTGGGCGGCCGGTAGCCTGGGCGTAGCCGTCGGCCATGCCCACGGCCGTGCCTTCCTGCAACGCCTGGATGTACTTGATCTGGGGAAAGTCCTGAAGCGCGTCAAGCAAGGGGGTTTCGCTGGTGCCCGGGTTCCCAAATAAGTATTCAACGCCTTCGGCGACCAGCATTTGCGCTAGAGCATTTTTCCCGGTCATGATTGGCATGGTAAGTCCCTTCTTTCAGTCTCCAGCCGTCCGTTTCCCACGTTCGGGGAAGGGTCCATTGTCCGCTGGCGCTGCCGGCCCCATCGAGGCCGGCCGCCTCGATTATGAGTAAATCATCCACTCCAGGAGGTTCTGGTCCGGGTCCCGGGCGTAGATGCTCACCGCGGGCAACCCGCCACCGGCTCTGGCTCCCTTGCGAGGACCGGGGCCTCTGATGATCTCTACCCCCGCATCGTGCAACATCTTCTCGCACTCCTCAGGGGCGCCGTCCCAAACGAAGCAGATATCGGTGCATCCGGGCACAGCGGTAGGCCCTCGCAGGTCCGCAATCATGCCCTCGGGGTGCACGTTTATCTTGGAGTCACCGATCTGTATGGAGAAGATCCTGGCACTGCCGGCGCGCCATTCCTCTTCGTCGTTTATCTTGAACCCCAATCGCTTGTAGAACTGAATCAGCCGCTCCGCGTTGGCGGTGGGCATGGCGATGTGGTCGATGCTCACTGTAGCCATGTGATTTCTACCTTCATTGATTTAAATACATTGGTTTAACGATCTTCCGTAGGTGACCGGTCAACCCGTCAACAAATTCCCGTACGCCACGGAAATTCACGCGTTTATCGTATCAGGGATTTGTCAACGACTCCAAGGGGCGCCAGGATGCATTTCAACGGCATTATGTGAACCGGAAACCAGATCTTAGGGGACACCTTCTCCTGGGATTTGACGTATTGGTTGTCAGGGCCGTGGGACTCACTGCTTGGGCGCCTCGGTTGATGTAAAATACTCTTGCATACTCTTGCAATGGAGACGTGCCATACAAGCGGAACGGGTTTTCCCCTCCAAGAATCGGATTTCCCGAAACCGTTCCCTAAACGGGCCGTCTGGCAGTCGGATGGGTGCTGGCATATTGGAATTCAGGTGGGCTATCCGAAGGGAAAGAGAGGTTAGTGTCGTGCACAACGAGTTTACTGCAATCATTGAACGGGACGAAGAATGGTATGTTGCATACTGTCCGGAAATACCGGGAGCAAACGGCCAAGGTAAGACCAAAGATGAAGCGAAGGGAAGCCTTGCCGATGCGATCTCATTGATTCTTGAGGATCGAAGGGAGGAAGGACTCCGGGGGGTCCCTCCGGACGCCATCCGCGAGACCGTTACGGTTCAGTGAACCGAAGCAGCGTCCTGAGACACCTCCGAAGAAACGGCTGCTATCTGAAACGAGAAGGCAGGCCCACTCCCTATGGTGTAACCCAATTACCGGGGCTGTAGAGGCTGTCCCACGGCATACTGAAATACCCAACCTCCTCGTCCGTAAAATCTGTCGCAATCTATCAGTGCCGGCGGTCGGGCGCAGGTAATCGCCGCACACGGCCCACTAATGATGAAGAGCAGACACTATGTTCGATCTACTTATTAAGGATTGCCGCGTCGTCGATGGTCCC
>JADFJS010000050.1 GCA_022566155.1 Chloroflexota bacterium
ACATCCCGGGACGCGCTAAAGTCCTACACCAACGCCTGTCTTCTTTACCAGGACGTGGTCTAGCGGCGCGTCTAACCATCGGTTAAGACCGGGCGGTTCGATCGGCCGGCACAACGTTTTAGACAAACATAGGATTTTCGTTGCCACCCTCCTACCCATGCCCAATCAACTGAAAGTTATCATCGACACGGACCCCGGCGTGGACGATGCGATCGCCATTCTGATGGCGCTGGCCTGGCCTGGGGTAGAGGTTCTTGGCCTGACCACCGTTGGGGGCAATGTGCCGCTGGCCCGTACCACCCGCAACGCACTCGCGCTGCTGGAGTACGCCGGCCGTACCGACATACCGGTGGCCAGTGGCAGCGCCCGGCCCATCAGTAGCAGCTTTGGTTACGCATATGCCGTTCACGGCGTCAGCGGCCTGACACGGCGGCTTCCTCGGCCCAAAACCACACCGGTGGACACGAATGCCGTCGATTTTCTCGCCGCGCGGCTACGCGGCCTCCCTGGGCAGATCACCCTCATCGCCCTGGGTCCACTGACCAATCTGGCTTGGCTGACCTTGCATCATCCCGGTGTTCTGGAGCAGACGGCTCACCTGGTGGTGATGGGCGGCGCCGTGAACACCCCGGGAAACGTCACACCTTACGCCGAATTCAACTTCTACAGCGACCCTGAGGCGGCCGCCATGGTACTCTCTTCCGGCGTCCCGGTCACGCTGGTTGACCTGGCCGTCTGCCGCAGGGTGGGAATCGACCGCCAAGGGGCCGAGGGTCTGGCAACCAGGACGCGCTTGGGAAGGCTAGCCGCGCAGTTGCTGGCCAATTGGTTTCGGCGGGACCCTCAGCGCCAGCAGTTTGAATTTTACGACCCACTGGCCCTGGCTGTGGCCCTGGAACCCAGTTTGGCTTCCACCTACCAGGCCGCAATCAGGGTGGAAGTTACAGACCCGGACAGGCGGGGAGAGAGCCTGGTAACCGGGCTGGGGGGGCCGGTTGAGGTAGCACAGCAGGTAGATAAACAACGCTTTTTCGATCTTATGGAACGGACGCTTGGATTCGTTGTCTAGCCCTCCGAAGAATTCAGGGCTGCCTGTGCCGCCGCCAAACGGGCCACCGGCACCCGATAAGGGGAGCAGCTAACGTAGTCCAGACCTACCTGGTGAAAGAAGCTGATGCTGGCCGGGTCACCACCGTGTTCCCCACAGATACCCATTTCCAGGCCCGGCCTGGCTTGCCGTCCGGCCTCGACCGCCATGCGCACCAGCGCTCCCACGCCATCGATATCGATGGTCTCGAAGGGGTCCGCCGGCAGGATCCCTTCCTGGATGTAGGAACGCAGAAACTTCCCCTCGGCGTCGTCGCGGCTAAACCCGTAAGCCATCTGTGTCAGGTCGTTGGTGCCGAAGCTGAAAAACTCAGACTCCAGGGCGATATCACCGGCAGTCAAGGCGGCGCGGGGAGTCTCAATCATCGTGCCGAACTTGTAGGGTACGTCGACTCCCAGTTCCTTTTGGACCCGAGCAGCTACTCCAGCAAGGTCTTCCCGCAGCCGCTGCATCTCGCGGACATGGGCAGTCAACGGGATCATGATCTCCGGCTGTACCTCCAGACCCTGGCGAAGCAACTCGGCGCTGGCCGTGATGATCGCCTCCACCTGCATCCGGTAGATGGCGGGGAAGCTCAGGCCCAAACGGCAACCCCGGTGGCCCAGCATGGGATTTGCCTCACGAAGCGAGTCCACCAACCTCAAGAACTCTTCCTTATCTTGCAGCTCATCGGCATCCACTCCCTTGGCGCGCAGCTCCGTCAGTTCAACCAATAGAGTCTCGTAATTCGGGAGAAACTCGTGGAGCGGGGCATCCAACAGCCGGATGATTACCGGACGCCGGCCCATCACGCGAAGTATCTCCAGGAAATCTTGGGTCTGCAATTGGCGCACCTGGTCCAGGGCGTCGGAAAACTCAGCCACCGCCGCGGGCGGGTCCGCCGCCTTGCCTGGCTCATCGGATTGCGCGGCGTTGCGGCTCCACGCATGGTAAGCTTCCGCATTCAGCAGAATCCGGCGCACCGCGGGCAGTCGTTCCGAGTCCAGGAACATGTGCTCCGTGCGGCATAGGCCGATACCCTCCGCTCCCATGCTCAGGGCTTGAACGGCGTCCGCGGCCGTGTCGGCGTTGGCCATTACACCCAGCTTCCGGGCCTGATCGGCCCATCCCAACAGCGTGTTAGCCTCGACCAAGTCTTCCAACTTGGGCCGTATCGTTTCCAGCCGGCCGTAATAGACGTCACCGGTGGTGCCGTCTATGCTGATCTCCTCACCTTCCTTGATGGTGCGGCCATCGACGGCCAGAAACCGCTGCTCCATGTCAACCGTAAACGCATCGCATCCGACGATACAGGGTTTGCCCAGGCCGCGGGTCACCACCGCGGCGTGGCTGGTCACGCCGCCCCTGGCGGTCAACACGCCGACAGCGGCAGCGATGCCGTGGATGTCATCGGGCTTGGTTTCAGGTCTGACAAGGATTACGGCAACACCCCTCGCAGCGGCGGCAACGGCGCCATCGGCGTCGAGATACACGTGGCCGGTGGCTCCCCCCGGCGATGCGCCGGCGCCCCGGGCGATAAGGGTGTCCTGCACCTCTTCCGACGTCATGTCTGTCCTGAACTGGGGCACCAGAAGTTGAACTATCTCCTCCGGGTCCACCCTCAGCAAGGCCTCTTCGCGGCTGATCATTCCCTCGTTGGCCATGTCCACCGCGGTTTTAACGGCGGCCAGCGGGGTACGTTTGGCGCTGCGTGTCTGGAGAATGAACAGGCGCCCATTCTCGATGGTGAACTCCACGTCCTGGACATCCCGATAGTGGGATTCCAACTCCCGCGATAGGTCAAACAGCTCCTTCGCCGCCTGTGGCGCCACCTCGGAGAGACTGGAAAGCCTTTGAGGAGTGCGCACCCCGGCGACCACGTCCTCACCCTGCGCGTTGGACAGGAACTCCCCGAATAGCTGGTTAACGCCGGTCGACGGATCACGGGTGAATAGCACACCGGACCCGCTGGTGGGCCCCAGGTTGCCAAATACCATGGGCATTATCGTGACGGCGGTGCCGATGTCGTGGGAGATGTGATTGAGGTCCCGGTAGAAGACGGCCCGGGGCGTGTTCCAGCTTCGGAAAACCGCCTCCACCGCCGCCATCAACTGCTGCCAGGGGTCGTCGGGCACTTGACTACCCGTGGCGCGTAGGACCGTGTCTTTGAACTCGGAGATGACACCCCGAAGCTGCTCCGCGTTCAACTCATAGTCCATGGAAACGCCGGCCCGTTCTTTGTGCCGGGCCAAAATCTCCTCGAACGCGCCGGCATTGGCATCGAGAACCACGTCGGAGTAGATCTGGAGGAACCGCCGGTAGGCATCGTAGGCCGGCCGGTCATCCCCCATCTTACGGGCAAGCCCTTTCACTATCTCATCGTTGATGCCCAAGTTGAGGATAGTGTCCATCATCCCGGGCATGGAGATGCTGGCCCCGGACCTCACCGACACCAACAGCGGATCATCGGTGGAGCCAAAGCCGCGGCCCATGCTTTGTTCCAGAAGTCCGATGTTTTCCTCAATACTTTCCTTGAGTCCATCGGGCAACGCCTGGCGTTGCGACAGATAGTCACGGCATACTTGGGTGGAGATCACGAAACCCGGAGGCACGGGAAGCCCCAACCGGGTCATCTCGCAGAGGTTGCTCCCTTTACCGCCCAGGAGGTCGGCCATGGAAGCGTCTCCCTCCTCAAACCGGTAGACCATTTTGCCGTCCGGCGCCACCGAAGCGGTCATCGCCTGATACTCCCTCACACCATTGGATTGATCCAGGCACCCAAGTTGCCCTATAGCAACGGTTCAGTTGTATGTAAAAGCAGTCCGTGACGGACACCGACGCCCGGGCCAAACCGCCAGGAACGCTTTGCCGCCAGGCTAAATCTCCCGGAATTCCGGAACCGGCTCCACCAGGTAGAACCCATTATCCCAAAGATCGAGCACCATCGAGTTTTCTTTTTCGGTAAGGTCTTGGGTTTCCGGCGCATCGGTATATTCCCGCAACTCATCCAGGTTGGTCAAGTTTGGCAAGACCGAGACAATGGCCGGCTGGGCCAGACAGAACTTGATGGCCGACTGGGCCATGGTGCGTGCGTCATCTTGGGCAAGTACCTTCACCTTTTCCGCCTTCTTCAACGCCTCGGTCATCCATTCGTACCGGCGGAGGGAGCGGTGGTCTCCTTCTTCAAAAGTTGGCGGCTCGATAAACCGGCCCGTCAGCACCTCCGAGGCGTGGGGCACCCGGGAGATCAAGCCCACCTCATGCTCTATGGCAGTGGGGAAAAATTCCCGAGCCGGCTCTTGCTCCAGGATACTGTAGATTATCTGAAGGCTGTGCACGTGCCGGTCTCTCATGGCGGTCTGCCCCTCTTCCAGCCAACCGATATCTGGCCCCAGAGCGGCGCCGAAGTAGCGTATCTTACCATCGAACTGGAGCTGCTCCAGGGTCTCGAAAAGCTCGTCCCGCTCCAGGGCGGTTACCCGAGGATTGTGTATCTGGTAAAGGTCGATGTAGTCGGTGCCCAGACGCCGCAAGCTTTGCTCGCAGGCGAAGGTCACGAACTCCTTATCGAATTTTTGAGGCCTTTCCTGGTGGCCTATCCGTGGGGTCTTGTCGTAAAAGTCGTAGCCGAATTTGGTGGCGATCACCATCTCGCTGCGGCGGTGTCCCAACACCTTGAATAGAACCTCTTCACCGTAGCCTTCGCCATAGGTATCGGCGGTGTCAAAGAAGTTTACGCCAAGCTCCAGTGCATTTTCCAACAATGAGGCCTGCTCCTCGTCGGTGCGCTTGCCCCACCAATCAGTGGCCACGGTCCATACGCCAAAGCCCACTTCGGAGAGCTGCAGGTCGGTGCGGGGCAATTGCCGGTATTTCATGTTCGGTATTCTCCTGTGTGATGGTTGATTGATCTTATTTTGCGGTCTTTTCGGCCAGCCAGGCACTCATGCCCTGGATAAACGCTTCCCGCCGGTCAACTTCGCCACCGCAGAAGCGGCGGATCAGGTCTTCTTTGAATGGCTGGGGCTCCTCCCCATCCGGAACGTCGAAATACTCGATGGGACTGC
This sequence comes from Chloroflexota bacterium, assembly GCA_022566155.1. GTDB lineage: Bacteria > Chloroflexota > Dehalococcoidia > Lucifugimonadales > UBA3495 > JADFJS01. Next base: position 5,155 of record JADFJS010000050.1, read on the forward strand.
AGGCCAGGCCCATGCTGACCCCCCATCTAAACTCCCGGTTCACCGGCATGCCCAGCGCCTCTGCTTGGGCCGGCCAGGTGGCGTCCACGTCCATCCAACCGCTCTCGGTCTCCAGCCGCAGAAACGTGTGAACGTCGGGAACAGGTCCCGGCACGGTCAACTGGCGCAGGGACTCCGGCAGATGAGCGGTGTTTTCCAGGCTAAACTGATGGGTGCACATGATTATCCTGGTTTTGATGCCCATCTCTTGAAACAGCTCTTTTAGCAGATAATGCTTGCCGGAGCAGGTCCCTTGCCACTCGGTGACGATAGCGTCCGGCGCCCTGGACTTGGCCCGCTTGTAGGGCATGTCCCGGACCAGAGCAAAGACGGAGGCCGGTGTCGGTTGGGAGCCTTCATCGAGCAGTCTACGCCGCACCGCTTCTATTTGAAATGTTTCAAGCATCACGTTGAAAGGTTCCAAGCATCACGGCTCCGGGTAGACCGATTCTTAGCTCCGCTAGAGCGCTGGCCGGGCCGATGTATCGATCGAAGGGCCTTCATCGAACGATACGATCGCCAGGCGTTTCAGATCAGCCTACGACGGCGGAAATCCCGAGGCTGCCCTTGATATCGTCCACGCGGCGCAGGAACTCTTCATCGCTCAGTACCGGTTCAAGTGTTCCCATGGGAACATCGGTGATGATGTCCACCCAGGATGTGCAACCGCGATACTCGGGCAGGAATGGCACGGTAACCGGCCGCTCCATCCGGTATACCCGGAGCAGCAAGACCGACAGGGGCAGCATTGGCTTCCAGTGGAGCCGGGACTGGGCGTAGGCGTTGGTCCAGATGTGGTGCGGCGATAGATCGTCAACCCTTTCTTGTTCCGAGACCTCGATCACTTCCTCCACCTTGGCCCAGTGGGAGAAATTTATCTCGTCTTCGTTGCGCGGCTCGGCCAGCAATCCCCGCAGGCCTTGCTGGTACTCGGGTTGCAGCAGCTCTTCCCGTTGGTGCTCAAAGGTGGGGTAAAGCAGGAATTCTGGATGGATCACCCGAAAGTCCTTGCCGTCCTCGTGGATGCCCCCCTTGCGCAGAAGGAGGATCTGTTTGCCCTGGGCCAGGGCCTGCGAGGTTACCGCCCACTCTTTCAGCGCCACTTGGCAAACATTGGGTTTCCCAACGTCGGATCCCATAAAAGACCTCTAACTCCATACGTATGGTGCCTGGCCAGTCTGGGTAATCTTACCATCCCGGACTGCCGGCCTCAATCCTGATATTCCGGCAATCAAGCTTCCAAGATCGACGTGGCCCAACTTGGGGATGCCAGCGCCCGCGTATATGCTACCCTGAAACCGGTTTCCGGTCTATCAGGAAGCTTCTGAATGCCCTCTGGGCCGGCGACAGGTAACGGTCCTTGGGGTATACCAGCGTGAGGGGACGCCGGCAGTTCCACCCCTCCACCTTGAGGACAGTTAACATGCCGGCCTTGACCTCGGCCGTCACGCCCAGGCGGGACACTACGCCGATGCCGCCACCGGCGGCGGCCGCCTGCTTCACCGCCTCATTGCTGCCCAGCTCCAGAGCGACCCGAGGAAATGCTCCCAAGCTCTCCAGGTGACGCTCCGCCGTCTGCCGGGTCGCCGAGCCTACCTCACGCACGATCAACCCCTCATCGACCACTTGCTGAGCGCTGAGCGAGGAAAGTTGCGCCATCGGATGGTTGGGCGCGGCCACCAGCACTATCTCATCCTCCATGTAATCGATGATTTCCAGCTCGCCGGAATGCTGTTGCGGACGTTCACCCACCATGCCCAGGTCTATCTCGCCGCTGAGGATCCGTTGGACAATGGACCGGGTATTTGCGATTATCAGCTCTAACTGGATGCCCGGATAGAGCCGGCGGAACTGCCCCACCGCTTGGGGCAGCACGTACTCGCCGGGGGTAGTGCTGGCGCCCAGGACCAGGTGGCCGGTCTTCAGGTCCTGCGCTTCCTGGAGCGTCTCCAGCAGCTTGCCGGAAAGGGCAAATATCTGCTGAGCATAGGCGTATACCGTTTCTCCCGCATCGGTTACCCGCAGTCCTTTGGACCGGCGGTGGAACAGGGTCACGCCCATGGACTTCTCAAGCTCTTGAATCTGAATGGAAACCGCGGGCTGAGTGATCGCCAGGGCTTGGGCCGCTTTGGAGAAGCTGTGGTGCGACGCCACGGTGTAGAACAGGTATAGCTGATGAAAGTTCAATTGATTCGCGGCGCTGGCGCCATTCAGCCGATGCGGTTTGGCTGATGAGGATTCGGACACTGCGATCTACCGGGAGGCCGCTAGGTGCTGCAGGCCCAGGAGATTGGTCAGGTTTCTGGTGGTAACCTCGGCCACCTCCTCCAGCGTCAGCCCTTTTAGGTCCGCCAATTGCTGCGCCACCGTCTGCACGTGGCGGGGCTCGGTCCAGTTATGGCGGTATTTCTTGAACGGCTGGGGAGCTGCGTCGGTCTCCAGGACGATATTCTCTAAAGGTATCGCCTTGGCTGTTTGTTGAAGCTCGGGCAGCCGCAGCAGAGGCCGGGCCAGAGAGATGAAAAACCCACCTTCGATAGCTTGCCGGGCCGTGGCTTCATCGCCTTGGAAATAGTGCATCACCCCACCCACCTCATCGGCCCCTTCCTCTCGGAGGGTCTGAAAAACCTCAGGGTGGGAATCCCGGGAATGGAAGATTATGGGTAGCTTCAGGCTGCGGGCCAAGCGGATGTGCTCCCGGAAGACTTGATATTGGATCGAATGCTCCGGAGAACTGGGCAGGAAGTCAAGGCCGACCTCGCTGATGCAGACCACCTTGGGCGAGTCCTTGGCCAATGCTTCCAGCTCCGCGTATATCCTCTCGTCAACCGGATCATTGGCCTGCATGGGGTGAATGCCCACCCCGGCATAAAGCATGTCGTGCTGGCGGGCCAGGTCGATGCAAGCACGGGTCGAGTCCAGGGTGGTGCCGGCGCAAACGATGAACCCCACTCCCACCTCCCTGGCCCGCTCCAGAATACCCGGCATCTCATCGAGACCGTAGTGGTCCAGATGAGTGTGGCAATCCCCCAGAAGAGGTGTCTCAGGTGTGTTGCTGGACAAAATGTCTGCCTCCCGCACACAATGTTATACCCTTCGGCGCCTTCCCTAGTCAACCAGCGGGACCGGTCCGATCGTAGCTGGCAATTGAGCAACTTTGGGAGGGATCAAGAGACGGCGTTTGCGGGGCGGGGACCAGATTTGGCAGATGCATGGGCTACCTGCTCCGGCAAGTTCACCTCTAAACCCTCGTCAAATTATTCACAATATATTCAAGGGTAAGCGGTGTGTCCATTTGTGCCCACCGGCCGTCGATTACCGTTGACACCCGGATACCCCGATGATACGATAATTGTTGACCAATTAGGTCGACAATTAATTTCGATGCCGGGTATCCCGTGCTAAGTGCCGGGCCAGGCGTCTTTATTAAAGTACCTGAAAATCGGAGGATTTGTATATGTCTACACCCAGGGTCATCTCCCGGGGTGCCACCACGTCCAGCGAATTGGACTCGGACTACAAGTGGGGCTTCACCATCGACATCGAGACGGATCTAGCCCCCAAGGGTCTGAGCGAAGACATCGTTCGCCTCATATCCGACAAGAAAGAAGAGCCGGAATGGATGCTGGAATGGCGGCTCAAGGCATTTCGGCACTGGGTCAAGCTAGACCAGGAAGAGCCCAAGTGGGCCCAAATTCACCATCCGCCCATCGACTTCCAAGACATCCACTACTACGCCGCACCGGGCTCCAAAAAGGGCGGCCCCAAGAGCTTGGATGAAGTTGACCCTGAGATCCTGGAGGCCTTCGAGAAGCTGGGCATACCCCTGGCGGAAAGGGAAAAGTTGGCCGGGGTGGCGGTGGACGCGGTGATAGACAGCGTATCCGTGGCCACCACCTACCAGGAAACCCTGGAAAAGGCCGGCATCATATTCTGCCCTATCAGCGAGGCCATCAAGAATCACCCCGACCTGGTGAAAAAGTACATGGGCTCGGTGGTGCCCTACACCGACAACTTCTACGCCACACTGAACTCCGCTGTTTTCAGCGACGGCTCCTTCGTCTACATACCCAAGGGAGTTCGCTGCCCCATCGAGCTGATGACCTACTTCCGCATCAACCAGGCCGACTCCGGTCAGTTCGAGCGGACCCTCATCATCGCCGACGAAGGTAGCTACGTCAGCTACCTGGAAGGCTGCACCGCCCCCGCCAGGAAGAAAAGTCAGCTTCACGCCGCCGTGGTGGAGTTGATAACCATGGATGACGCCGAGATCAAGTACTCAACCCTGCAGAACTGGTTCCCCGGCGACAAGGACGGAAATGGCGGCGTCTACAACTTCGTGACCAAGCGCGGTAAGGCCCTGGGCCGAAACTCGAAGATATCCTGGACGCAGGTGGAGACAGGCTCGGCAATCACCTGGAAGTACCCCAGCGTCATTCTGCAAGGCGATAACTCTGTCGGTGAGTTCTACTCCGTGGCCCTGGTCAATAACCACCAGCAGGCCGATACCGGCACCAAGATGATTCACATCGGCAAGAACACCAAGAGCACCATCATGGCCAAAGGAATCTCTGCAGGGAAAGCCAGCTCCACCTACCGGGGCCTGGTCAAGATCATGCCCTCCGCGGAAGGAGCCAGGAACTTCACCCAGTGCGACTCCTTGCTCATCGGCGACCAGTGCGGCGCCCACACCGTGCCCTATATCGAGGTGCGTAACCCCACGGCTCAGATCGAGCACGAGGCCTCCACCTCCAAGGTGAGCGACGACGAGGTCTTCTACTGCCAGCAACGGGGCATCTCGGTGGAAGACGCCCACTTCATGATAATCAACGGCTTCTGCCGCAGTATCTTCCAAGAGTTGCCCTTCGAGTTCGCCATGGAGGCCTCCCAATTGCTCAAGGTGAGTCTAGAGGGGGCCGTGGGTTAGATGGCCGGTAAAGACCAAACAAACGGCGAACCCATACTGTCGGTCAGAAACCTCCATGTCAACGTTGGAGACCAGGAGATTCTCAAGGGCATAAACCTGACCGTCAATGCCGGGGAAGTCCACGCAATCATGGGACCCAACGGTTCGGGCAAGAGCACCTTGGCCAACGTCCTGGCGGGAAAACCCGAATATATCGTCACCGCAGGGGAAATGGTCTACAAGGGCCAAGACCTGTCTCGCATGGCTCCGGAACTACGTGCCCGGGAGGGACTCTTCCTGGCATTTCAGTACCCGGTGGAGCTTCCCGGCGTGCGTGCATGGCAGTTTTTGAAGGCGGCGGTGGACGCCCTGCGAGTACATCAAGGCCAGGAGGAGATGAGCGCACGGGAGTTCGACCAGATGCTGAAGGAAAAGGTCGCGCTGGTCGAGATCGACCCGGACCTGGTGCGCAGGTCGGTGAACGAGGGGTTTTCCGGCGGCGAGAAGAAGCGCAATGAGATCCTGCAGATGGCAGTCTTGCAGCCAACGCTAGCCCTTCTGGACGAGACCGACTCGGGATTGGATATTGACGCGCTTAGGATCGTGGCCAACGGGATCAACCAACTCCGAAACCCTTCCAACGCCATGGTTCTGGTCACCCACTACCAGCGCATCCTCGACTACATCACTCCCGATTACGTTCACGTCCTGCTGGACGGGCTGATCGTGCGGACCGGCGGCGCCGACCTGGCCCTCGAGCTAGAGGCCAAGGGTTACGACTGGATCAAAGAGACCGCGGGCGCCGGCGCCTGAAGCATTGCAGGACCTCTCCGTCAGATGACTCAAGCTCTCAGCAGAACCGATACCTACCTGCCCGACTTCCAAGCCTTGCAGCGGACCGCGGAAACCGGCGGTCAAACCTGGCTTCGCGAGATGCGGGATAATGCCTGGTCCAGTTTCTCCCATCTGGGTTTTCCCACGGCGCGCCGCGGCAACGAAAAGTGGAAGTACACCAGCGTCCGCGCCATCGCCTATGCCGACTTCAGCCACCCACAGGACCTGGACCCGGATACGGGCGCAGGCGCCGCCGAACTGAAACGGATCGCCCCCTGGAACGACGATTGGATGAACCTGGTGTTTGTCGACGGACGTTTCTCCAAGGTCCTCTCCGGCGGTACCGGTAACGCCAATGGCGCCCGCGTCACCAGCCTGGCCGACGCCATCCGCAGCGACGGGGAACTCGTGCAGGAATATCTGGGCCGGTACGCCAGCGTGGAAGACGATGGATTTACGGCCCTGAACACGGCCTTCCTGGAAGACGGCGCCTTTATACACGTTCCTGATGGCCAAAGCACCTCCTCTGTGGTGAACCTGGTCTACGTCACCACCGGCCGGTCTCAGCCCAGGGTGTCCTACCCTCGGACCCTGGTGGTAGCGGGTAGGAACTCGAGGACCACGTTTGTGGAAAGCTACATAGGACTCTGCCAGGAGCCCTATTTCACCGACGCGGTAACCGAGATAGTCGCCCAGGAGGGTTCCCGGGTAGAGCATTACCGCCTGCTCATGGAGAGTACCCAGGCGTTCCACGTGGGACACTGCCTGGTCTACCAGGCTAAAGACAGCGAATACGAGTCGGCATCCTTCTCCATGGGCGCCGGGTTGGGCAGGAACGAGTTTGAGGTCCTGCTGGACGCTCCGGGCGCCTCGTGCTCCCTCAACGGCCTTTACCTTACCACCGGAACTCAACACCTGGACAACATGATCAGCATCGACCACGCCAAGCCTCACACCAAGAGCCGGCTGCTCTATAAAGGCATCCTGGATGGGAAGTCCCGGGCCGTTTTCGGCGGTACCGTGCTGGTGCGCAAGGACGCCCAGAAGGCCGACGCCCGCCAGACCGACAAGAACCTGCTACTATCTGACGAAGCCGAAATAGACAGCAAGCCGAGCCTGTTCATCTATGCCGATGATGTCCAGTGCAGCCACGGGGCCACCGCAGGACATATGGACGATAATACCCTGTTCTACATGCGAAGCCGTGGATTGGACCTGGAGGCAGCCAGCCGTATGCTGATTCAAGCCTTCGCCAGGGAAATCATCGACACGGTCCAGCTTCAACCATTGCGGGACTACCTGGACAAGATCGTCCTGGAGGCGTTGCCAACCGCTTCCATTCGACTAGGTGGTGGGTCATGATCACAACCCTTGACGTAGCGAAAATCAGGGCTGACTTCCCGATCCTGAAGCAGTTGATCCACGGCAAACCACTGGTATACCTGGACAACGCCGCCACCAGCCAGAAGCCTCAGGCGGTTATCGATTCGCTGGTGCAGTACTACACGACGACGAACGCAAACGTGCACCGTGGGGTCCACACCCTCAGCCAGCAGGCCACCGATGACTACGAGGGAGCGCGCGCCAAGGTTAGACAGTTCATTGGGGCCGCCGAAGACCGGGAGATAATCTTCGTCCGCGGCACCACCGAGGGTATCAATCTGGTGGCCCAAACCTATGGCCGCCAGAATATAGGGCCGGGCGACGAGATCATCGTCTCCAACATGGAGCACCACTCCAACATCGTCCCCTGGCAGATGCTTTGCGAAGAGAAAGGCGCTCGCCTGCGGGTTGTGCCCATCAATGATGATGGCGAGCTGCTCCTTGATGAATACGAGAAGCTCCTGGGGCCGCGGACCAAGCTGGTGTCCATGGTCCACCAGTCCAATTCCCTGGGGACGATACTACCGGTTGAGCAGATCATCGCCATGGCCCACAGCCACGGTGTCCCGGTACTGTTGGACGGCGCCCAGTCGGTCCCTCATCTGCCCGTCAATGTCCAACAACTGGGATGCGACTTTCTCGTCTTCTCCGGCCACAAGCTCTACGGCCCCACC
>JADFJS010000051.1 GCA_022566155.1 Chloroflexota bacterium
ACGTTTACATCGACATCATGAGCCTGCGGTCCCTGACCCGAGAGACGGCCGCCCGCGCCGACAACGGCGAAGACGTGCGTGTTGAAGCCTCCATGGTCAAGTACTGTGCCGGGGAGTGGGGCTGGCGCAGCATCGACAAGATCATGCAGGTGTTCGGCGGCGCCGGCGAGACGCTGGATATGCCCATAGCCCACTGGTATCACCTGCTGCGTCATGCCCGCATCGGCGGCGGCACCTCGGAGATACACAAATTCGTGATGGCCCGGGCATTATTGGACGGCCGGGTCTCCTACCAGGGATAGACGATCCTCGCCTCCACCGCCAGACCCGGCATGTATGAACGGCAATGGTAACCGCTTCCCAGGAATTCCACTGCACCACCCACAGCCCGCTGCCGGTCCAGGACCGCTCGGGCCAGTCCCAGTGCTACAACTGCATCATCGAGTCCTTCCAATCCCAGGCCTATAACCTGGCCCGCCGCATGCTCAGCGACTGGGCCCTTGCCGAGGACGCGGTGCAGGAGAGCATGGTATCCGGGTATCGGGCTTTCCACCAGTTCCGCGGCGACAATCTCAAGGCCTGGCTGATGAGGATCGTCGCCAACACATGCCGGGACATGCTGCGTTCTCGAAAGGCCCGGCCCACGGTTCCTCTGGACCCTCTCCCGCCCGACGACCTGGAGGTTTCTTCCGTCCCGTCTGCCGTGAATCTACCCTCCCGGGAAGAGTCTCCGGAGGACTACGCCGAACGCCGAGAGCTTAACCGGACGATTCAAGGAGGTCTGGACTCCCTACCTCAGGACCAGCGCATGTCCCTTTTACTGGTGGATGTTCAGGGAATGAGCTACGAAGAAGCCGCGCTGGTGATGGGGTGCTCTTTGGGCACGGTAAAGTCGCGCATTAGCCGCGGTAGGAGGGGACTTCGGGACATCTTGCGCGGCGCGGGGGAACTATTACCATCCCGCTTCCGTCAAGATGAGTAGAGCGATGTGGACTATTAGACGCGGTCATCGACATCTGGGACCCGACACCCTTGCCGAGTATATGGACGGCCGGCTGGGTGCCGTGGCACGGACACGCGTTGACCAACAGTTGGCCGCCTGCGCGGACTGCCGGGAAGAGTTGGAAGAGCTCCAGGCCACCGTAGCCCTGCTTCAACAGCTTCCGGTGGAACCGGTGCCCCGCAGCTTTACCTTGCCCGTTCCTCCGGCCCGGCCGGCATCCCTGCGCCCATCCGCTCCCTTGCGGATGCCCCAGTGGGTCTATGCCGGGGCCGCCTCCGCGGCCGCCGTGGTGCTGGCGGTCCTGGTTTCGGCCGACGCCACCGGCCTTCTGGGACCCGGAACGCCCCCGGTGGAACGGGGAATCGCAGGCGAAACGGCCGCTGCATCCCCGGCTAAAGCCCCACTACTCCAAGAATCGGCCCAAGCACCGGCGGCCACCGTTGCTTTGAAGCCAGAAGTTTCCCTGCAGTCGGCCGCGGCGGCTGCGCCGGAAGCAGCCATTGCCGCACCGGAAGCCCCGCAAGCCGCGCCGGAAGCAGCTATGGCGGCACCGGCTGCTGCGGATGCCGCAAGGACCGAAGAAATGCCCTCCCCAATACCAGCGGTCGAGTCTGAGCAGGCCGTTGAGGCGGTACCGGCGCCGCCGGCCACCGCGGTTACCTCCGCATCGGCGCCACCCGGGGCGGACCTGCCTACCTCCAAGCCGGAGACCGGTCTGACGCCTGTGGTGGAACCCGGCGGCACCGCCACGATCTGGCGCGTGGTGGAGGGGCTCGCAGCGGCTTTGGGCCTGGTATTTCTGGGTGGATTGCTATTGCGCAGGCGATTCCAGCGGGGCGCCCGGTTCGATTAGCTCACCCGGAAGTACCAGCGGCTCTCGGTGAATAGGCTGATCCCAATTCAGCCTTTTCGCTTTAACGATATCGGCAGATCTGCTGGTTACACAACCCCGTTTTCGCACTACTTTGGGAATCATGAATAGTAAGCGAATACCTGGTACACAATGCTGCCATGAAGTTGCAAGGGCCTATCGTATGTCAGGCCGGGCCTTAATTTGAGGCCGGTGGCGCCAACATCGGCCAAGCCGGGAACTTTTTAGAGCTTTGCCCCGTCTTATTGTTTGAACGGTGCTGCACCCCAAGCGACAATCCTCTACCGCGGGAAGCTCAACATCGGTACAGACCGGTTCCAAAGTGGACCGGCGAATTGGACAGGGAAGACCCATATCCGAAACAGAATCTATTTACATCACGAGGAGAGAACCATGATCAGGGCGATTATCAAAGGCAAGCAACTTTTATTGCTGGCGGGGCTGGCGCTGGGAATGATGGTGCTGTTAGCCTGCACCTCCGCCAGCGATACACCCATTCCCACCGAACAACCGCAGGGATCGCAAGGCGCTCCCGGGACCGACCTATCGCAGCTCTTGGCCGCCGTCAACACCTTGAGCGAGTCCGGCGCCTTGGGGCAGCAGAATGCGAGGCCGCAGTTGGGCGGCACGCTCTCCAACAACAACACGGGCATATGGATCACCGGACGAGGAGAGGCCACCGGCGTGCCCGACCTGGCGATCCTAAATCTGGGCGTCCAGGCCCTGGCGGACACCGTCGCCGAAGCTCGGGATCAGGCAGCCACGGCCATGGAAGGTACCGTTGCGGCGCTGCGCGCCAACGGCATCGCCGAACGGGATATCCAGACCGCCTACTTCAACATAAGCCCCAGGTACACCAGCAGAGAGGTCACAAGGTGTCCGGCCAGCCAAACGCAATCCTCCTCCCGTCAGATCGTTCCGTCCGTTGCGCCCATGATTGCGGTCACGCCACAACCCCTACTGGGGGCAGCGGCGGGGGCAGCGGCGGAACCGGAGCCGATCGTGATCGTGCCGGAGGTTGCCGCCGGAGGCGAGTTGCGGGCCGACGAAGGCTGCTACAAGGAGCACGAGAGGGTGATCGTCGGTTATCAAGTCAGCAACCAGTTGACGGTCAAAGTGCGGGACCTGGACTCGGTCGGCGCAATCATCGACCAGGTAACCGAGGCCGGCGGAAATCTGACCCGGTTCCAGGGCCTAAGCTTCACGATTGAAGATAACAAAGCCATGCAGGACGAGGCCCGGGCCGCCGCCATCGCGGACCTGCTGGACAAGTCCGGCCAGGTGGCCACCCTAACCGGGGTTGAGCTGGGGCAGCTTGTCTATATCACCGAGTCGGGCAGCTCCGTCCAGGTCCAGTTCCGGGCGGAGAGCGCCTTCGCAATGTCCGCCGCGGCGGCGCCAACCCCCATATCGGCCGGGGAGCTGACCGTGGTGGTAACGATGCAGGCCATGTTCGAGATCCAGCCTTCCGGCTCTTAGGCTAACCGGGGGACCCATTGCTCCCCTCATCCCTCTAGACAAGGGGGGATGGGGGGAGCTTTCACGTTTCCGGGTAGGCGAATGGAGCGGCCTGTTTGATCGCCGTTCGTCGTGTTCCTACATGTGGGAAGATAGATACGAATCAACTGTCCTTAACCGTGGTCCTGATTGCTTGCTGTGACTCTTCGCCATTGATAGAATTTCCCTAGCGCACGCCTCGCCTGATATTCATGGTGGCGTAATATGGTCTCCGGTGATACGCTTTCCAATTGAGGGCTGTCTTGGCTCTTTGACAGCGATGCGGCCCTAGATCAGCTCATAAGAAACAAACATCACTTGGTAATGCACCATGACCCCGATGCAAAGGGCGTTAAATCTGGCAAAACAGGCGCTGGGTACAACCAGCCCCAACCCTGCCGTGGGAGCCGTCGTAACCATTGACGGGGAAACGGTGGGAGAAGGGTTTACGCTACCGCCGGGCCAACGGCATGCCGAGATCGGGGCCCTGCAACAGGCGGGAGACCGGTCTCGCGGGGCAACCTTGTACACAACGCTGGAGCCCTGCTGCGCCTTCGGGCGCACGCCTCCATGCACCCAGGCCATCATCGCCGCCGGGATCCAGCGGGTACACCTGGCAGCCATCGATCCAAATCCTCTGGTGTCGGGACGCGGCCGCGCCGACCTGGAGGCTGCCGGCATTGAAGTCACGGTTGGCGAGGAGTCCGGTGCGGCGCAGGAGCTGTACGAGGCCTTCGCCAAGCACATCACCACGGGCCTGCCCTTCGTCACCGCCAAGTATGCCATGAGCCTGGATGGGAAGATCGCCACACATACAGGTGACTCCAAATGGGTCACCGGGCCGGAGGCACGCGAAGCGGTGCAGCAGATGCGCCGAGAGAGCGACGCCGTGATGGTTGGCGTCAACACGGTTCTTGCCGACGACCCGCAACTGACGGCCAGAGACATCGAGGGCAAGCCGCTGGAGCGCCAACCTCTGCGCGTGGTGCTGGACAGCAATTGCCGTACACCTGAAGAGGCCCGGTTGCTGCGCGAGCCGGGAACCACCATCATCGCCACGTCTCAACATGCGCCCGCCATCCTGGTTGCGCGCCTGGAAGCAGCCGGCGCCGAGGTATGTTTGGCACCGGTTGGCCAGGATGGACGCGTGGACCTGAACGCCGTCTTGGCCGAGCTGGGCCATCGGGGTGTTGTCAGCGTGTTGGCCGAGGGAGGCGGTGTGGTTCTGGGATCTCTATTCGACGCCGGACTTGTGGACAAGATATTTGCTTTTGTCGCGCCTCTGATAATCGGCGGCGAGGACGCAGCCTCACCGGTGGCAGGTCAGGGAGCCCCATCGATGTCCAAGACGTGGAGCGTGGAAAGGACCCATCTCCAGCAGTTGGGTCCAGACTGGCTCATCACGGGATATCCTACAGCGAGGAGCTAGCGTGTTTACCGGAATCGTGGAAGAAGTGGGTGTGGTCGCCAGACTGCGGGACCACCGTCTCACCGTTCAGGCCCGGAAGGTATTGGGGGATATGAAGCTGGGCGACAGCATCGCGGTCAACGGCACCTGCCTGACCGTGGTAGCCATGAACGAGGACTCGTTCAGCGTCGACCTGTCGCCGGAAACTTTGCGCCGGACCTCATTCACCGGCCTGGCGGAAGGCAACGTGGTCAATCTGGAACGCCCGCTTTTGGTTACGGACCGGCTGGGCGGACACATCGTTCAGGGCCACATCGACGGGACAGGGCGGATAACTTCCTGCACCCCCGAAGAGGACTGCGTTATCCTGCGGGTGCGTAGTCCCAAGAAACTCATGCCCTATATCGTCGAAAAAGGGTTCATCGCGGTTGACGGTATCAGTCTCACCGTGGTAAAAAGAAGTGCATTGTCCTTTAGCCTGTCTGTGATACCATACACCTTGCAAAATACGAATTTGCAGGGTAAGACGCCTGGAGACCTGGTCAACTTGGAGGCGGACATCTTGGCAAAGTACGTGGAGAACCTACTATCGCGCTAACTGCTGGAACCATTAGACCCTGCGCAAGGAGAGGACGGACATATGCCTCTGTGTAGTCTGGAAGAGGGCCTGGAGGAAATGAAGGCCGGCAGGTTCCTGATCGTCGTCGATGATGAGAATCGGGAGAATGAAGGCGACTTGGTGATGCCCGCCGAGATGGTGACGCCCGAGGCGGTCAACTTCATCGTCACCCAGGCCAAGGGACTGCTATGCATGCCCGTTATCGGGGAACGGCTGGACGATCTGGGAATGCCCCTGATGGTGCTTCAGAACTCTTCTGAAAAGCACAAGACCGCTTTCACGGTCTCGGTGGACTACTCCAAGGAAACCACCACCGGCATATCCGCCCACGACCGGGCGGCCACCATCAAGGCCATGATCGATCCCAAGTCCCAACCGGATGATTTTTCCCGTCCCGGACACCTCTTCCCCCTGCGCTACCATCCCGGTGGCGTCTTGGCCAGGGCCGGGCACACCGAGGCCATCGTCGACCTGTGCAAGATCGCCGGGATGTACCCCGCCGGCGTGGTCTGCGAGATCATGAGTGAAGACGGCAGCATGTCGCGTATGCCGGAATTGGAGGTCTTCGCCCAAACTCATAACCTTAAGATCCTCAGTATCGCCCAGATCATCGCCCATAGACAACGCAGTGAAAATCTGATCGAACGCGTGGCGGAAGCGCGTCTACCCACCAAATTCGGCGAATTCAAGGCGATCGCCTACCGTAGCTCCGTGGACCCCGGCGAGCACATCGCCTTGACCATCGGCGAGTGGCAGCCGGAGGAAACGATACTGGTCCGGATCCACAGCGAGTGTCTCACCGGAGACGTGTTCGGCAGCCTGCGATGCGACTGCGGAGAGCAGATCGAGATGGCCCTGACAACCCTGGGGCAGGAAGGCAAGGGAGTTTTCCTCTACATGCGCCAGGAAGGCAGGGGCATTGGGCTGCACAACAAGATAAAGGCATACTCTCTACAGGACAATGGACTGGATACGGTGGAGGCCAACCAGACCCTTGGTTTCGAGCCAGACCTGCGCCACTACGGCATTGGCGCCCAGATCCTGCGGGACCTTGGGGTGGGCAAGCTCCGTTTGCTGACCAACAATCCGCGCAAAGTGGTGGGCTTATCTGGATTCGATCTTGAAATCGTGGAGCGGGTGCCGGTGGAGGCTTCGGTGAATGACGAAAACCGGGCCTATCTGCGCACCAAGCGAGCCCGCATGGGCCATATCCTGGGTAACTGCTAGAGCTAGATCAGCTTTCAGCGGCCGGCAGCCATCGCACTGTCTCGTATATATCTCCGTCACGCCGAAATATCGCGGCATTCTACCGCCATTCACTTGCGGCGAAGAATCCAGAGAGACGTTAGCTGTGTCCCGGCATTTGCCAGCATAACGGGCCGGTAAACCTGACTATCAAGGCACCGGTTCTACCGGTCTTCGCGGCCTACCCGGGACAACAGAAATGCTTCGATGAACTCGTTCAGTTCCCCATCCAGGACCGCCTCGGGATTGGTACTCTGGTGGTTAGTCCGGTGGTCCTTCACCGACTTGTAAGGGTGTAAAACGTAACTGCGGATCTGGTGTCCCCATTCCGGCGAGATGCGCTCTCCCCTCAGCTTCGCTAGCTCGGCCTCACGTTCCCGGTTTTGCCGGTCCAGAAGTTTGGCCATCAAGATGCGCATGGCAAACTCCCGGTTCTGGTGCTGGGAACGCTCGTTTTGACAGGTGACCACCACCGATGTGGGCAGATGGGTCAGCCGCACCGCAGAGGCCACTTTCTGTACATTCTGCCCACCGGGACCGCTGGCCCGGAAGAATTCCATCCTGATATCCTCGGGCCGCACTGTGATTTCTGCGTCCTCTTCCGCCACCGGCAGGACTTCCACCACAGAGAAGGAGGTGTGCCGCAGGTGGTTGGGGTCGAAGGGAGACAGGCGCACCAGGCGGTGCACTCCGTGTTCGGCGGCCATGTAGCCACAGGCGTAGTCGCCGCCGATCTCCAGCGTTGCGCTGCGCAAGCCCGCCTCTTCACCGTAAGAAAGGTCCATTACTTGGACCGGGCGTTTCTGGATTTCGGCCCAACGGAGATACATGCGCAACAGCATGTCGGTCCAGTCGTGGGAGTCGGTTCCCCCTGCCCCGGCGTGGATCGAAACGATGGCGGGACGGTCATCGTATGGCCCGGATAGAGTCAGTTTGATCTCCTCCCGGGCAAGGATAGCGGAGATCTTCCCGGCCTCGTCCTCTAGCTGGCTCTGTAGGGAGTAGTCGCCTTCTTCCAAGGCGAGATCAGCTAGCTCAAGGGAGGTTTGAGCCTGAGAGTCTAGTTCCTGCCAGAGGGAAACGGTGTCCTTGAGGTGGACCAATTGGCGCATGTGGCGCTGGGCCTGTCTTGAATCATCCCAGAAGCCGGGCTGTGCAGCCTCCAGCTCCAATCGCGTGATCGTGGTTTGCTTACTGGCCAGGTCAAAGACGCTCCACCATGGACTGAATCTTCTCGAACATTGACTTAAGGTCCTGCTGCAACTGCTCCATAGCGGTTTCCATCCTCGCGCTTCTTATGGACCCGGAATCTAGAATGATATCTCGATTCCGCCCATGGCTTACATAAATCTACTAGCAATTATAGCAAAGGACATCCCTTTTCCGCCAATGACACTCCAGACGTGGTCTCGATGATATCCTTGGTTGTGATTGCAGAACGCCTGGACTAGCCGGCGCACTGAAGCTGGCCACGAAACACCTCGGCCGTTCTTCCCAAGGACGCTGGGAACGGATAAACCGCCAGGGACTGTCCGGCATCCAACGTAGTGACGCACAGCAAGAATCACGGGTTAGTGGATAACCAAAAACTAAATGTGCGCAAACAATACACCGGAAAGAAACATGAAGGTACAGCTTACAGATCGGCACATCACCATCGACGCTCCCCGGCCCCTGGTTTTCCAGATGCTCGGCGCGTTCGGGCGAGGCCATCTCCCCGGGGACGAGGGGGAAAGCTCCAAGGTTCTGGAACGCGACGGGGACCGGCTGACGGTGGAGTTCTTCACCATGGATGGCAAGCGCCGCTACCGGACGGTGGAAGAAGTGATGCTGTTCCCCCCGGAGCGGATCACCTTCCGCCACCTGGAGGGACCGCTGCACCACTCAAGCGAGGAGTTTCTGCTGGAAGAGGTTGCCGGCGGGACACGGCTCAGCTACCGTGGAGATATACAGTGCCGGATGGCATGGATGCCGGGCATGGGATGGTTGGTCGCCCGATTTTATGTAAAGCCAAAGTATGACCGGGTTATCCGCCAACACATGGAGCGGCTCAAGATCGCTGCCCAGGCCCGCGCCGCCCGCAGCCATGTTTTCCGCCGTCAGGCCCCGGCATCCGCCTGAGCATACGCGGCGGTTCCGGCCGCACCTGAGGTAACAGGCTTGGACATGATCGTGGTGGCGTTGTTGGGAGCGGCCATCTACCTCATCGGCTCCGTGCCCTCCGCTTACATCCTGGTGCGGCTAGTCAAGGGTGTGGACCTGCGAGAGGCCGGCACGAAGAATGTGGGCGCGTTGAACGCCTACCACCAGGTCGGTCTTTGGGCCGGGTTGCTGGTTATGGCGGCCGATGCCGGAAAGGGCGCGTTGGCCGTTGGCGTGCCCATATGGACCGGCGCTCCGGAATGGGCCTTCTTTGTGACCACCCCGCTGGTGGTGGCAGGCCATAGCTGGCCGGTGTTCCTGGGTTTTCGCGGCGGAAAGGGGGCGGCGGCCATCTTGGGTGTGTCAATGGCTATGTTGCCATGGCTTACGCTCGCGGCCCTACTGCCGGCCGCTCTGGCCGCCCTTCTGATACGAAACGTCGTACTGGGCGCGGCCTTAGGTTTCGTGCTATTGAATAGCCTGCTGGTAGTCACCGGCCAGAGCGCCCAGATGGTGGCTCTGTGCATCCTATTGACGTTGTTGGTTACCGCTACCTACCTCTTCGCCATCCGGGAACATGTAGCCGTATCCATCAGAACGCGACAGTGGCGCCACCTTTTCTTCGATATGGCCTAAATCCTTCTCCCGCCGGCCGCGATTGCACTCCATGCATATGCTCTTTCGGCATGGTTCGCTGGATTGAAATAGCGGCAGAAACCGCGATGATGCAGCCGGCTATAGCGGCTTTGCGCATTCGGGCTGGGTTATAATTAAGCGACCTGCCGTACCCTCTAACTCGGCCGTACCCTCTAACCCGAAGGACGGCTTGGTCCAGAAATCCAGCTGCGAGATAGACTTATGTTAGACCACGGAACCCTGGATACCGGCCACGTTAACCCCGTGGATGCCCTGCGGCACCGCATGCGGCACTCGGCGGCCCACATCATGGCCGATGCGGTGCTGAAGCTGTTTCCGGAAGCAAAGATGGGCATCGGACCGCCCATTCATGACGGATTTTACTACGACTTCGATGTATCGCGTCCCTTCACTCCGGAGGACCTGGAACGCATCGAAGAGCTGATGAACGAGACCATATCTGCGAGCCATTCCTTCCTCCGGGAAGAGATCAGCCGCGAGGATGCAAAAGAGCTGTTCGCCGGCCAACCCTACAAGCTGGAGATCATCGACGGGCTGGCAGACGAGGAGACCCTGACCATCTATCGCCACAGCGATTTCGTTGACCTGTGCCAGGGTCCCCACATAGATAATTCCGGCGACATCCCGGCTGTCAAACTGCTGAGCGTCGCCGGAGCCTACTGGCGGGGCGACGAACGGCGGCCCATGCTCCAGCGCATCTATGGCACCGCCTTCGAAAGCACCGAGGCGTTGGCGGACCATCTGGCGAGGTTGGAGGAAGCGGAAAGGCGAGACCACCGCGTTTTGGGCCGCCAGCTAGGCCTGTTTAGCATCCATGACGAGATCGGGCCGGGGCTGATCGTTTGGCATCCCAAGGGTGGCCGGGTGCGCACCATCATCGAGGACTACTGGCGGGACCTGCACTACCGGCGGGGCTACGACATCCTTTATTCGCCACATATCGGGCGTGCTCAGCTTTGGGAGACCAGCGGCCACCTGGACTTTTACCGGGAAAACATGTACGCCCCTATTGACGTGGATGATCAGGAGTATTTCCTGAAGCCGATGAACTGCCCATTCCACATCATGGTCTACCGCTCGTCCCTCCGCAGTTACCGGGAGCTGCCCCTGCGCTATGCCGAGTTGGGCACGGTGTACCGCTACGAGCGTAGCGGCGTGCTTCACGGGCTGATGCGGGTGCGCGGTTTCACCCAGGACGACGCCCACATCTTCTGCCGCCCCGACCAGGTGGTGTCCGAGGTGGATGGGGTCCTTGATCTAACCTTCGAATTGCTGAAGGATTTCGGTTTCACCGATTACTCCATCTCCCTTTCCACCCGCCCGGAGAAGGCCGTTGGCGATCCGGAGCTGTGGGACCACGCTACCGCGTCCCTGCGCCAAGCCCTGGAGGGAAGAAACCTATCATTCGATATGGATGAGGGTGGCGGGGCCTTCTACGGCCCAAAGATCGACATACACATCACCGACGCCCTGGGCCGGTCCTGGCAGTGCACCACGGTCCAGTTCGACTTCAACCTGCCGGAGCGGTTCGACCTGGTGTACCAGGACTCGGAAGGCGGACGAAGCCGCCCCTACATGGTGCACCGTGCCATCCTGGGCTCCGTGGAGCGGTTCATGGGGATCCTAATCGAGCACTACGCTGGGGCTTTCCCTTTGTGGCTCGCTCCTGTACAGGCCGTGGTGATACCCATCGCCGACCGCCACATCGAATATGCGGAGGTCGTGAAGACCGGGCTGGCCGAGGCAGGATTCCGGGTAGAAGTGGACGGGCGCAGCGAGCGGATGAATCTGAAGATACGCAACGCCCAGATGCAGAAAGTCCCCTACATGCTGGTCGTCGGAGACCGGGAGCAGGAAGATAGCGCCGTGTCCGTCCGCCACCGGGAGGAGGGCGACCTGGGAGGGATGGCGCTGGAGGCGCTGGTGGAGCGGTTGAACGGGGAGTTGGCCAGGAAATAAAGGCGAGCCTAACTGCTAGTCGAGGCCGCAGGACAGCGTTAGTTCTCCACCGGAAGAGGAGCAAATTGAAGACTTACGTGTTCACGGTTGAGGTCGAACAAGACGAAGATGGCCGATGGGGAGCCGACATCCCAGTCCTGCCGGGTTGCGCAGCGTGGGGCTATACCAGGGAGCAAGCGCTGCAAGCTCTCCAAGATACAGCCCAAGCTTTCTTGGAAGTTATGATCGAGCACAATGATCCCCTCCCACCAGAGGCCGAGAAAGAAGGAAAGGACTTTACCGAGTCAGACGTCGTCACCATCACCGTATGAGAGATGTCGGGAGATTAGTTCATCTACTTCGTAACACGCCTGTCCGGGAATTGATGCGAGCCTTAGAACGCGACGGTTTTATCCTGCAGCGGACAACTCAGACAGGAGGCCACATCTACCGGCATCCAGATAGAAGGACCACCAGCATTCATTACCATCGCGGTAGCGATAGGCTCGACCGGAAAACCCTCGCCAGTGTGCTTCGGGCAACTCGCTGGACAGAAGAAGACCTGGGGCGGCTGGGGCTCCCCTAACTTCCGCTCACACGAACTCACCCCGACTACCATCAGTGCATAAGACCCAGGTTCCGATGCAGCACCTCATCAACCTCGGCCATCCCCAACCCTTTACGGTCTAGCCCCTCTTTTCCAACAGCCGGCCGCTGACGTATTTGTGCAAAACGCTGGCCATCAGGGTTTGGTATGGAATTCCCTCTTCCAGCGCCCGGATTTGAAGGGCCTCCAGGTCCTTGCTCGAAATGCGGATGTTCACCCGCATATCTTTCTTGAATGTGGTCCGGGCGTAACCTTGATAGCGTTGAACCGCCGCGTCCCGATCTGCCACCGGACGCCATTCGTCCTTTTCAAACGACCCTACAAGCTCCTGTTCTTCCCCATCAAGTCTGACCATTCTTTTCACTCCGTCCCAAGTAAGTATTAGTGGCTCTGCGGTTAGGAATCACCGTTTTCAGAAAAATCTCGCTCTCACTCTCCACGAATGGAACCAGGTAGGCGTAACCACGAATATCCACCACGGAAATTCGTTGACCGGGATAACGCCGCTGGTTGGGATGTTCCAGTACGTCTAGCAGATCACCACGCTCAATGTGGAAAACCACTTCCTCGAAAGAAACGCCGCGATCCAACTTCAAAGATTCATTCTTTTCGGCGCTCCAAGCGTAGTATTTCACACTCCAAATGTATCACGTTGTGTGCCGAATGCCAACAGGGTAACGGGGCGCCCGCAACCGGCATCCGGGGGGGCCGATCCCCACTGGCATTCTGGGTGAAATTGGTTGACAATATCACCTAGCCAACTGTCCCGCCGTCTAGCGGGTTCAAATAGGAGCCATCATGCCCAACCGGCTGATCAACGAGACCAGCCCCTATCTGTTG
>JADFJS010000052.1 GCA_022566155.1 Chloroflexota bacterium
TGGAAAATCTGGTGATCACGCCACACATCGGAAGCGCCTCAGAGGGGTCCCGCAGGGAGATGTGCCTGATGGCGGCGCGAAACCTGCTTGCCGGTATCAAGGGCCGCCGGCTGGAACACTGCGTCAACGAGGAGCTGTACCAGCTCAAGGGTATGTGAAATTGTTCCGAAGGCGCGGGTGAAGCGGCGGAGAGGGCGGGATTCGAACCCGCGAGAAACTTGCGCCTCTACGCGATTTCCAGTCGCGCCCGTTCGTCCACTCCGGCACCTCTCCACCAACCATTATATGGAAACCGCCCGGTGGGTGTCCACCGATTTCGTTGTCAACCAGGGGAGAAGCTGCGGTGAGGGCCACTTTTAATGACTGGTATCGTTACTCTATAATGTCTTCGGGAAGACCTAAGGAAGACTAACGGAACAGGAGCGGAAAGACATATGGCCCAATCAGGATTTGTAAAGGTAGCCGACGTGGGAGAGCTGGCGGCCGGTGATGTGAAGGTCGTGGAGGTGGGCTCGGACCAGATACTACTGGTCAACGTGGATGGAACCATCTACGCTTTGGACGACATCTG
This sequence comes from Chloroflexota bacterium, assembly GCA_022566155.1. Lineage (GTDB taxonomy): Bacteria > Chloroflexota > Dehalococcoidia > Lucifugimonadales > UBA3495 > JADFJS01. Next base: position 572 of record JADFJS010000052.1, read on the forward strand.
CTCCCACGCTTACGCTTCCCTTTCCGAAGGGGACCTGGCCGGAGAGGAAATCGAGTGCCCGCTGCACGGCTCGGCATTCAACGTGATTACAGGCGAGGCGCTGACACCACCCGCGGATGAAAACATCAGGACATTCGAGGTTCGCATCGACGGACAAGACGTGCTTCTGGGACCGGCCAAGAGCTAGCACTTACCCAGAGGAAAGGCCATTCCAGCGACGTTCGTTCGGGTTGGCGAACCACCCTTCGACAGGCTCAGGGCGAAGGGATGACTGTGACGGCTAGTTCTGTAGCCAGGCAGCAGGTTCCCAGATCAAACGCCGGCGGCCGAGCAGCATACCTGCAATTACGGCCACGGGACTTCCCGGAGCGCACCTTGGGCCACGGTACTGAAGCTGTCCAGCAGGTTCATCTCCGAAAACGGCCAGTACACGAACCACACCTTGCCCAGCACGTTCTCGCCCGGCAGTCTTCCCTTGCGGCGGGAGTCGTTGCTATTACCGCGGTTGTCCCCCAGCACGTAATACTCATCTGCTTTCAACGTCAGGTCGCAGTAATCGCCGTTGCAGGTAGTCTCGACGGAGCCGATGTATGGCTCCGGCAGGCGTTGGCCACCAATGTAGACGCCACCCTCGCGGATCTCCACGTGCTCCCCCGGCAGCCCAACGACCCGTTTGACGAAGTCCCTTGTTTCCCCGGGAAATCGGAATACTATCACCTCACCACGCTTAGGACCACGAGCGGCAAAACCGCCGGCCGATTCGTCAACATTCCAAAAGGGAATCACCTGGGAAAGGCGCTGAGCATCTATGGGGAAATAGACCAGCTTGTTGACCAGCAGGTACTCCCCGCTCTCCAGCGTGGGATTCATGCTGGCACCTTGCACCCGGAAGTTCCGCACGCTGCCCTGAATGACCATGAAGACGATCAGCGCCAGGATGAAAGCTTCCAGCAGTTCTCGAAAAACGCGTGCCATTGTGAATGACGTTAACCTAAGGGTGGAGTTGGAGATATCCAATCATGGTAGCTTCGGAACGCGAATCAGGGCCAAGGTTCCGAGGACCTCTGCGATCACAGTATCAATTATAACACCGGCCTTAGCTTAGGCATGAGCATTCAAGGGACCGGCGATTGTCCGCCGGTGGGGCGTTCTGCTAAAATCGGCGGCAGCGGCCCGTCAGCCTGGATCATCTTCGGGACTATGTCCGGCGGAGGTACCACCACATGAGTTGGCGATTCCAGCTACTCAACCGCCCATATGGCGGTGTAACCGAGGGTCCGGTGTGGGATGGAGAGGCCATATTATTCACTCATATTCCCACCAGCCGCATCATGCGCTACGACCCCGGTACCGGCGGCATCAGCCAGCAGCGGGGGGAAACCAACCGTACCAACGGCTTGGCTTACGATGCCGAGGGACGCCTGTTCGGCTGTTGCTCCGCCGGCCGCTCCATCGTCCGCTTCGACGACGGCGGCACCGTTACCGTGGCTGATAGTCTGGGCGGACAGCCCTTGAATACCCCAAACGACCTGGCCGTGGACCGCAAGGGGCGCATCTGGTTCACCAACCCCTGGAACGCCGGCAACATCGATCCCAGCGAGCGGGAGGTGCTGGATCACCGGTCGGTACTACGCGCCGACCCCCAGCCCGACGGCAGCTACACCGTTTCCCGGGTGGTGTTCGACACCACCATGCCCAACGGAATCCTGGTCTCCGCCGATCAGAGAACCCTGTACGTGGCCGAAAGCAACAGCGATGCCACCAACCTGGACCGGGAGCTGCGGGCCTACCCGATCAACGATGACGGCAGCCTGGGCCCCTATACGGTGCTCCACACCTTCGGCAAGGACCCCCACTCGGTGCACCGGGGCATAGACGGCATGTGCCTGGACGCCGAGGGCAACATCGTGGCCACCGCAGGCTGGGAGCTGGGCGGCCCCGGGCCGATGATCTACGTCTTCTCCCCGTCGGGCCGGGTCCTGGAGACCCACCCCGTGCCTGCCCAGCGGCCCACCAACTGCTGCTTCGGCGGGCCCGACATGACAACGCTATTCGTCACGACCACACAGGGTCATTTCTTCCGGGTTGAGACCGGCCGGGTTGGTTGGGCGATGTTCCCATGATCAAGAGTATCGTTAGCACCGCGGCTCCAGGGCGCTTCGGGAGCCGCGATTCAATACCAATTTAATACCAAGGTAAAGCGGCCATGAGCTTACGCAACTTCGGCATCAATAGAAAGCAGATACGCCAGGGTGGCGGACGGGGCACGGGAAGCGACCACGTCGAAGAGATGTTTGGCGCCACCGAGCTCTATATCTACCAGACCCCCAATACCCGGCCCAAGGGCTACCAGACCCTCAAGACATTCCTGGATGCGCAAGAGTGCGAGGTCGTTTTTACCGCCGACGCGCCTCCTGAGCTGTCTAGATACGAGACCTTGCGGATCACCCACAAGAATGGAGAGCCGATACCCACTCCGGCGTTGAAGCGGTCCCACAGCTGGGCGCACCAGCGCAATTTTCTGCACAGCTTCTTCAAGCCTATGTATCGATAGGCTTGGGCCGGTTGTCCGTGGCTACGGCCACCTTGCCTTCTGAGCACGTTGGGGACCCTTTTCTTGTAAGAAATGGGTCCCCAAACCCTCCCAAAAGAACTTTCCGATTTGATACCAGCTATCCTTACGGGAGATGCCAATATAATGCAACGCGACTTCATAGGGTATGGCCGCGAGTTACCCCAGGTCCAATGGCCCCAGGATGCCCGGATCGCCATCTCCATGGTGGTCAACTACGAGGAGGGAGCCGAGTATTCCCTGCTTGACGGCGACTCACACCACGAGACCAACGGCGAGGTCCCATCGCCGGTGCCCGCCGGCCAACGAGACCTGTACAACGAGTCTTTCTTCGAGTACGGCAGCCGGGTGGGCGTTTGGCGCTTGCTGGACCTGCTGGACCGGTTTCAGGTGCCCGCGACATTTTTCTGCTGCGCCCTGGCCCTGGAACGCAATCCCGAGGCCGCACGGGAGATCCCGGCCCGGGGCCACGAGGTGTGCGGCCACGGCTACCGTTGGGAAGAATACCACCTGATGGACCGGGAAGAGGAACGCCGGGCGATCGCCAAGACGGTGGAATCCCTCACCCGCACCACCGGCCAGCGTCCTCTGGGATGGTTCACCCGCTACGGGCCCAGTGTCAACACCCGGGAGCTGGTGGTGGAGGAAGGGGGGTTCATCTACGACAGCGGAGCGCTCAACGACGACCTGCCCCACTTCGTAGACGTGAATGAAAGACCCTGGCTGGTCGTGCCCTACAGCATGGAGACCAACGACGCCCGGTTCTGGCGCGGTGGCCTGGTGGGCGTGGGCGACTTCTACGAGTATCTAAAGGACACCTTCGATTGCCTCTACCGGGAAGGCCAGACCCATCCCAAGATGATGTCGGTGGGCCTGCATTGCCGCATCGCGGGCCGTCCGGCGCGGTCCATGGCCGTGGAGCGGTTCCTGGAATACGCCAAAGGGTTCCCCGGGGTTTGGTTCGCCCGCCGCATCGACATCGCCCGCTGGTGGCTGGAGCACTACGGCCCGGCAGCGGGTCTATAGCCGCCCGGCCCCAATAATATTCAGGCCAAGCGCCGGACCGCCTCCACAATCTGCCCTACCTCTTCCTCGGTATTGAAAAAGTGCAGGGAGACGCGGATGCCGTGGGGGAAGCCCACCTGGCGGGCCACGATACGGTCCCGTTCCCATAGCCTAGCGACCGCGTCTTCGGGCTCCATGCCATCTATGGCAAAGCTGACCAGGCCGGAAGAACCGCTCCGTTCAATTGGCGACAGAACCTTGACCCCCGGCGTCTCCCCCAGAGATTGCTTTAGCTGGGAGGCCAGGTCCAGGTCCCGCGCTTCAATCTCATCCATGCCCGCCGCCTGAACGAAGCTGATGGCCTCCAGCAATCCCGCCTGCAGGGCCGTGCTGGTTGAGCTGCCCTTGAGCTTGTCGATGGAAGCGATCTCCGGTTCCATATCTTCCGGGCCATCGTGGGGCATCACCGCCCGGCCGGCCACGTGTACCGGCTGCACCTGAGGAATCATGTCCTGGCGGATGTAGAGGGCGCCGATGCCTTCCGAGCCCAGCAGCCACTTCTGCCCCGGAATGGCGTAGAAGTCGCAGTCGATCGCCTTCATATCCAGGGCGATGTGGCCCGCCGTCTGGGCGCCGTCCAACAGCATCATGATGCCCCGGTCCTTGGTCATGCGCCGGATCTCCTCCACCGGCATTCGCAGTCCGGTGGAGTACTGGATGTGACTGAGGAAAACCAATCGAGTGCGATCGGTGATGGCCGATTCGATCTTGGCCAGGATCTCGTCGTGGCCCTCATCGCTGGCCAGGGCCACCACCTTCACCACGGCGCCGTGGCGCCACTGCTGGAAATAGCTGGGCACCAGCACCGAACTGTGCTCCAGGCTGCAGGTTATTATCTCGTCGCCCTGGTTCCAGGTGAGGCCGTTGATAACGATGTTGATGCCATCGGTGGTGTTCTTGGTGAGGCAGACCTCCTCGGGGGCGGCATTGAGTAGGTTGGCGACGGCCAGGCGGGTCTGGTCTTGAATCTCACGGCCGCTCTCCCGCACGTCGGGTGTGGTGGGGCCTTGCTCCATCTCATAGTCCAGGCGGGCTTTGATGGCCTCCACCACGGAAACCGGTGACGGTCCCGACCAGCCGGAGTTGACGTAGACCATCCTACGGCAAACGGGGATCTGCTCTCTGATACGGTCTATGTCCACTGGTATCTCCTCTCTGCTGTATATGCCGCTCAGGTTGCAGGAACGCCCTGGGAATAAATCTGCCTTATGTGTACCCCGCCCAGGCTCATTACCGCCACGGCGACGAAACCGATGCCTCCCGCCGCCAGGACCACAGCTGCGCTGAGCCCCGTGAAATCTACCAGCGTGCCGTTCACCATGTTGAAGCTGGCCATGAACCCCAGGATGTGCCAGTTGTAAACGCCCATCATGCGGCCGCGGATCTCGTCTGGGGCTATGGTCTGCATCATCGCGGCGCTGAGGGTCATGAATCCGCCCTGGGAGAACCCCATGCCCGCCGTCGCCAGGACCGCCCACATCAGATTGGGGGAAAAGGCCAGGCCCGCCGGCGCCAACCCGCTGAGTATCCCCGACCACAGCAGAAGACGTCCCCTGCTGCCCCCGGCTTTGACCCCGGCCAGGTAAAGGGCGGCCACGATAGCTCCCACACCGTATCCCACCATCAGCAGGCTGAAACGGCTCAGCACACCGGCGCCGCTTTCCACTCCCAACCTTTCCTGGCTGATCACAGGCAACAGAGACTCAAAGGACATGGTCATGCCGCAATGGGCCACCACCAGAAGGACCAGGGAAAGAACCATTGGGTGATGGTACATGAAGCCCAACCCGGCTACCATGTTCCGCATGATCACCCGCATTCCTCGGCCGGCCTCCACCACCCCTCGGGATGCCCTGCGGACGCTCAGCGCCAGCCCTAGCCCCACGACGTAGAGCGCGGCGCACAGGTAAAATGGCCACTCCGGCTTATCGGTGAACCAGAGCACCGCCAGGATCAGAACGGGACCGGTGAAGCGAGCGCCTTGAAAGGTGACCTGGAACAGTGAAACGGCGTTGGTTATCTGCTCCCGGGGCACCATGTTAACCAGCAATGCCTGGGAGGAGGGCGTCTGAACGGACCGGGCGGTGCCGTTCACGACCGCCAGCACCACGAGATGCCAGGGTTGTACTGATCCGTTGGCCACCAGGAAGGCGAGAACCATGATCTGGGCCAGGTTGACCGCGAAGGACCAGGCCATAACCGTGCGCCGGTCGTAGCGGTCCGCCAGGTACCCGGCGATGGGAGATACCATCACCGAGGGGATCATGGCGGCGAAGGTTACATAGCCGATCCATGCCGGCGAGCCGGTGAGTTCGAGGATCAGGGCTCCCCTGGCCACGATCAGGGCCCAAGCCGAGGAAGAAGCGCTCAGGGAAGCGAACCACATCTTGGCGTATCCAGGGTTTTGGAAGGACGCCAGGTATTGTGCGCTTACACGTTTGCCAAGCTGGGCCAGGTTGGCCAATTCACCCGCTCCTGCGAACGCCTATATTCGAATTTCCAACGGCTATGGTTCCATGACGGCCGATCGGATCCGTCATGGACCAGAAGGACGTTCCGGCTCCGACAGGAAACTGCCGATGAGGGCCGGCGGCATGAAGAATTCACGCTCGTTGTTATTGGGATAGCCTTCCATGGAGGCTGGCGCCAGCCCGGTATTCTCCAGGGCGGACCGCACGATACTCTTGTTGAAAACGCCGATATCGTCGGCACTCAGGAATGTTTCCAATGGCGTCCAAAGGCACTCGGCAAGCTCCTCGGACTGTATGGTGATCTCGTTGCTCAAGGGACTGAGGCGGCAGACGAAGTATATGTCGGATTTCCCGTAGCGGTAGCCGTGCCAGTGGCGGAAGCACGCCAGGGATTCAAAGCGGGTCTGGACGCCCGTCTCCTCCAATACCTCGCGCACCACCGACTCCGCCAGGTGCTCTCCGGGCAGCAATGCCCCTCCCGGAAGCTTCAGCGCGGGAGGACGGCCGCCAAAGCCGTACCTTTCCCGCACCACCAACAATTCCTGTTGATCGTTGATCACCACGCCGCCAGCCCCAATGAAGTGGGTCGCAAAGGGAGGGATCTGGGCGCCCTCCACCAGCCGGTGGGTCATCATCAGGTAGTCGTCCCCCGAGTGGTGGAAGGTGAACCCTGCCTCCACCGCCACGGGGATCAATGCCGAACGGTCGATGGGCACGCGAAGCCAGACAGCCAGCAGCCCTTCGGAGCTCCATGCTCTCAATGAATCGTCCAGCCGGAGGCGGAACTCGGAAGGGTCCTGGGGAAGGGCGTCGGGTGTCACCTCAACGCCCTGAAATTGATTGGTCCTCGATTCCAATGCCCGGTGCATCACCACCTCCTGTTTCCCCGGCATTCCGCGCTACAAAAGACCTGTCGGGCAGGCTCCGGTAGCCAAGCCCGGGAAGATGGTGCCAACAACGACGGTGAGTATAGCATAGATGCCCTCCCAGCCCTTGGGAGCTTGCACCGGAAAGGGGTCCGTTGGACTATTGCTACCTGTAGCTTCAGCCACTAGCCGGATCCCGCTTGTCACTGCCCATTCCCCAGGATACAATCCCCGTGCCGGATGGACCCCAGCCTCTCCCGCACGGCCCAACCGGTAATACCTATTCCGCTGGCTCAAAAGGAGACCGGAGATGCAAGAAAAAGACCCCTTGAAACAGCGCATCCGCAGAGGAGAGATCATCGTCGGGGTATCGGCCCCCTTGGACTCCGACCGGGGGCGGCTGGAGGAGATCCTGAGCAAGGACACCTACGATTTCATCTCCCTGGACAGCCAGCACAGCCCGTACAACGAAGAGAAGCTGGTCACTTTCTGCGCCTTGGCCGAAGACCTGGGGATGCCGGTCCAGTTCCGCATCAAGAATACCCGCCACGCCTATCTCATCGGCAACATCCTCGACCTGGGCCCCATGGGCATCGAGGTGCCCCTGGTGGAAGACGAATCGATCGTGGATGAGGCGCTGGACGCCTTCTACTACCCACAGGTGGGGCGGCGAAGCTGGGGAGGGGCAGCACGGCACGGCGTTCGCGGCCGTGACGATCGGCTGGAATACGCCAATTGGTGGAACAACAACGGTATCCTGTGTCTCCAGATAGAGAGCCTTACCGCGGTGAAAGACGCGGCACAGCTGGCCAAGGCGGGGGTTGACTGCTTGACCTGGGGCCCGGCAGACCTGAGCTTCGACCTGGAAGCCCATCCCGAGCACCCTTTCCAGACGGTGGATGACTGTCTGGTCAATGTGCTGAAGCAGTTGGAGGACACCGAGGTCAGGGTGAGCTTCCGCACCGGCACTCCCGACCAACGGGACAAGTACCTTGAGATGGGTGTAACCGTATTTATGGAGCGTCCCAGGACGACGTGAGGGGCCTCGCCCCTCACACTCCCCTTCCGGAGATTAGCAATCCATTCAATCATCGCTAGGAGGCACGGGACATGCCGTACGCCAACAATCAGGGGGTCCGCATACACTACCACGTGGAGGGAGACGGTCCGCCGCTGGTGATGCAACACGGTTTCACCAGCAGCATCCAGAACTGGTACCTCAACGGATACGTGGAACCGCTGCAGAAAGACTACCGCCTCATCCTCATCGATGCCAGCGGACACGGCGCCAGCGGCAAGCCCCACGATCCCAAGGACTATGAGCTCAGTCTCAGGGTGAGGGACGTTACTACCGTGCTGGACGACTTGGGGATCGATAAGGCCCATTTCCTGGGCTTCTCCATGGGCGGCCGCATCGGCTTCGGCATCGCCATACACGCGCCTCAGCGTTTCCACTCCCTCATCATCGGTGGAATGAGTCCCTCTGGGTCGGGAGGGAACGCTCTGCCGGCAAACCGGGTGGAGCTATTCCAACAGGGGATGGAAGCCTACGTGGCCCACCAGGAAGCCCAGAGCGGGCCGATGGACCCCGACCGAAGGGCATTGATGCTGGCCAACGATCCGCAGGCATTGATCGCCGCCACCAATGCCCCCAGGGGTACCGGCGACATGGAGGACGTCCTTCCCACCATGACCATGCCTTGTCTACTTTACGTGGGCGAGGCCGACGGCTTCTACGAAGGCGCCAAAGCGTGCATGCAGCACTTGCCCAATGCCACCTTCGTTTCCTTCCCCGGCCTGGATCACGGCCAGACATCCCGGGCCGGCGATCTGGTGGTCCCCCACGTCGCCAAGTTCTTGAAGGGGGCCGCAATCACGGCAGCCGCCGCCGGCTAACCCGGAAACGATCAATTTCCATCAGCGCTTCCATGGCATAGGGGGTCGAGGGGGAATTATCCCCCTCGAGGCCCGGACTGACATCCGTAGGGTCAGGTAGAATCCCCGTTATGCTAAACTACCCCCATGCCTCTTTCGCGCTTCCATCCGATAATTCAGGCGTGGTTTAAGAGCCGATTCCCCCGCCCCACCGAGGCCCAAGAGGCAGGCTGGCCGGCCATTGCCCAGGGCCGTCACACGCTGATAGCCGCGCCCACCGGCTCGGGCAAGACCCTGGCCGCATTCCTCACCTGCATCGACGGGCTGGTGCGTCAAGGCATCGATGAGGGGCTTCCCGACACCACTCAGGTTGTATACGTATCTCCCCTGAAGGCCCTTTCCAACGACATCCAGAAGAACCTGGCCACGCCCCTGGAAGAGATGCGGGCGCTGGCCGAAGAGATGGGCACGCCCCTGCCCGAGATCCGCACCGCCGTGCGCACCGGAGACACCAAGCCCTCGGAACGCCAGCGGATGGCCAAGCGCCCGCCCCACATCCTGATCACCACGCCGGAATCTCTGTATATCCTGCTGACCTCGCGCAGCGGACGCCAGGGTTTGCAAGGGGTCAAGACCCTGATCCTGGACGAGATCCACGCCGTGGCCAACAACAAACGAGGGTCGCACCTGTCCCTTTCGGTGGAGCGGCTTTGCGCCCTGGCCGGCCAGGAGATCACCCGCATCGGGCTGTCGGCCACCCAGCGGCCCATCGACGAGATGGCCCGTTTCCTGGTGGGTAATGACAACATCGCTCCCGACGGCACCCCAGACTGCCTGATCGTCGATACCGGCCACGCCAGGGCCATGGACCTGGCCATCGAGCTGCCCCAAGGAGAGCTGGGGCCCATCGCCACCCACGAGATCTGGGGCGAGACATTGGACACCGTCGCCGGCCTGGCCAGAGACCACGACACCACCCTGGTGTTCGTCAATACCAGGCGGTTGGTGGAACGATTGTCGCATCAGCTATCGGAACGCCTGGGGGAGGAGGCGGTGGTGGCCCACCACGGCAGCCTGTCCCGCGCCACCCGGCTGGCCGCCGAGGAGAAGCTACGGAAGGGCGAGGTCAAGGTGTGCGTGGCCACCGCCTCCCTGGAGCTGGGCATCGACGTTGGGGTGGTGGACCTGGTCTGCCAGATAGGCTCTCCCCGTTCCATCGGCCTGCTCCTTCAGCGTGTCGGCCGTTCGGGGCACACCTTGTTGGGCACCCCTAAAGGACGGCTCTTCCCCCTGACCCGCGATGAGCTGGTGGAGTGTACCGCGTTGGTGCGTGCCCTGCGCCGGGGCAACCTGGACAGATTGAAGATCCCCCCCTGGCCCCTGGATATCCTGGCGCAGCAGATGGTGGCCGCCTGCTCTGCCGAGGAATGGGATGAAGACGATCTGTACAGCCTCTGCCGGAGAGCTTATCCATACCGGGACCTGCCACGGGAAAAGTTTGACCAGGTGGTGGAGGTGCTTTCCGAGGGATTTGCTCCCAGAGAAGGACGGGGCAGGGCCCTTCTGCACCGGGATGGCATAAACCGGCGGCTGACGGGACGCCGTGGCGCCGGTATCGCCGCCATGACCAGCGGTGGCGCGATCCCCGATAACGCCGACTACGATGTTATCGCCGACCCCGAGGAGACCTTCGTCGGCACGGTTAACGAGGACTTTGCCATCGAAAGTATGGCCGGCGACGTTTTCCTGCTGGGAAACACTCCATGGAAGATTCGCCGCGTGGAGCGAGGCCGGGTCCGTGTGGAGGACGCTCACGGCATGTCCCCTACCGTCCCCTTCTGGCTCGGGGAAGCTCCCGGCAGGACCTGGGAATTGTCGCAAGAGATAACCAGCCTGCGGGAGGAAGTTGACCAGCGGCTGGACCGCCCTGCGGAAGCCCTGGAATGGGTGGTGTCCCAGGCCGGTGTTCCCCACGAGGCCGCCCGCCAATTGGTGGCCTACCTGGAAGAAGGAAAGCGGGTCCTGGGCATGGTGCCCACGGGAAATCAGGTGGTGGCGGAACGGTTCTTCGACGAGACCGGGGGCATGCAGATCATCGTGCACGCCCCCTTCGGCGCCCGCATCAACCGCGCCTGGGGCATGGCCCTGCGTAAGCGCATCTGCCGCAGCTTCGATTTCGAGCTACAGGCCTCGGCCACCGACGACGGCCTTAACTTCTCCCTGGGGCCGAACCTGTCCTTTCCCCTTTCCGACATATTCGCGTTTCTTTCTCCCCAGACGGTGGAAGGGGTGCTGCGCCAGGCCATGCTGCAGGCGCCCCTCTTCGGCACTCGATGGCGCTGGAATGCCACCCGGGCCCTGGCGGTGCTGAGACACACGGGGGGCCGGAAGGTGCCCGCCCCTTTGCTGCGCATGCGCTCCGACGATCTCCTGGCCGCAGTGTTCCCGGCACAGGTCGCCTGTCAGGACAATGCTCCGCCGGGCGACATCGAAGAGCCGGACCATCCCATCGTCTTTGAGACGATGAGGGACTGTCTGACCGAGGCCACCGACCTGCCGGGGCTCAAGGGCGTTCTGGAAGCTATCCAGAAGGGCGATATTCAGGTGCACGCGCGAGACACGGTGCAGCCATCGGTATTCGCCCACCAGATCCTTAACGCCGCGCCCTACGCCTTTCTGGACGATGCTCCTCTGGAGGAGCGCCGGGCCAGGGCCGTTTCCCTACGGCGTGCCCTTCCCGAGGACTCCCGGGAGCTGGGTGCGCTGGACGCGCAGGTCATCCAACAAGAGTCGGAGAATGCCTGGCCTCGCATCAGGGACATCCACGAGCTGCACGATGCCCTCCTGGTGTTGGGCATCCTTCCCCAGGCTAACGCTTACCGGGAAGACGCCGGCCATTCCCGAGAGGAGCTGGACCAATGGTTCGCGGAGTTGGTGCAAGCGGGCCGGGCCTTCCGTTTTAGTCACGGCGCCGCCGGTCATGCCCATGAAAGCTGGGCATGGGCCGCCACCGAGCGCATCTCGCTGGTCCGGGCAGCCTTCCCAGAATCAAGGCCGGACCCCAGTACCGCCGAAGGTCCGGCATCGGGACCCGCCCTATCGGAGGAAGAGGCCCACCTGGATCTGGTGCGCGGATGGGTGGAGTGCTCCGGGCCATTCACTCCCAGCGAAATGGCCCAAAACCTGGGACTGGGCGAATCCCAGGTCAACCAAGCCCTGCTTCAGCTCGAATCCGAGGGACTGGTGCTGCGGGGCAGGTTCCGCCCCGACGCGGTCCAGCAGGCGTTCTGCGACCGGCGCATCC